>CAZCBG010000007.1:6042-78110 GCA_964496885.1 uncultured Bacteroides sp. | reverse complement strand
TCATCGAAAGATGGGGTTTTTTTGTTTATACCTCATTAGGTTATTAGACTGTAGGTGTTTTGGCTGTGGAAAAAACAGTGTCTGAAACCACCAAATCACTAAATCACTAATGTATACAATTGTTTTAATTCCTCGTTTAATTTCTTCTTGTATAAAAAATACACCTGATTTCCTGATATCTTTATGTTTTCAATAAATGGAAAATCAGGGAAACTAATCTGAGGTTTTAACTGCCCTGTAACTAAATCAACTTCTTTTAATAGTATATTTGATTGATCTTTAAAAATTGCATACAACTTTTTTTTATTTTCATCTTTGATGATTTTCCCGCTATAATTTTTATCTGTAATAAATTTTGCTTCTGATTTTTGTATCAATTTACCTTCTGCCGTATATATTTCAATCATATTTGACGTGGAGTTGAAAACACAAATATTATCTTTTAAACGTATTACACTTGCCTTCAAAGGAGAAAACCTGCCATGCAGATCCACCCAATCCAGCGATTGAGCATTGCGCAGTTCGGCTAAATATTTATAAACTGAAGTTATAGATAATCCATATTGTAGGGCTCTTTTGGCATAATAAAAGAAATTGAATTCTCTTTCAAAAATATTTATTTTAATACTATCAGCAATTGTAAACAACGTACGATTTTCTTTTTCTTCATCAAATAAATTGATACAATGCAATTTCATTACAAAATTCTGATAATGAAATGTATGATAGTAGATATTATCACTGATTTTAAAATCAATGGCTTTGTTGTAAGCATCAAAATCATTGATTCCTATAGTATCGGTCAAAGCTATTTCTTTTGAGTTTATTTCAATTTTTACAGCTTCTTTTTTATTCAAATAATAGATATCTTCAAAACAATCAACATACAACGTTTCTGCTTTGTCAATCTTCTTTTCCATTAAAATATTAGCTTCAACATCAATTAAGTACAAACGTGTATCGTTTACTCTTTTATGATTATAGGCCAATAACAAAATTGTATTATCAATGATCAGATAATCGATTACATAAATCGGTAATTTTTTGGTAATGCTATTGATAGGTTCTGAATTTATAGTAACTTCTTTCAATTCATTGATTAAAGGCGTTAAAAGAATTTCAATTTTGTTTTTGAAATGAGAAATTCTATACTGCTTTTTTTCGTAGCTGATATGTGAAATCATTAGGTTTTCAGCAGGAGAGGTGGTTGCAAATGAAAAAAATCCCGAATCGTCTGTAGTTGTTCCAATTGTTGTATTTGCAATCTGAATATTTACGCCTTTAATGGGTTTCAGTGTAATTGCATCTTTTACAAAGCCATTTATACTTAATTTTTGAGGAAAGCAATGGATGGCAATTAGCAATAGATAACTAATAATCAGGATTTTTTTCATTTTATTTGTTTTTACAGAATTCAAGCAAATATTTTATCATCTCCGGGCTGCCATTCTTTCAGCTTCAAAATCAAAATAGCTCTTGGTTTCAACCACCACTACGCCTCCATCAAAATCACCATATTTAGCGGGAACATCTCCCATGTATACCATCACACTGGCAACTGCAGAACCGGGGATTTTATAATCGCTGTCGCGTTTCTTTACACCATCCACATAATAAATAACTCCACCATTTCGGGCACCTCTGAAATAAACTTCTCTTCCATCGTCGCTTACCAAAACCCCTGGTGTGATTGCATTGAGCAAATAGGTTAAATTGTTTCCATTAGGTATGTTTTTGATTTCTTTGGCTCTGATTAACTGAACGGTTCTGGTATCTATTAACTTATCTCTGTATCCCACTACTTCGATACCGGGTAAATCTGCTTTGTTAAGAGATACATCTTCAATAGAAGTCATCTGGTTGGAATTTACACCTACAGTTGTGATAATTCTTTTGTTATAACCAACAAAAGAGATGTTTACATTGTACACGCCCGGATTGAGACCTTTAATATGGAAATAACCATATTTATCTGTAGATACTCCTATGAGGGCTTTTCCAACCTCTACATATACACTTGCTCCCGGAATCGTTTCGCTGGTTAGCGAATCCAGGATTTTACCCCTGATACTTCCTGTTTGCGCAAAAGAGCCTGATAGCATTGTGCTTACTAAAATCAAGCTGAATAAAATTTTTCTCATGTTTAATTTTTTTAGTGAATCTTTTTGATAAATGTACTACAATCTGTATGCGAAGTAAAGACCACATCAGTTTAGGGTAGTATTTTATCAGTTAAAGGTAGGTATTGATAAGTTTAAGGTAAGTTATTGCAATGTGTGTCGTTTTGGCGGCAGACCCTATTTGGGGCTTGTTTTTGGTTCTTTAACAATTATCTTGTAGTTGGAGGTGTTTTTCTCAATTTAAGCTTTAATAGCCCTTTATTTGCAGTCCTAACATAAAAAAAGGTGCTGAATTGCTTCAACACCTTTTTTAAAAATGCAATTTAACAATTACATTTTGAATTTTTTAAGAATTTCTTTTGGGGTAGCATCTTTGTGAATCATAATATCCATGGTTTTGTATCTTACAAAAGCTTCAGAAGCATAGAAATAGCCTTCATATTTGCCTTCGGTACTCCATGAGTTTTTTACCAGATAATATTTGTTGCCGTTTTGATCTTTGGCAATACCACAAATCAACATTCCATGATCGTCGGTGGTTTGATAGTTATCAAAAGCCAGTTGACGCATTTCCTGAGTAATCACTTTTTCTTTACCGGGTTTGTCAAAAGTGTAAAATGATGCAGCTTTTTCTCTTTCGGTCAGTTTTTCCCATTTGTCTCTTTCGGTACCTTGTAAATCAGATTTATCTTCGTCAGGAACAACGGCTACACCGTTTTTCCATGAAAACCCTTTTTCGCTGACATCTGCACCCCAGGCAACAGAATAGCCATTGTTGATTGCATTGTCAATAATAGACATCATATCGTTCAATGGAACATTATTTACTTCACCCCAGGCCCAGTTATCAGGAACTTCAATGATAAATTTAGAATAAAAAGGATGGTGGGTATAGGAAGAAAATTCAATATAATCATCAGGATTGATACCTGATTCTTTGGCATAAGATTGTGGTGTATACGTTTTTCCTTTATATGTAAAAGTTTCTGGTAATTTACCGAAATAAGCATCTAAAATGCCATTAAAACCTCTTAACCAGGCTGTAGTTAATTTTTTGTTGTTATCATCAGCAATGGCTTTGATATAAGCTTTTAAAGCTGCGTCCAGTTCACCATGATCGTGTTTGGTTTCACCGTAGTTTAATCCTGCATATATTTCTTCTGGAACCATACCGTATTTACGGATCATATCAGTTACATCATGAGCTGCCCCACCACCACCAAAATTGATAGTTCCGTGCATACGTACAAATTTTTCAGCTTTGTCGGCATAAGCATGTCTTACACTAAACATTTCTGAAATATCATATTCACCTTTGCCCATTCTGATTAATTCTGATTCAATAAACGAAAAGGTTGAAAAGCTCCAACAGGTACCTGATTTACACTGATTTTTTACAGAAGTCGCTTTGATTTGTTTTTCGATTGTAAATTTGTAACCTTCTGGTTTCTTGTCTTTTTCATCTTGTGCACTCAAGAATGTGGTTGCGAAAAATAAGCAGAAAAGTAGCAAACTAAATTTTAAAAGATTTTTTTTCATTTTTTTATTTATAAGGTAGATTGTTTTTTTAATTGCTACAAAATTAAAGTTTTATCTAATCGGTTTTATAAATGATATGTTAAAGTATGACTTATTTGATGAAATTAAGTTTTTTTAGGACAAGAAACACTTTTAAGCTGTTAAACGGTATTATTTTATACTTTTGTAATTGAATTAAAAACCTGAATATGAAAAAAATTCCGAGTATTTTGCTATTCATTTTGCTGCATAATCTCTTATTTGCTCAATTTGCACATCCATTCGTAAGCGAAAGAAAATTGAATGAACAAAAGCAGTTTGCTCCAAATTCGAATCTGAAGCAGTCGAGTTTGATGAATAAATACGATGTAAAATTTTATAAACTGGATATTAAAGTTGAACGAACGTCAACATATGTTGAAGGAAATGCAACAATCAATGCTAAAGTGATAGCTGCATCTTTGGATACTTTTGTATTTGAACTCAAGAGCTATTTCACCATCGATTCAATAAAAGTGAACAATCAGTTGAAGGCATTTAATAGGATAGGTGACGAGGTTTTTGTCGGACTTACGCCATTAAGTATGGGTGCAAGTATTTCTGTTCAGATATTTTATTATGGATTGACCCCAACTGGGACTGGTTTTTTTACCGGTATTTCTTGTCAGACATCCTCTACCTGGGGCAATCAGGTTACCTCTACTTTATCGGAACCATTTGCTGCCAAAGAATGGTTTCCTGTCAAGCAATCATTAACAGATAAGGCTGATTCGGCTTATATTTTTGTAACCACCAGCAACGATAATAAAGTTGGATCAGAGGGAAAACTGACGGCTGTGGTTCCTTTAGCGAACAACAAAGTTAGATACGAATGGAAAACACGCTACCCCATCGATTATTATTTAATTTCAATAGCTGTGAGCGATTATGCAGATTATTCAATTTATGCGCATCCTGCAGGCCTACAGGATTCTATTCTGGTTCAGAATTATGTTTATAGCAATCCTTTGTGCCTTCCAAATTATAAAACTGAAATTGACAGAACACCCGGTTTTATTGAACTTTATTCTAGTCTTTTCGGCTTATATCCTTTTTATAAAGAAAAATACGGACATTGCATGGCTCCTATCGGTGGAGGGATGGAACATCAAACCATGACGACGTTGAGTGATTTTAATTTTTATCTCACCTCACATGAATTATGTCACCAATGGTGGGGAGATAACGTAACCTGCAAAACCTGGAGCGATATATGGATCAACGAAGGCTTTGCTTCTTATGGAGAATACCTGGCAGCAGCAGCTCTGACCTCCTATCAGGAAGCGCAGCAACACATGGTAGACGCACACAATAATGTAATGTCTATGCCTGATGGGAGTGTTTATATTCCACCTTTACAGGCTATTTCCGAAGGCAGAATATTCGATGGAAGGCTTTCCTATAAAAAAGGTGCAGCCATTATCCATAATCTGAGATTTGATATTGGCAATGATGCTTTATTCTTCAACCTGTTAAAGACCATTCAAATCCGTTTTAAAGACAGTACCATAACAGGTCTAGATGTTAAAGCAGTGGCTGAAGAACTGTCGGGTCAAAATTTTACTGATTTCTTTAATCAATGGTATTTTGGGGAAGGTTTTCCAACACTTGATATTGTGTACTGGCAACAGAACGATACCCTCAGTATGAATGTGCATCAATCCACATCAGCGAGCATTACCCCTTTGTTTAAAATGAAAATGGAATATAAAATACAAAGGGCAGGTGGAGATACTATTATAAAACTTTACCATTCAGCTATTAACGAAACGTTTAAGATGCCAATGAATAAATCGGTAAGTGGCATAGTAGTTGATCCAAATAATTGGGTAGTGAATGGAGTTGGAAGTGTGAGTGGAATTTCCGAGAATCGTGCTGTAAATTTTTTAATATATCCGAATCCTTGTAATGAATATCTCGAAATTTATACCGATAATAAAAGAGAAAATTATCAGATTGTTATTTTTGATATAACTGGAAAGAAAATCTTAACAGAACAAAGTAATAAAGTAGAGCATTTAAAAATAAATATCCAAAATCTAGAGAAAGGCATTTATTTGTTGGAATTAAAAAATGAGCTACAAAAATCAGTACAAAAGTTTATCAAAAATTAAAAATGCACTTATGATCCGACACATTGTGCTCTGGAAACTTAAAAATCCGGGAATAGCCGAATTAAAGGCTTTAAACGCATCCAGGCTGAATAATGAACTTCATGCCCTAAAAAACGAAATCGTTCAAATAAAACGATTAGAAACAGGCATTAATTTAAATCCTGATAATGAGTATGATGTAGTTTTGTCTATGGATTTTGACAATTTTGAAGACCTGATGATTTACCAAAAACATCCAGCTCATTTAAAAGTAGTGGAATTTTTAAAATCTATTCGGGAATTGAAAGCTTCGATAGATTATGAAATTTAAAATACATTTTATTATTTCATATTTAGTGTTTGCCTAAAATATATTAGTCAGATCCTAAAGTTATAGTTTATGTCTGACAAAAGCTTCAAAGGCTTCATATTCTGCCATCCCGAGCAGGTTGTAACGCAGAGCTGTTTTTCGGTTTCTATCTTCAGCTCTTTGCCAGAATTCTCTTTCGTCAATACCAGGGAACAATGCTTTGTCTTTTTGTGACTGATGTTTAAAAATAGCATTTCTTTTCTTTGAAAGTTCATCGGGGCTCAATGGAACAGCCATGTCAATATCGCTGATATTCCATTCCTGCCAGGCACCTCTGTATAACCATAAATAACAATCTTTTACCCAGTCTTCATTTTTTAAATGATGCATTGCTTTAAAAATAGCATCCAGGCATATCCTGTGTGTACCATGAGGATCGGAAAGGTCACCGGCAGCATAGATCTGATGGGGTTGTATTCTATCTAAGATATCAATAACAATTTCAACATCTCTTTTACTCAGTTCTTTCTTAACTACTGCACCGGTATCATAAAAAGGCATGTCCAGGAAAAAAACATTTTCGGGTTTTACACCCATAAACCTGCAGGCAGCTTTAGCTTCACCTCTTCTTACGATGGTTTTCATCAGTTGTATTTCATGTGTATCGGTATCCCCTGGCGTTTTATGCTTCAATACATCTCTGATTTTATAATAATAATTATCAATAAACTGCTTATTAATCTGATATTCATCTTCAAAATCTTTCACAAAATCAAGATATCTTAAAACATCATCATCGTGAACTGCTATACAACCCGATGTCTGATATGCTGTAAACACTTCGTGTCCTTGTTCAACAAGTCGCATAAAAGTCCCACCCATCGAAATTACATCATCGTCAGGATGCGGACTGAAAATCAATACTTTTTTCGGATATGGCTTGGCTCGTTCCGGCCGATTACTATCATCCGCATCAGGTTTTCCGCCTGGCCACCCGGTAATTGTGTGTTGCAAATCGTTAAATATTTTTATATTTATTTTACTTGCATCATCTGCATCCACCAATAAATCAAGCATGCCGTTTTCGCTGTAATCTTTGTCTGTGAGTTTTAGTACTGGTTTTTCCACTTTCTCGCACAACCACAAAACCGCTTTTCTGACAAGTTTGGCATCGCTCCAGTCGCAGCTACTGAATAACCAGGGTGCTTCCATTCTTTTTAAATCGGCAGATGAAGCATTGTCAAGTATCGCTATAACATTATCGTGGTTTTGCAGAAAGGAAGCTGGTATCTGACTGTTAATTTCTCCTTCAATAGCGGCTTTAATGATTTTTGATTTTCCTTCACCCAAAGCAACCAACAATATCCTTTTTGCTTTCAAAATGCTAGCTATCCCCATGGTAATAGCTCTTCTGGGTACGTTTGCTTCACCATAAAAATCACTGGCTGCATCTTTTAAGGTTGTATATGCCAGTGTAATGGATCTTGTATGAGAATCAACCAAAGAGCCCGGCTCATTAAAGCCGATATGCCCATTTCTGCCTATTCCTAAAAGCTGAAGATCTATGCCACCAAAAGCTTCTATTTTCTTTTCATAATCTCTGCAGTATTCTGCAATTTTATTTTTTGGGATGCATCCATCAGGAATATGAATATTTTCATTTTTGATGTCAATATGATTAAACAAATGTTCTTTCATGAATCTGACATAGCTTTGCAGCGCATCCGGCTGCATAGGATAATATTCATCCAGGTTAAAAGATATAACATTTTCGAAGCTTAATCCTTCTTCCCTATGCATTCTGACTAATTCCTTATAAATTTTAGTAGGCGTAGAGCCGGTTGCTAAACCTAGAACAAGATGTTTATTCTCAGTTTTCTTTTTAATTATAAGGCTTGCAATTTCGTGCGCAATCTGTTTTTCGGCTTCTTTATAATCGGTGTAGATTTTTGTAGGAATCTTTTCTATTTGATTTTTGTTTGCTAAATCTGGTAAAATAAAAAAATGAGAATCTGTTTTTTGTCCGCTATCAGTTGATTTCATTGATAATTTGGTATAAAAAATTATACTACAAACTTAAAGAAATTAGCTTAGATATACTGCTTATTTATGTAAAGAATTTTAATGTATTACATAAATGCATTGGCTTATTTAACTATACTGAATGAACAAGCGCAAAAGGTTAAGTGTTTTTATTTACCTTTGTAGACAGAAAAAATATATTTAAATGGAAAGAAAAGTCAGAGTCAGATTTGCCCCAAGTCCAACCGGGCCCCTACACATAGGGGGAGTTAGAACAGCATTGTACAATTATCTTTTTGCCAGACAACTGGGTGGAACAATGATTCTCAGGATAGAAGATACCGATCAGGGCCGTTTTGTACCTGGTGCTGAAGCATATATCATTGAAGCTCTTTCGTGGTTAGGTATCCAGTTTGACGAAGGTGTTCATGTGGGCGGTCCTTATGCACCTTATCGACAATCGGATCGTAAACCTTTGTATCGTCAATACGCAGATCAGTTAATTGCAAATGGATGGGCTTATTATGCCTTTGATAGTCCTGAATCTTTGGAAGAAACACGCAAAAGTTATGAAGCAGAAAAGAAAGCTTTTCAGTATGATGTTTCTACCCGTAATGGTTTACGAAATTCGCTGACATTAACTCCAGGTGAAGTCAGTCAGCATTTAGCTGACAATCATGCTTACGTAATTCGTTTTAAAATGCCCGAAACAGGGGAGGTTGTTGTTAATGATCTTATAAGAGGTAGGGTAGTGGTTCATTCTAATTTACTGGACGATAAAGTCTTGTTTAAATCCGATGGTATGCCTACCTACCATTTGGCAAATATTGTCGATGATCATTTAATGGAAATATCTCATGTAATCCGTGGCGAAGAATGGTTACCCTCAGCACCTCTTCATGTAATGTTATACAGAGCATTGGGGTGGGAGTCAACTATGCCTGAATTTGCACATTTACCATTGCTATTGAAACCAGATGGCAATGGTAAATTAAGTAAAAGAGATGGTGATAGATTAGGATTTCCTGTTTTCCCAATTCAATGGCAAGATCCTAAAACAGCTGAAATATGTTCAGGTTACCGTGAATCAGGTTATATACCTGAAGCGGTCATTAATATGCTGGCTTTCTTAGGTTGGAATCCGGGGACAACTCAGGAAATTTTTACCATGGAAGAACTCATTCAGGCTTTTTCCATAGACAGAATCAGCAAATCAGGAGCAAAATTTGATGTTGAAAAAGCCAAATGGTTCAATCAACAGTATTTAAGGCAATTAACTGCGCAGGAACTGGCTGTTTTATATATGCCTGTTTTAAATGAAAAAGGTATTGAAATCGAGCTTTCAAAATTAGCTGTCATCTGCGATCTGGTTAAAGAAAGACTTAGTTTTGTGAATGAATTATGGGATCAGAGCTGTTTCTTTTTTACCCCACCTACCACCTACGACGAACAACTCATCAAAAAACGCTGGAAAGAAGATACTGCTTCTCATTTACGGGAAATCATTAAGATTTTAGAGGAAGTTCAGCCTTTTGAAATGATGGCTGCCCATGATAACGTGGTTGCGTATATTCAGGACAATGGATTAAATATGGGTCAAATCATGAATTGTTTAAGACTGGTGATCGTTGGGGCAGGAACTGGTCCTGATTTATTTGCCATTATCAGTACAATTGGAAAAGAAGAAGCAATTCAAAGAATCAATAAGGGAATTGCCAGCATAAAGCTATAATTGGTATTACTAAAAAAGCAAAATTACCTATACGTTAATCAGGGGTTTTGCGTTTTTGTTTTTTTAACGAATGTTTATGAAATACAGCTACGATATTCTTATATCAAAATTAGATGAGTTTATCCGGAAATATTACAAAAATCTCCTTGTTAAAGGCTTGATTTATGCAATATCTCTGGTGGCCGCATTCTTTATTTTAGTGATTATATTAGAATATTTCGGTCGATTCGACAGTTTGACACGAAGTATATTGTTCTTTTCTTTTTTAAGTTTTTCAGCTCTCATCATCTTTAAATTTTTTGTAATTCCATTATTAAAACTATATAGAATAGGGAAAATTATTTCTTACGAACAAGCAGCTGCTATTATCGGTAAACATTTTGGGAGTATCCAGGATAAATTATTGAATACCTTGCAACTTAAAAACATTGCATTGACCGAAAATGATAACAGCGAATTAATAGAAGCTGGGATTAATCAAAAAATAAATCAGTTAAAACCAATCCCTTTTACAAATGCTGTCGACATTACCGCAAACCGAAAATACATTAAGTATGCTATCATACCGGTTTTGATTATATTATTGGTTCTTTTAGCCCGTCCTAAAGCAATTACTGAAACATCAACTCGAATACTCAATTACAATACTTATTTTGAGAAACCCTCGGCTTTTCAATTCGAAATAGAAAATCCACGTTTAGAAGTTATTCAACAACAAGATTTTGAATTGAAAGTGAAGCTAACAGGAACTGAAATCCCGGATGAAGTATATGTAAAGGCAGATGGTGTTAAATATAAACTTCAGAAACAATCCACGGTTAATTTTACTTATACGTTTAAAAACTTATTGAAAAACATCAGTTTTCAATTAGAGGCTGTTGAAATAACATCAAAGCCCTATCTTTTAAAAGTAATTCCTAAGCCAATTATTTTGAATTTCGATATACAACTTAAATACCCTGCATATACTGGTAAGAAAGACGAAAATATTGAAAATATCGGCGATTTGGTTGTTCCAGACGGGACAAAAGTTGAATGGCGTTTTGTTACACGTGAAACAACTAACCTAAACTTCTTATACGGAGACAAAAACATCATTTTAACTCAAAAAGGGAACAATATATTTTATTATGCTGCCGTTTTGCGAAAATCGTTTTCGTATTCTGTAAAACCCGAAAATACACAAATAAAAGTAAATGATTCTTTGATTTATAATGTGAATGTTATCCCGGATGCCTATCCTTTTATTCAGGTTGATGAAATAAAGGATTCATTGTACGAAAAAAGGTTTTACTTCAGAGGTCTGATTAAAGATGATTATGGCTTTAATAAGGTAATCTTTCATCATCGAAGTTTTAATGCAAAGGATACGCTTAAAACGGCCGAAAACGCAGTTGAAATTCAAATCAATAAATCATTGAGCCAACAGGAGTTCTTTTATTATTTTGATATGGGCAATCTACTTACTCAACCTGGGGATGAAGTAGAATATTATTTCGAGGTCTATGATAACGATGCTATAAATGGCAGCAAGGTTTCCCGTTCTCAAAAAATGGGTTTCAAGGCACCAACAATCAAAGAGATTGAAAAGCAAACTGAATCCAATAATCAGGAGCTAAAAAATGATCTTGAAAAGACAATACTGGATGCAAAAAAACTACAAAAGCAAATCAAAGATTTAAATCGCAAACTCTTAGATAAAAAATCACTGAACTGGGAAGATAAAAAGCAGATCAAAGAATTATTGGATAAGCAGAAGCAGATACAGGAATCTGTTGAAAAAATCAATCAACAGAATAAAGAAAATGCTATAAAAGAACAGCAATATAAAAAGACAGATGAAGAAATAGCTCAAAAACAAAAGGAATTGGGAAAATTATTTCAGGATATCATGACAGATGAAATGAAAAAAATGTTTGAGGAGCTTCAAAAACTTATGGATAACATCGATAAAGACAAGGTGGGAGATATGCTGGAAAAGATGAAAATGAATTCAGAAGACATTTCTAAGCAACTGGACCGGAATCTGGAGGTTTTTAAGCAACTTGAATTTGAGAAGAAACTGACTGAAAATATTGATAAACTTGATAAATTAGCCAAAGAGCAGAATAAACTGGCTGACGAAACGGCCAAAGGAGATAAATCTGCTGAAGAAATGAAAAAAAAGCAGGATGATTTGAATAAAGAATTTGAAGAGTTTAAAAAGAATGTAAGCGATCTGGAACAGAAAAATAAAGAACTGGAAAATCCTAATGATTTTAAAAGAGACGAGAATAAAGAGAACTCAATTAGTAAGGAACAAAAAAACAGTTCAGATGCATTGGGTGATAAAAAAAGCGGGAAAGCTTCAAAATCACAGAAAAATGCAGCTCAGCAAATGCAGGAGTTGGCTGATAAAATGAAAGAATCACAACAGGAAATGGAGCAGGAGCAAATGGGAGAAGATATCGAAACAATCAGAGCTATTTTAAAAAGCCTGCTGAAGATCTCTTTCCGGCAAGAAGGGCTGGCAAATCGCTTGCAACAGGTTTCGGTAAAAGACCCCAAATACCAGGAAATTATCAATGAACAGGGGAATATCAAGGATGATTTAAAAATGGTCGAAGATTCTTTGCTGGCTTTAAGTAAACGACAAATTAAAATACAATCCATCATCAATAAAGAGATTGCAAGTATAAACCATAATGTGGAACTTGCGATGAATGACTTGTTAGCAATGAATACAGTTGGATATTTAGGCAATTTTCAAAACCAGAATGCAATAAGCCGTCAGCAATATGTGATGACATCTGTAAACAACCTTGCACTTTTGCTCAATGAATCTATGGAAAACATGAAACAGGAAATGAACTCCAAAAAGAAAGAGAGCAAGGGAAATTCATCCTGTTCAAAACCAGGGTCAGGGAAAAAGTCTTCAAAATCAATGAAATCCATGCGACAAATGCAGGAAGAACTGAATAAACAGTTAGATCAGATGAAAAGTGGAAGGAAACCTGATGGAAAAAAGCAAGGTCAGGGTCAAACGATGAGTGAGCAATTGGCGCGCATGGCAGCTCAACAGGAAGCGATCAGAAGGCAAGTGCAACAATACTCCGAAGAACTCAAAAAACAAGGAGAAAAACCTGGAAATGGCATCAATGATTTAATGAATCAAATGGAAAAAACTGAAACGGATCTGGTAAATAAAACAATTTCCCAAGAAACCCTAAACCGTCAGAAACAGATATTAACAAGATTGTTAGAGCACGAAAAAGCTGAACAAAAGAGGGATCAGGAAGAAAAAAGAGAATCAACCGAAGCAAAAGAACAAAAATTTAGTAACCCTAATCTCATTTTGCAGTATAAAAGGATAAAAGCAAATGAACAGGAAATACTTAAATCAGTTCCTGCTGCAATGAATCCTTTTTACAAAAACAAAGTGAATGAATATTTTTACAACTTCAAGTAGATGAATATATTAAAGGAATTAACCATTGATTCGAAACTAGAAAATTTAAACCTTGTTCAAAAATTAATTGAAGAAGTATGCGATGAATTTAACATTAACAATACCTATTTTGGCAATATTTCCGTTGCCATTACAGAAGCTGTGAAAAATGCCATCATTCATGGAAATAAATCATCAGTCACCAAAGAAGTAAATATACTTTTTGCAAGAGCAAATGCAGCCTACACTTTTATTATCATTGATAAAGGGAATGGGTTTGACTATAAAAACCTCGCAGATCCAACGGATGCTGATAATAATACATTTACTGGCACAGGTATCTTTTTAATAAAATCTCTGGCGGATCAAGTTGAATTCAAAAACCATGGAAATACAATTGAGATTTCATTTTTTATGAACAACATCAATCTGGCCCTGGCAAATGACAGAGCTGATAAGTTAACTTCTTATCATGACAACAAAACAAGCCAAAAGCTGAAGAAAGCAAAGTAAAATGCCAAGAATTACATTTTTTAACGAAGAAATTTCTTTTAATTTAGCCCGAAAGTTATTCCTGAAAAAATGGATTACAGAAGTAATTGCGTTGGAAAAGAAAAAAAAAGGCGAAATCAATTATATTTTTTGCAACGATAACTACCTTGCACAAATTAATCTAGAGTATTTAAAACACGATACATTAACCGATATTATTACGTTTGATTATACACAAGACCACAAAGGCTTTATATCCGGTGATATTTTTATAAGTATTGAAAGGGTAAGAGAGAATGCCAAGCTTCTTCAACTTCCGTTTTCTGAAGAATTACACAGAGTAATGATACATGGGATCCTTCATTTAATAGGATACAAAGATAAAACAAAAGCCTTAAAATCAATCATGAGACAGAAAGAAGATATTTCCTTATCTTTGCAGCTTCAAATAAAATAATTTTAGTTTATTAATGCACAATAAAGTATAATTGTAAATTTTGAAGTGTAATTTACTTCTGTAAATTCTGAAATTAAGAAAGTTAACACAAAAATTTGATTCAAGTTTCACGTGAAACATAATAGTGTTTCATTCAAACTGTTTGGGATTAATTATAAGAAATGAATTTGGTAGATTGTAAACCAAATTGGAGTGAATGTAAATGTTTGCTATTTTAAGTCAACGCTGCTATATTTTAGTAAAAAAGTGTGATTTAAATGCCAACAAAATTAAAAACTTAATCATAACATTGGGTGATGTTTAAAGAATATGATGTAATAGTGGTGGGAGCGGGGCATGCAGGTTCAGAAGCAGCAGCAGCGGCTGCCAATCTGGGTTCTTCTGTATTGTTGGTTACTTCAAATTTAGATAATATTGCTCAAATGTCATGCAATCCAGCAATGGGAGGTGTCGCGAAAGGGCAGATTGTACGGGAAATAGATGCATTGGGTGGATATGCAGGAATCGTTACAGATAAAACGATGATACAATTTCGCATGCTCAATAGGTCTAAAGGACCTGCCATGTGGAGCCCACGTGCTCAAAGTGACAGAATGATGTTTTCTGCTGAATGGCGGAATATGTTAGAAAATACACCTAATCTTGATTTTTGGCAAGATACTGTTATTAGTATTGAAGTTGAAAACAATCAACTGACAGGTGTTAAAACAGCATTAGGCTTATTTATTAGATCCAAAGCAGTTATTTTAACAAACGGTACTTTTTTAAATGGAATCATTCATATTGGGGAAAAACATTTTGGAGGCGGAAGAATTGGTGAACAATCCGCTGTGGGTTTAACCGCTTCCCTTGTAAGTTTAGGATTTGAAAGTGGAAGAATGAAAACAGGAACACCTGTTAGAATTGATGGTAGATCTATAAATTTTTCAAAATTACTCGAACAAAAAGGAGATGATGTTGCAGGTAAATTTTCATTTACCGAAACCCAACCCCTAACAACTCAAAGAAGTTGTTATTTAGCTTATACTTCACTAGAGGTACATGATATTTTACGTACTGGGTTTAGTCAATCACCCATGTATGCTGGTAGAATACAAGGAAGAGGCCCTCGCTATTGTCCTTCAATTGAAGATAAAATAGACCGTTTTGCGGATAAATCCAGGCATCAGTTATTTGTAGAACCTCAGGGCTGGAATACCCATGAATATTATTTAAATGGCTTTTCTTCTTCTTTACCTGAGCATATTCAATATGCCGCTTTAAAAAAGATTCAAGGTTTCGAAAATGCAAAAATTATCAAACCAGGATATGCAATTGAATACGATTTCTTTCCACCTACTCAATTGAATTATACTTTGGAAACTAAAAAGATTGAAAATTTATATTTTGCAGGTCAAATTAACGGAACTACTGGTTATGAAGAAGCCGGAGCTCAGGGTTTGATGGCAGGTATCAACGCCCACTTAAAAATCCGTTCTTTACCCCCGTTTATATTGAAACGACATGAAGCTTATATCGGTGTTTTGATAGATGATTTAATTACAAAAGGTGTAGATGAACCTTACAGAATGTTTACTTCAAGGGCAGAATACCGTATTTTATTACGTCAGGATAATGCTGATTTCCGATTAACCCCACTTTCCTATAAGATAGGTTTGGCATCTCAGCAAAGAATGGACAAGGTAAGTCTGAAGAAAGAGAAGTACGATAAAATTATTCATTTTATTAAAAATCAAAGTGTTGATCCTTCTGAAGTAAATCCGCTGCTAAATAAAATGGAAACTCCTGAAATTATTCAAAAGACTAAGATTATTAACTTATTGGTACGGCCCCAACTCAGAATAAATGATCTGATTGAGCACATTGAATCTTTCACCACATTTTTAGCAGACCTGATTATTCATCGTGAAGAAATCATAGAAGAGGTGGAAATTTTTATAAAGTATGAAAGTTACATCATCAAAGAACAGGAAATTGCCGACAAACTCAGTAAATTTGAAGACATCCCTTTGTACGATAGTTTCGATTATAAGAAACTACAGTCGCTTTCGTATGAGGCCAGAGAGAAACTAAGCAAAATGAAACCAACCACTATCGGCCAGGCTTCAAGAATATCTGGAATTTCTCCATCTGATATTTCTGTGCTAATTGTTTATCTTGGTAGATGAAGCTATAAATTAAAATCATGTTTTTACAATCATATATTCTTGCTATTTACAAACGTAAAATTAATTATATTTTTCTCCTGTCTATTAGAAGATAGAATTCTAATTTTTTGAATTCTTTCCCAGACTTAAATAATCTATTTTATTGATGATAGTTCATTTTTGAAATTTACTTCCAAGATTTATTTATTTTGAGATTTGAATTGAATGAAATTTCTGCGTTTTCCATTTGTAATTTTTTACATTAACTTTCTGTAAACTTTTCGCGAGATTTTTTGATAAATCTTTTTTTAGCATCCTTTTATCTCTTTTAGGAGCGTATATATGGCCGGGAATATAAATTGTAAAAATTTATGAGATTCTAAGCGACATATATTTCATTGTAAAGTACAATAAAACCCTCGTCTTTAATCGTAAGAAGTTAATATAAAAGAATTTAGATTTTTATTAATATGTTGTGTGCATTCGCTTTATAAAATAAATAAAATTACAATAAATGTTGGTTAACGATCAATTTCGTATTTATTCTATTTCAGCATGAAATTTTGGTTGTGGCTTTTTAATTACCGCAACTTTTTCTGTTCAATTATTTACTTGAAAGCTTTGATTGAAATTTTAGCAAAAAAAAAGCTCCCATCAGGAGCTTTTTAATATCTTATCAAATTATTTATTTGATTGCGTTTTGAAACTCTGCAGTTTTAGAAAATTTGGCAAATTCTAAATCATCTTTAGCTTGTGATTTATAAGAAGCATCCGTTGCAATTGCTTTTTTAAGGTTGTCGTAAACCATATTTGCATTGTTGCTTCTAGCAGCGATGATAGCACTTAAATAAAAGGTTTGAGCATCTTTTGGAGCGCATTCGATAGCTGTAGCAGCATTTGCTGCGTTTCCGCTTAAAAGAGCCGCTAAAGCTACGTTGTAATCGCAGGATGTTTTCCCAAAAGAACTCATAGCACCAGCATAATTACCTTCTTTAATCATAATTACGCCTAAATTGTAATTTTGATTAACGCCTAATTTTTGAGCAGTTTCAAAATATGCTTTTGCAGCTTTGTAATCTTTTTTCATTAATGAAACTACACCTAGATTATTGATAACAGCTGAATTATTTGGGGCCAAGGTGTTTGCTTTTTCTAAGAAAGAAGATGCTTCGTTGGCGTTTCCAAGAGCAATATATACATAAGCTGCATTGTTGTAACCTTTCCAGTCTTTTGGATAAACAGTGGTTGCTGCTTTATATATTTTCAGTTGAGTGTTTAAATCTTTGGTTAAGGTAGCAGCATACAATAATTCTTTATTGTCCAAAGAATCAGGAGCTGTAGTGGATAGCAAAGCAATTTGTTCGTCAGTTTTCTTAGGTTCAAGGAAATTAACAGAAATTTCAGCTCTTCTTAAAGGAGGCAAAATTTTGTCTTCAACCTGTTGGAAAACAACAGTCATGTTTCTCATTTCCTGTTCTCTTTTGTCTCTGTCAACCTGAGCTTTGATAACATTGATCATGGTGTTTTTGTCCTTGATGTCAGATTTTTCCAATGAAGCAAGGAAACCATCCCAGTCTTCGCCGTTGGCTTTCAGGTTGTAATTAACAACTTTCTTAAGTTCTTTGAAATTTGTTTTGGTTTTTTTAGCTAAATCTTTGATAAATTTGTCGAGTTGTTCTTCAGTATATTTGTTTGCTGTTTTTGCTCTGTTTTCTGATAGACCAGCGTTCTTTTTTTCTTCACCTTCTGGTGAAGCCCAGGCTGTAATGTCTATATTTTTAATGGCCCAGTTTTTGGCAATGTATGTGTTTAATTCTTTTACACCTAACTGAGCTTCAACTGTTTTGTTTAAATCTATTTTAAAATTCAGGTTAAACATATTTACTAAAAAGTAAAGTGTGGCTTTTTTATTGGCAATGGTTTCTTTTTCGTAACCGTCAGGAGTTAAAACGGTAGTTCCTAAAGGTTTTATTCTTTGTGAAGTGTATATCATGCCATCGGCTAATTTGGTTTCACCCAATTCGACTGCTTTTTTTAATACCTTAACATTTTCTCTTGTAGAACTTTCTTTTACAGCTTCTTTTTTAGCCAAATGAGCAATAGGATTCACTACCAATTGCGATTTGTTCATTTCTGGTTTATAATCAATAACATCAGAGTATGAAAAACTACCCCCTGTTTTGCTATTAATGGTGGTTCCTTCACCCTGAACTTTTTCACCTTTTAAATAAACAGACTTTAATGTTGTACTTCCACCTTCATATTTTAATACAGGTTGCATATATGCGGCTGCATTTTTGTTAAAATAGCCTGCAGGGATAGTGCCTTTGATAGTTACAGCTACTTTGTCGCCATGGACTTCTAGTGGATTTGGAGTAACTTCATATTTTACTTCTCCGTATTTTTTAACCATTTTGCTCAGGCTGTTACATGCAGAAAACAAAATAGTTACTAAGAATAAGGCTGATAAAAGTTTAATACTCTTGTTTTTCATTGTATTATAGATTAAAATATTAATAATTAAAAGTCAGATTTTTTTGCAAATATAAGACAAAAATATGATAGTACAACAGCCTGAGATGAAAATTATTCAAATAAATAATTGTTTTTAAAACAATTACTAATATAATTTTTCTCTTTTTTTCAGATAAGGATATAATATTTGATGAAAGCCAAGGTTAATATCTGCTTCAACAAAATCAATTTTATAATGTGCACACCTTGTTTTAAGTTCCTTCTCGAAACGCTTCACTGCATCAATATAATTTGCCCTTACTTCTGATGGATTAATCTTCAATTCTTTGCTGTTTTCAACATCGATAAATTTATAGGGACGATTGTCGAATTCAAAGTTAAGTTCTTTGTTCTTGTCGGTTACATGAAAGAGGATGACTTCATGCTTGTTGTATTTCAGGTGTTGCAATGCTTGAAACATATCTTCTGTTTGATGGGTATTTTCGAACATATCGCTAAAAATAATGATAAGGGAACGTTTGTGAATACCCTCAGCAATAAGATGCAATGCATCAGCAGCGGATGTCTTTTTACGTATTTCTGTTGAAAAGGGGGTTAAAAGTTCTTCCAGTTTATTGTAAATCAGTTTGTGATGGGTTAAAGTTGATTTACATGGAGTATGTGTTTCCAGTTGTTCTGCAAAAACGCTCAGACCTACGGCATCTCTTTGTTTACGCAACATATACATAATAGCAGCCACTGCATATACCGAAAACGAAATTTTATTTGGTGTTTCAAGGCTTACTTCCTGGTTAAAAGGGTAATACATGGATGAAGAGTTGTCAATTACTAGCTGACAACGCAAATTAGTTTCTTCTTCAAATCGCTTGACAAAAAGTTTATCGGATCGGCCATATAATTTCCAGTCGACATGCTTCACCGATTCGCCGGTATTGTATAGGCGATGTTCGGCAAATTCAACGGAAAAGCCATGCAGCGGACTTTTGTGAAGTCCGGTAATAAAACCTTCAACAACTTGTCTGGCAATAAATTCTAGTGAGCCGAAAGCTGAAATCTGGCTTTGATCAATATTTTTTTCTACCATAAATGGGTTGAAATACTATAAAAGTGCTTCTAATTTGCTGATGAGCACATTTTTAGGAACAGCTCCCACTTGTTTGTCGACGATTTCTCCATTTTTGAAAAACAAGATGGTAGGTATATTTCTGATGCCATAACGTGAAGTTGTAGCAGGATTGCTATCTACATCAAGCTTACCGACGATGGCTTTGCCTTCGAATTCTTTTGCAATTTCTTCGACGATAGGACCCAACATTCTGCAGGGACCACACCATTCAGCCCATAAATCAATAATAACAGGTTTGTCTGATTTCAGAACAACTTCTTCGAAATTTCCATCTGTAATTGTTAATGCCATTCGTATATTTTTTTAAATTTATTAGGAATTTTACTTTTACAAACTTACAACAAATTTATATTTTTAAGCATAATATTTAATAGAAAATATTTATTTCCCATAAACACTTTTTTAAAATAGATAAAACGTTAAAAAAAGCCAAATGTATTACAATTTGGCTTTTTTATTAAGCATTTAATTTTTAATTATTATAGACCCATGCAAAAGTATTTGCAAATTCTTCATAGGTTGTGGAAGTTGTATTAGCAGCAGTTCTTTGGTGGGCATTCATCAAAGTGCCGTCATTAATAGCTTTTGCAAGATCTACCATTAATCTTGCTGAATCTTCACCGCAGTATCCTGCAGCTACCATTCCTTTTATTGTATCTTCATAAGGAAACTGAATATATTTCAAATCAGGTTTTCCGATAGCCTTACCTGCAATAGCAGTAATTTCTTCATAACTATAGTCTTTTGCTCCTAATACAAATTCAACAGAATTTCCAGTAAAATCAAGATGTTGCAATCTTTTTGCAGCAACAGCTGCAATATCTTTGGTAGCTACAATAGGAAATCTAACATCTGGTTTAACAGGATTTCCTGCTATACCCATTTGTTTAATCGTTGCAATCATACCTAACGTATTTTCCATAAAATAGCTAGGTCGGAGATTTAATATATTTGTTTCTTTCATTTGTAGAAACAAATCTTCCATATAACCCAAACCATCAACAATTCCTGCACCTTTTCGCAAATGAGCCCCTACACTGCTAAGCAGAACAACATTGGGTATTTTGTTGATTTTAACAGCTTCAAAATAATTTTCTGCAATATGATTTTGTTCCTTTTTTATATCTGCAGCAAATATATCCGGTGTGAGCAGACAGAAAACTGCATCAGCACCTGAAAATGCTTTGATTAAAAAGTTTTTGTCAGTAATATCTCCTAGTAGTGCTTCTCCACCTAAAGAAACTAATTCATTAAGTTTATCTGCATTTCTTCCAATTACTTTTACATGATGACCTTTTGTAAGTAATTCTTTAGCTATTAGCTTACCTATGTTTCCGGTAGCTCCTGTGATTACATAATTATTCATTTTTTCATTTTTTTAATTAATACTATATTATTTGTATATACAATTATAAAGATAAAAATTTTTACACTTTCCCTAATTTTAAAGCAGAAGAATAAAGATTCTCAGTAAGCTGATTTGCAAATTCTTCACCAAGAATTGCAATGTAATTCTGATAAAGCGTATACCAGGCATTTTCAATTTTATTATTAATTTCCATCGATTTTGGAGTAGAATAAATAAGTGTAAGTCTACCTTCAGTTTGCCTTTTTACCAAATCCTGAGTTTCTAATTTTTCAAGTAGTCTTGTAACAGTGGATGGTTTCAGCATCATTCTTTCAGCTAATTCTCCAGCCTGTAATCCAGAATTTTTATTTACAGTCATTACAATAAAAGCATAGCTTGGTGCAAGATTTACAACTGAAAATGCCTCTTCTGCCATTTTTGTTATTCCTCTGGCCAGTGCATTGGCAGAATAATACAAACATTTGCAATAGTTGTTTTTTTTATCTAACATAATTGGTGCAAAAATACAATTAATATTTGTATATACAAATTAATTTGAAATTATTCCAATCTGAAACTAATTTCCTTTTGGTCGTCAAATGCTTTGGTAAAACCGGCGGCATCAACGCCCGTATTTCTTGCAAAAAGATTGATGTATATTTTTTCTTCAGGATCCAGCACCTGCACTACCAATTTACATTTTCCTTTGTTCTTTTTAATTTTTAGTTTGAGCAATTCAATGAAAGCCTGATTGACTTCAGACAAGGGTAGTCGCATGCTAACTTTAGTAGCATATTTTTCGATAACTTCAACCAACAAGGTAACATAATTGAGTTTAATTTCGAATTGATCTTCAGAATTGTATCTGTTTTTGATGATTGCTTTTACAAAAATGGATGCTCCTTCAATCAGGAAATGTTTGAATTTCATATAGTCATCAGAGAAGAGCGCCATGTTATAAGACCCATTGAAATCTTCTATTGTAAAAGAGCCCATTGGCTTCCCCGTTTTGGTTGTGCGATGCGAAACTGAAGAAATGATACCGGCAAACTTCAATTCACGTCCTCTTAAACTTTTAATATCCTCGTTCAGTTGTTCAATTTCAATATTACAAAAGTTTTGCATTTCGAGTTTAAAATCGTCCAAAGGGTGGCCTGAAAGGTAAAATCCGGCAATTTCCTTTTCTTTTTTCAATTGTTCAACCCTCGACCATGGATCTGTATCAGGCATCAACGGATCCTGAACTTCTGTTTCTTCGCTGTCTCCAAACAGAGAATGTTGTGAAGAGTTCAGCCCATTTTGGTATTGAGAAGCATGGCGTACAACTTTCTCAAGGAAATTAATATCTTCGGGTTTGTCCTGGTAAAAGTACTGAGCCCTATGGGTATCCTCAAAAGTGTCGAAAGCACCAGCATAGGCCAAAGCTTCTAAGCTTTTTTTACTTACAGCTTTCAGGTTTACTCTTTTGGCAAGGTCAAAAATGTTTTTATAGAAACCATTTTTGTCGCGTTCTTCAATGATGGCATTCACGGCAGCTTCGCCCACTCCTTTGATAGCCGCCATTCCGAAGCGGATTTCTCCCTTTTTGTTTACAGTAAAATTCATTACACTTTCGTTGATGCAAGGACCTAAAACAGGAATTCTGGAACGGTTGCATTCATCAATAAAGAAGGTGATTTTTTTTAAATCGTTGAGGTTGTGTGTAAGTACAGCTGCCATGTATTCGGCTGGATAATGGGCTTTAAGGTAGGCGGTCTGGTAAGCGACCAGTGAGTAAGCTGCAGAATGAGAACGATTAAATCCGTATTGGGCGAATTTCTCCATGATCTCGAAGGTTTCGACAGCAACTTTTTCGTTAATTCCTTGATTAACTGCACCTGCAACAAACTCTTGTTGCTCTGCTTTCATTGCCTCCGCTTTCTTTTTACCCATGGCACGCCGTAAAACATCGGCTTTCCCAAGACTGTAACCGCCCATGATCTGTGCGGTCTGCATGATTTGCTCCTGATAAACCATGATGCCGTGGGTAGGTTTCAAAATACCTTCCAGCATTTGATGCGGATAATCTGCTTTTTCTTTGCCTAATTTACGGTTGATAAAAGTCTGGATAAACTGCATAGGACCGGGCCGATAGAGTGCATTCATGGCAATTAAATCCTCAAGATTGCTTGGTTTCAGATCTTTTAAATAACCCCGCATTCCTTCCGATTCAAACTGGAAGGTCCCGACAGTATCTCCTTTCTGATAGAGCTCAAAAGTAAGGGCATCGTCCAAGGGAATGGTATCAATGTCAATTTTTATTTGATGCCGTTTGAAGATATTTACAATAGCTGATTTGATGATGGAAAGCGTTTTTAAACCCAGGAAGTCCATTTTCAGCATACCAACTGATTCTATCAAAGTCCCTTCGTACTGCGAGACCATTAAGTCGGAATCTTTGGATGTGCTTAAAGGGATGTAGTTCATCAGGTCGTCGGGCCCAATGATAACCCCACAGGCATGTGTGCCGGTATGACGGGCAGAACCCTCCAGAATACGGGCAAATTCAAGCGTTCTTTTTATCAGCGGATCTCCGTTTTTACGGGCATCTTCTAATTCTTTTACTTCACGAAAAGCTTTGTCGAGATTCATGCCGGCTGCTTCAGGGACCAGTTTGGCCAAACGGTCAGATTCGGGAAGAGGTAACTTCAACACCCTGGCCACGTCGCGTATTGAAGATTTGGCGGCCATGGTACCAAAGGTTACAATCTGGGCAACCTTGTCTTCCCCGTATTTTTCGACTACATATTTCAGCACCCGGTCTCTGCCTTCATCATCGAAATCAATATCAATATCGGGCATCGAAACCCTTTCGGGATTAAGAAAACGTTCGAAAAGCAAGTTGTATTTAATAGGGTCTATATTCGTAATGCCAATTGAGAAAGCAACTACAGAACCGGCTGCAGAACCTCTGCCGGGTCCTACCATCACATCCATTTCCCTGGCCTTATTAATAAAATCCTGTACAATCAAAAAATATCCGGGGAAGCCCATGGATGCAATTACATCCAGTTCAAAATTCAGCCTTGATGTGACTTCTTCATTTACTTCAAGGTATCTTTTTTTTGCACCGATAAACGAAAGATGGCGTAAATAATCCATTTCCGTAGCAAAACCTTCGGGAAGTGGGAAAATGGGTAAAATAACATCTCTTTTTAACTGATAATCTTCAATTTTGTCGACAATCTCCTGTGTATTTGTAATGGATTCGGGATATTCCAAAAAAAGCTGCTGCATTTCCTCAGCTGATTTAAGGTATTCGTTCCCGGTATAATGCATGGCAGTGGCATCGTCAAAGTCTTTGCCCGTATTCAGACAAATCAATATATGATGAGGTTCCGAATCGTTTGCATTGATAAAATGTACGTCGTTGGTGGCAATGCATTTTAGCTTAAATCGCGCTGCCAATTCCTGCATGGCAATGTTTACCTGTTTTTGTTCGGGTATGCCGTGATTTTGTAATTCTAAATAAAAATCTTCACCAAAAATATCGACATATTCCTGTACAGTCTGTGCGGCTCTTTCGATGCCACTGTTCATAATGTAATAGGGGATTTCCCCTCCCAAACAGGCTGACGAGGCAATTAAACCTTCACTGTATTTTCTGAGTAATTCCTTGTCGATGCGAGGCGTGTAATAAAAGCTATCCTTTTTAAATCCAAGTGAACTTAAGCGGGCAAGGTTCTGATAACCAATCTTGTTTTTTGCCAGCAATATCAAGTGAAACCCGCTTCGATCTTCTCTTCCCTTTTTTTCAAACCTGCTTCCTTCGGCCACATACATTTCACAACCAATAATTGGCTTCAACCCTTGTGCTATAGCTTCGTTAAAGAATTCAAGGGTGCCGTACATATTCCCATGGTCGGTAATGGCAAGTGCTTTCATGTCTAATGATTTGGCTTTTGCAATCAACTGCTTTATTTTAGCAGCACCGTCCAGTATGGAATATTGAGTGTGAACGTGAAGATGTGTAAAATTTGACATTATTCAGTGTTTGATAATATTGGGTGTAAAAAATAACAGCGAAACGATGGCCTGAAAAAAATCAATTTTTTGAGTTTCAGAAATTTAAAGAATCTGTTTTTTTGAGTTTCGATTTTTGTAAAAATACTAAAAAAAAAAATACGGAAAGGGGCTTGTTCATAAGTTTATCGAAAAAGATTTCAACTAGATTCTTTGTCGTATCAGCATTCAAAATAATTTTGCGTTAGATTGAATTTGAAGTATTTATAGTATAGAATGTTTTTGGAATGCGCCTGCTTGAAGCTGGTCAGAGGTTTTTTGAAAGGGTGTTTGTGACAGTTTGACTCCAAGTCAGCTCGTCACATAAAATTAAATTTCCTGTATTTATTTTTCAAGAAATGGCTTTCAGCTTACTAAAAACGCCTAACTTTGTGCAAATTTTTAGGAAAATTATCAGTAAACCAAAAACTATGAAACCATCACATATTGAGCATATTGGCATTGCAGTAAAAGACCTGGCAGCCGCTATTACATATTACGAAACTGTTTTTGGCCTGGAATGTTATGCCGTGGAAGAAGTAGAAACACAGAAAGTTAAAACGGCTTTTTTTATGGTAGGGCAAACCAAAATCGAACTGTTGGAATCTACCGATCCTGAAGGACCCATCGGGAAATTTATTGAAAAGAAAGGTGAAGGCATACATCACCTTGCATTTGCAGTTATTAATTTAGAAGACGCCTTAAGCGAAGTGGCCGGAAAAGGAGTACAGCTGATAGATCATACACCCCGTAAAGGAGCTGAAGGAATGGATATCGCTTTTCTTCATCCAAAATCCACTTTTGGGGTTTTAACTGAATTATGTGAAAATAAAAACAATAAATCCTGAATTGAGGATGATCTTAAAATGGATAAATGCATACTGCCATTTCTCAAGCGTTTATAGTTATTCGGAATTGTAGTCCGTTTTCTTTATGATAGATTTTGAAAAAGGGATAGCATTTATTTTGTAAGCGTAAATGTGAATTTAATAAAGGAATTGAAGAGTTGTTTCTGGGCAAATAGACAGGGATGCTTAATGACTGAATTTACTTATTGATAAATTAAATTACCTTTTTGAACTTCTATTCTAAGTTGCAATGAATAAGAATTATATACCGAAATGGAGGTTAGTGAAAGCTTAAATAGATTTAAAAATTGAGAAAATTGAAGATTATTTTTTTTGGGAATGGTTTGATATTATATTTGCAATAGAAATAATATATATAGAAGACTATGAAAAAAAAATCACCTGTAATATTCGTTTTTATAAATTTGCTAATCATAATTATATTTATTACCAACTGTAAAAAAGATGAACCCATTATTGATATCTATGCAATTGGAAATGATTATCAGGGAGGCAAGATTGCTTATGTATTTCAACCTGGAGACTCCGGTTATATTCCGAATGCTGTGCATGGGATTATTGCTGCACCTTACGATCAGGGAAAATTCTGCTGGTTTCCATATCATGAATTCTTATATTATAATACATACTTTAGAACTTCAATGGAAATAGGACAAGGGAAAAAGAATACTGAAAGTATCATAAATATTGTGGGAGATTCTGCAAAAGCCGCTAAAATTTGTTATGATTTGGTATTAAATGGCTATGATGACTGGGTATTACCAAGCTACAATGAATTAGAGAAGCTTTTTCATACTGATTTTAAAGTTTTTGGGTTTAAATATGACACGTATTGGTCCTCCTATGAAGAATATGGGTCAGATATGCCTTCTGGTTGTAATTTTTACCTTTTTGGTGCTTATTTTATTGGATCCTGTAACGAGAGTAAAAATGTAAGAGCAATTAGGTACTTTTAAATAATAATCCTGTTTTTATATAAGTCTTTTGAATAATAGGCTTAAGGAATAGATCCCTTGCCCTTAAGTAATCAGTTTGCCAACATTATCCAATACAAGTATTGGTAAATTACAAAATTACAACATTATAAAATAAAAAAAGGATTTACTTCTAAATATTTACGCTCTTCTTTATTCAACCCAATTCACTATTTTTATGCTATAAGAAGCCATCAGCATACATTTCACCTGAATGTGTAGATGTGGACTTTGAAAAAGGAGAATCATCCTAAAAATAAAACTAAAAATTGATATTAATTTATAATTTTACCAACTGAAAAATGGATAATTTAATAATAAAGAATTTATGTTAATTATTGGCATTGCAGGAGGTTCGGGCTCCGGAAAAACAACCGTTGTAAAAAAAATCATCAAAAATCTTCCTAAAGATTCGGTCTCTATCATTTCACAGGATTCATATTATAAAGACAACGGTCATAAATCTGCAGAAGAAAGAGCTAAAATTAACTTTGACCATCCGTCTTCCATAGAATTTAATTTGCTGATTAAACATCTCGAAATGCTCAGAGATGGCAATGCTATCGAAATGCCTATTTACTCTTATCTTAGCTGTGCCAGGTCAAAGGAAACCATAACCGTTGTTCCTAAAAAAGTTATTATCGTTGAAGGTATCCTTATTTTATCGACACCCCGCATGAGAGACCGTATGGATATCAAAGTATATGTGGATGCTGATGGCGACGACCGCCTGATGCGGATCATCTGGCGCGATCTCGAAGAAAGAGGACGTTCTTTCCAACAAGTATTGGATCATTATGATAAATATGTTAAGCCCATGCATTTGCAATTTATTGAACCCACCAAACGCTATGCAGATATCATTGTTCCCCAGGGTGGTAAAAACCAGGTTGCGATTGATATACTGAGTTCGAGAATTAAAATGAACCTCAACCTTTGATCAGTAAACAGTTATCAGCGAACAATAAAAAGGGGAAGAGGGAGCGAATAGATGAAGAGACTGTAAGACGAATTGACTTAGAACACGAAAGCTAGAAGGGGACATTTTTTGTCATGCAGAACGAAGTGAAGCATCTCTAAAAAACGGATAACTACTTAAGAATTTGGGCTTTATTACCAATATGTATTTTACAAAAAATGCCAATTTTTCAACTTACATCAGATCTTGTTTTTCCCAATCCTGAACTGTCAGAGGATGATGGATTGCTTGCCATTGGTGGTGATCTGAGCCCCGAACGTTTACTGTTAGCCTATTCCAATGGTATTTTCCCCTGGTTCAACGAAGGGGATCCTATTTTGTGGTGGTCGCTCAATCCCCGCCTCATTCTTTTTCCTGATGAATTTAAGTGTTCCAACAGTCTGCGCAGAACCATTAAAAGCAATCAATTTGAAATAAAATTCGATTGCCGTTTTGCAGAAGTCATTCAACAATGCAGTAACGTCATACGCAACGATCAGGAGGGTAGCTGGATTACACAGGAAATGAAAGTGGCCTATTGCCGTTTGCACGAATTGGGTTATGCACACTCTGTGGAAGCCTATTTTGAGGGTAGCTTGGTGGGAGGCTTGTATGGCATTGCCATTGGAAAAGCTTTTGTGGGTGAATCGATGTTTCACACCATGAGAGATGCTTCAAAGTTTGCATTGTATCATCTGCAGTCATATTTAAAAATTCTGGATTTTCATTTTATTGATGCCCAACAACCGACTTCTCATTTAATTTCATTGGGAGCCAGGGAAATTGAGCGTAAACAATACCTTATCCTTCTCGAAAACGCTGCTAAAGTTAAAACTGAAGCCATCAAATGGAAGGTGTAAAATTGACTACTAAAAAGAAGCTTGCTATAAATGCTAATTTGATGTTAATTATAAAAAAAATAAATTGACTGCTGTTTTTTCTATTGTCCAAATATTTTGATAATTAGCATAAGATTTTAGATTTAAAACTTCAAAAAGATGTAAGTATAAATTTAAAAATTGCTGGTTTAACAAAAAAGTATTTATCTTTGTACTTAAATTGGGTAAATAGGTTTAATCAAATTTTTTAAAATATGTCAGTAAAACAGAAAACTATAGACCTCAGAAAAAGGATGCAGGAAGCCTTACAGGGCGGTGGTTCTAAAGCAATTGAGAAACAAAAAGCCACGGGAAAGTTAACTGCCCGGGAAAGAATCATAACCTTGTTAGACCCGAATTCTTTTTTTGAATATGATTTGTTTGTAGAGCATTCGGGAAAAGATTTTGACATGGATAAAAAATACCTGCCGGGTGATGGTGTTCTTACAGGAACTGGAACCATCAATGGTCATCCTGTTTGTATTTATGCACAGGATTTTACTGTTGCCGGTGGTTCGCTGGGCTATATGCATGCGAAAAAAATTACCAAGATCATGGATCATGCCATGAAATTGAAAGTGCCTATCATAGGTATCAACGATTCAGGTGGTGCCCGTATACAGGAAGGTGTTAACTCTTTAGCCGGATATGGAGAAATTTTTTATAGAAATACACTTGCTTCAGGCGTAATTCCTCAAATATCCGTTATTTTAGGCCCTTGTGCCGGAGGTGCAGTTTACTCTCCTGCATTAACAGACTTTGTTTTTGTGGTTGATAAAATTTCAAAGATGTTTATCACAGGACCTGAAGTTATCAAAACCGTTTTGGGTGAAGAAATTTCGATGGAAGAATTAGGCGGTGCCAGGGTTCAGGCTGAATTGACCGGAAATGCACATTTCTTTGCCGAAAGTGAAGATGAATGCTTTGATCAGATCAAAAAATTAGTTAGTTTTATTCCCTGGAACAATACCAAGAAAGCAGCCTCTTTCCCTAAAAAATCGCCCAAGACAAAATCTTATAAGATAGAAGGTGTATTTCCTACCAATCCACAACTTCCTTATGATGTTAGAAGCATTATCAAAGCCGTAAGTGATGATTCCGATTTTCTGGAAGTTCACGAAAAATGGGCTGCCAATATTGTAGTTGGATTTGCCCGCCTCAACGGTGAATCTGTTGGTTTTGTTGCCAATCAGCCTTTGGTACTGGCAGGTGTATTGGATGTGGATTCATCTGACAAAGCTGCTAGATTCATCAGATACTGCGATGCTTTTAATATTCCATTGGTTACTTTTGTCGACTTACCAGGTTACTTGCCCGGTATTGACCAGGAACATGCTGGTGTAATTCGTCATGGTGCTAAAATTTTATATGCTTATTCTGAAGCTACTGTACCAAAAATCACAGTTATTTTGCGTAAAGCTTATGGTGGTGGCTATATTGCTATGTGTTCAAACCATTTAAGAGCCGATTTTGTTTTTGCGTGGCCAACTGCAGAAATTGCAGTAATGGGCCCCGAAGGTGCTGCCAATATCATTTTCAGAAACGAAATTCTCAATGCAGAGAATCCTGAAGAAATGCGCAAAAAGAAAATTGCAGAATACAAGAAAAAATTCGCAAACCCATATGTAGCTGCCGCTTATGGATATGTTGATGCGGTAATTGATCCCAGCGAAACCCGTCATTTCCTGATTCACGCCCTGGATATTTCTAAAGATAAACAGGAAACACATCCATATAAAAAACATGGCGTACCACCATTTTAATTCTTTCCTGTTTTAACTGAGTTTAAATTATTAATTAAATTTCATTCAAACTGAAAAATAATGGAAGAAATAGAACAAAATCCAGAAGAAAAAGATTACAGCAAATACCAGGATCTTAACATTGATAATCTTCTTTATCGCACGATTATTCCTAAAAGAAATCAGGAAAAGAAACCTTATAAAGCAAAAGATCCACGTGAAATTTATGTTTTTATTCCGGGGACTATTCTTAAAATTTTTGTAAAGAAAAAACAGAAAGTAAAAAAAGGAGAAAAATTAATTACTTTTCAGGCAATGAAAATGGATAATGTATTGCTGGCTCCAATGGATGGCGTTATTGAAGATGTGTACGTTAAAGAAGGGGAAAATGTAAACAAATCGCAAATACTGATTAAAATTAAGTAAGCAAAACCCTCTGGTTATAAATAAAGTATTATAAAAATACAGAATCTTTCATTTGAAGAGATTCTGTATTTTTATTTAAACTAAGCTGTTATTTAGTCCTTATACTCAAGCAATTCAATAAAAAAACAACTTCCCACACCAACTTCCGATGTAAACCATATTTTCCCACCACAGCTTTCGATGATGTTTTTAACCATCGCCAGGCCTAAACCGGTACCTCCTGATTTGGTTGTAAAATAGGGTGAAAATATTTTTTCGTACTGTTCGCTGCTGATACCTATTCCATTATCGGAAATTTTAATCTGAAAAACATCAGCTCCGGGTTCAACTATAATGCTGATTTTCCCTTTTGCACTTGGAGGAATAGCTTGTACTGCATTTTTAATCACATTGTTAAATACGCTGATGAGTTGTTTCTTGTCGGCATACACAAAGCAATTGTCAGGTATATGGGTTTCAAATAAGATGTTGTTTTCTGTGCTGTCTTTAAATAAATCAATAACATATTGCAGGGCACTTGAAATTTTTACTTTTTCAAAATCAGAACGGGGCATCGTTGCAAAATCAGAAAATTCGGAAGCGATGGTCGACAAGGAATCAATTTGTTCAACAATAGAATTGGTAAAGCGTTTCAGCCTTTCATCCCAGTCGGGGACCTTGTCGTTCCATGCTCTTTGTAAATGCTGAATGCTTAGTTTCATGGGCGTTAGGGGGTTCTTGATTTCGTGGGCAACCTGTTTGGCCATTTCACGCCAGGCCACTTCTCTTTCCGATTGCACTAGCAATTCGGCACTTTTAGCCAATTGATCCACCATGCTGTTGTATTCTTTTATCAGGTTACCAATTTCATCGTTCCGCATCCAATCTATTTTTTCATTTTTACTTCCTAATTTCAATTTACTTAATTTGTCCTTTATCAATTTGAGCGGACGTGTTATGTAATTGGAGACGAACAATGCAATCATTACGGCCACCGCAATTAAAAATAAATAAATGTTGAGGTAGGCTTTTAAAAAGGATGAAATCTCTTTCTTTAATTCACTTTGTTTGGCAAAATAGGGGAGGTTGATGTAAGCCACCAGCTTATTGTCGTTGTTGCGAAAAGGCATGTAAGCTGATAAATATTCATGCTTGCCAATATTTTCTTTTTCAACAAATTGGGTTTTTCCAATATTTTTTAATTGAAAATAGGCTATTGGATTCATTTTGCGGGAAATCAAACCTTCATCAAAAATTTGTGAGCGGGATGAAGCCAACAGATTGCCTTTTACGTCAAACAAATTGATATCGGTAAAGAAAATATTTGACAATTTTACCAGTAAATTGCCAATTTCAACATTTAATTGGGGTGTTATCGTTGGCTTGGATCCAATTTTATGCTCTATTTCGATAAGAACTGAATGCGTCTTTTCTGAGAGTAATTCCGAGTTTTTTTCGTTATTCAATTGAGAAATATAGAACAAAGTAGTAATGCCAATAATGATGAAAGAAACAACGATAATAGATAAAATAGAGAGTTGGAGTCTTGTTTTAAAGTTAAAAGCGAGAGGGATAACATATATAATATTACCAGTAATCAGCCCAAATAAGAGGCTTGTCAAACCAAAGAAAATAAAAATATAGGAAAAGGGTGCCAGTCTTTCCATCAAACTAAGATTGGGCGTACTTATAATAAAATCTGTTTTTGCGTTTACGTGGTAATGTAAATGATTGTATTCATCTGTATCTTCAAAACTAAAGGTGTTGGATTTGTCGTGATCCATCAATACATCTTTATATAAGCATTTCCCAAAATGTGTCACCAACAATCCGTTACTATAACGTGCAAAAGAATAATTACTTAAATCGGGGTTGATATCCATTTTTTTATCAATCAGCAATTCTGGATAACCCAGGTCTTTGGCAACAAACTTTGCATCGAGTTCTATGTACAACGAAGTCCGCAACAATGAATCGTTATGGTTTTCAAAAAAACGGAACAAAGCAATATAGCTGTTGCTCCCATTTCCATAATCGAGGGCATAAAAGTTTTCGCACGTGGTTGGTTTGCCGATGGCGGTGATTTTATCGTAAAAGTAGTTGTCGCAATTTATAGTTGCAAAATCAGGATTGATGATCAATGTTTCAAAATCTTTGCACAAGGTAATTTGCTCTGTATATTTTCCTAAATATCCTTTAAAATAGCTTGATTTTAAATAATTAATAATTGAATCTTTGGGATAGAAGTATTTTAATTGCCTAACAATCATGGTATCACTGGCAATTTTGGGCATAATATCCTTGATTAGAAATTCTGCGATTGGATCGCTTTCGGCGGTAAGTTTCTGAACCAATAATTTGCGTTTCCCTTTTTCTTTGATGTCGTTGTATTTATACAAAGAATAGGTTGAAAATAAAGAAAAGAATAAAATAATTACCATAATTTTCTGAAAAACGGATACTTTATGTCGGTATTTTTCGAAAATTAAGAAAATGCTCAACAGAACTAAAAAACTTAGCGGATAGAATAGCCCTTCTTTCATAAAGTCTGGGAAAGGAAGTAAAACAAAAATCAGCAAACTTATCAACAAGCAAATTACAAATTCTTTAAAATCGTTCAAGCAGTGATAAGCAATGCGAAACAATTGAAAGGCTATCATTAAAAATCCTGTACTGATCGCAAAAATCACGATACTCCCTATGATACTCTCGATGCTGAATCCAAAAATATTATTCAACACCAAAGGCAGGCTTGAATCGATAATGATACTTTTGAACAAAACCACATAGAAATAGAAAAACAGTATAATGGTAAACAACATCACAACACTCAATAACTGAAGCTTCAGCTTTTTCATTTGGCTGTATGCGGTTGTATTTAACTTTGTAAAAAACAGGTATGCAATAGATAAGAAAAGCAAGGCATTGATGAATAAATCTCCCAACGAAGGCAGGTACATTGTGGATGCATAAAAATAAGGGCTAAAAAGTTTTGAATCGGATAAAGCCGCAGGGAAATGAAAGAAAAACAACAAGGCTCTTAAAAACATAACAGCGATTACGAATAATACAAATCGCAGCAGTGGCCATCTATACAAAATATTTATGCTGCCGTACAAATCAAACAGCAGTAAAATCCAACAAATAAATGCGATAAGATACAGCAGCAATAAGATATAAAGAGCCTGATCGCCTATGGGTAAAGCTGCAATCAAATGAACAGAAAATAAATAGGCGGCGTTGGCATCTGTAATCTGATAATTTGATTTTTTTAGGTCAATTCCAATTTGTGGAGGGGCTTTAAAATCTGGTTGGAAATTGTTTACCAGGTAATCATTCTGATAGCTGTATTCGTTTTTAATCAATATCAATGCTACAATCTGGGTTTCTTGCAGATTTGAATATTTTACCCTGTACCAGCCGTTCTGGAGTTTGAGGATGGGGTTTTGAGTAAATTCTTTGGGTTTCAATAAATCAATAGGAACCCCATTGTCAGACCAATACGTTAAGGTATCTTTTTGGTAAATTAAAAAAAGCAAGCCTTCATCCTTGAAAATGCCTGACGGAATTATTTGCTGTAAGGTTTCCCAGTTTCCATTTGATTGATAATTTGATTTTATATCAGCAAAAAGGGCATCCACTTGTTTTTCTTTTGAAATTAAGCAAGAGCGGATAGATTTTGCAATATTTTCAACTTTGTTTTGATGGTTTTCAAAAGTTTCGAAAACAAATACCAACAAAGAAAACAGAAGTGACAGTATTAATTTTAGCAGCAGTTTATTTTTTAAAACTTTCATTTTAGCTAAATTTATTGTATTTCACAAATCAAGAGAAGCTTTATAGGTATTCTGAATGAAGCTTATAAAGCATGCTGTTTAAAATTCAGGGTAAAGGTACGAAAAAGCAGTATAATTGCAACGCACAGTTTAAATAAAATATGCTTAAATGCAAGCATAAAAAAAGCCTGAGGTTATCAGGCTTTTAAATATAGAATTCAGTTGAAGAATTATTGTTTGATTCTCATTTTGTAGAAAGAACGGTAAACAAAATACAAAGCTACAGCTAAGAAAGCAATCCCAACATAATGAGCAATTGGTCTGAATGCTTCAGAAATGGCAATTTCCATAGCCAGTAAACCAAATAAAGTGGTAAACTTAATAATTGGGTTGAGGGCTACAGAAGAAGTATCTTTAAAAGGATCACCAACAGTATCACCCACAACAGCAGCTGCGTGCAAATCGGTTCCTTTTTCTTTCATATCCACTTCAATTACTTTTTTGGCATTGTCCCAGGCTCCGCCGGCATTGGCCATAAATATAGCTTGATACAAACCGAAGAAGGCAATTGAAATCAAATAACTTACAAATAAGGAAACAGGAGCTGCAGCTTTTAATTTATCCGCTTCGCTCATGCCAGCCACTAAATCGACAGGTGATGCTAAGAAAGCAAATGCCAATGCAAAAGAGAAAATAGCAATAAAAATATTCAACATACCTTTTTGAGCATATTGTGTACATATTTTTACAACAGCTCTTGATTTTTCAACGTCTGCTTTTTTAGGTGCATTGGGGTCTAAGTTAATATGTTCCTTGATATAAGCAACGGCACGGCTTGCACCGGTAGATACTGCCTGAATAGAAGCTCCTGAGAACCAGTATACCACGGCACCTCCCAGTAAGAATCCGAAAATTGAATATGGGTTCAATAAATTCAATACCATTTCTGGTTGAATACCTAAAGAATGTTGGATGACAAGAATAAGAGAGAAAATCATGGTGGTTGCACCTACCACAGCTGTACCAATGAGTACTGGTTTAGCAGTTGCTTTAAAAGTATTACCTGCACCGTCGTTGGCTTCGAGGTAATATTTTGATTTTTCGAAATCAGGTTTGAAACCAAAATCTCTTTCAATTTCTGCATCAATATTAGGAATTTCTTCAATCAGTGATAATTCATAGATGGATTGTGCATTATCTGTAACCGGACCGTAACTGTCAACCGCAATGGTAACAGGTCCCATACCGAGCATTCCAAAGGCTACCAGACCGAAAGCAAAAATAGAAGGATAGATCATAAACCCGTCTAAGCCAAATGTACTTGCATAATAAGCCAAAAACATCAATAAGAAAAACACCATTCCTTGCCAGAAAGCGCTGAAGTTACCGGCTACTAAACCTGATAAAATATTTAAAGATGCACCACCTTCTTTGGATGCTTCCACTACTTCTTTCACGTGGGTAGATTTAGGACTGGTAAACAATTTGGTAAACTCAGGAATCAAAGCAGCACCCAATGTTCCACAACTGATGATAGTAGAAAGTATCCACCACATATCCGTATTTCCATTGATATCGGAGATGATTAATTTACTGATAATAAAAGTTACGATGATAGACAAAATAGATGTCAGCCATACCAATGAAGTTAATGGTTTTTCAAAATCCAGGTCATCTACATGATTGTATCTGGCTTTGCTGATTACGTTATTAATTCCAAAAGAAACAATAGAGGTAATGATCATCATGATTCTCATTACAAAAATCCATACCAATAGTTTAGTCTGAAGATCAGCACCCGTTACGGCCAATAATATAAAAGAAATTAATGCAACACCTGTAACACCGTAAGTTTCGAAACCATCGGCGGTAGGACCTACAGAATCTCCAGCATTGTCACCTACACAATCGGCAATGGTACCAGGGTTACGTGGATCGTCTTCGCCGATTTTGAAAATTACTTTCATTAAATCGGAACCGATATCTGCAATTTTTGTAAAAATACCACCTGCAATACGTAAAGCAGAAGCACCTAAAGATTCACCGATTGCAAAACCAATAAAACTTGCACCGGCATATTTACCCGGAACAAACATCAAGATGATGAGCATCATGATTAATTCGAGAGAAATCAGCATAACGCCAATACTCATACCTGCATTCAAAGGAATGTTTAATAATTTGATAGGTTTTCTTTCTAAAGAAGCAAAGGCCATTCTTGAATTTGCCAATGTATTCATTCGGATACCAAACCAGGCAACGCTGTATGAACCTAAAATACCCAATATAGTCCAGCCAAGTATCATGGCTACACCGCCAAAACCAAAACTAGATTCGGATAAATAGCCAAAATAAAAAGCGACAGCTGAACCGATAAAAGCAAATAATATCAGCAGGAATTTACCTTGTTGGAAAAGGTAAGTTTTGGAAGTTTCAAAAATAACCTGAGCAACATCGAGCATCGATTGATGTGCTTTGATTTTTTTAACTTTCAAAAACTGGTATAAACCAAATAACATTCCTAAAATTGTAATTAAAAACCCCCAGTATAATATACTTTCGTTTCTAATACCCTCAGGAATAACCAGATTAGCTTCGCTTGCGAAACTAAAAACCGGCAATAAAAATGCCGCCAATACGCCATAAATTTTCTTCATAGATTGTAAATTTTTGTTCAATATTCTTATTTTTTTTAGCAAACTTAAGAAAAAGTTTCAAAACATCGTTATTTTTGCTAAATATATTTAATTGTTTTTCTTAACACTCCATTGTTAGAAATGTTTTGTGAAAATTAAAATATTTTATAAACAACACAAAATGAATATTTTGTGATTTTATATTTTAAATAAGAAAAATTATGAAAAAGAGTCCTAAAAAAACTGAATTTGCTGTAAAAATTGATTTAAAGATATTAAAATTCAAAAGTTAAAAGAAAAAAAATTATTTTTGCAATATATTTTTATCAATTCATGCTCAAATTAGCAATTCCATAATGGAAAAGATCAAATTAGACATTATCGGTTTATCTTATAGTCAAACGCAAACAGGAGCCTATGCCCTCATTCTTGGTGAATCAACCGGAGAAAGACGTTTGCCGATTATTATCGGAGGATTTGAAGCGCAAGCTATCGCAATAGAATTAGAGAAAATGAAACCTACAAGGCCTTTGACGCACGATTTGTTTAAAAGCATTGCCCTTACTTTTAATCTTAAAATTTCGGAAGTAATCATACATAAGTTTTCAGAAGGCGTTTTTTATGCTAAATTAATAGCCAGCGATGGAAACAAAGAAGCAGAGATAGATGCCCGTACTTCTGATGCCGTTGCATTGGCATTGCGCTTTCATTGTCCGATTTATACCTATGAAAATGTGCTGGCATCCGCTGGCATCATCATGACCGAAAATGAGAATGATTTAAAAACAAAAACAGATTACCCTGACGAAGATCCAAATAAATTAAAAGATTATTCAATGGATGAATTAGAGGAATTGTTAAGAATCACCATTGAGAATGAAGATTATGAAAGAGCATCCCAGGTGAGAGATGAAATTAAAAAGAGAGAAGGAAGTCTGTAATTTGTTAATAGTTATTGGGTTATTAAGTTGTTAGATGAATAATTAATATTTACTGATATAAACTAAAAAGGAGGAAATAGGATGGGTATTAAGAATCGATTGATATTGATGAATTTTTTACAGTTCTTTGTTTGGGGAGCTTGGCTTATAACCATTGCTAATTATTGGTTTGCAACCAAACAATGGGGTGGTGCTGAGTTTGGCGCCATTTTTTCCACATTAGGAATTGCTTCTTTGTTTATGCCTACATTAATGGGTATTATCGCTGACAGATGGTTAAATGCCGAAAAATTATACGGTATTCTTCATATATTAAGTGGATTAGCAATATTTTGTTGTGCCCAGGTCAGCAATCCTGATACCTTTTTTTGGGTAATGCTTGTCGCGATGTCGTTTTATATGCCAACCATTTCGCTTGCGAATTCAATATCGTACAATGCGCTAAAAAATAATAATTTAGACGTAGTTAAGGTATTTCCTCCTATTCGTGTTTGGGGCACCATCGGCTTTATTATGGCCATGTGGGTCACCAATCTATCAGGAAATAAAGCAACAGAAGTTCAATTTTACATTTCGGCCATTGCCTCCATTATTTTAGGAATTTATTCATTTTCATTACCTAAATGCTTGCCCCAAAAACAAACTTCATCCAAATCGAGTTGGATTGAATTATTTGGCTTGAATGCATTTAAGCTGTTTGCCAATTACAAAATGCTACTTTTCTTTGTTTTCTCAATGTTTTTGGGTGCAGCTTTGCAATTAACCAATATGTATGGCGATACTTTTCTGGATGATTTTAAAAAAGTTCCGGAATTTGCCACTTCTTTTGTTGTAAGGTATTCAACCATTATTATGTCGATTTCGCAGATATCAGAAACCCTTTTTATATTGGCTATACCTTTCTTTTTGAAAAGATTTGGCATTAAAAAAGTGATGTTAATGAGTATGATTGCCTGGGTGTTGCGCTTTGCATTGTTCGCTTATGGAGATCCGGCCAATGGCTTATGGATGATTATTCTTTCCTGTATCGTGTACGGGATGGCATTTGATTTCTTTAATATTTCCGGTTCATTGTTTATTGAAACCAATACCGATCCCAAAATCCGTTCGAGTGCACAGGGATTGTTTATGATGATGACAAATGGATTTGGTGCGATATCTGGAAGTTTCATCAGTGGAATTATTATTCAAAGCTTTTTTACGGTTAACGGCAATAAAAACTGGCATGGAATATGGCTCACTTTTGCAGTTTATTCCTTGATAGTTGCTCTTTTATTTGCCATCTTTTTCAAACATAAACACGATCCCAATGCCATTAAATTATAAAACCGCACTTTAACCTTAAGATATTAAAATGAGATTCAGCTTTACTGTTTTTACATTTAGCATACTCTTGGTTTTATTATCATTTCAGGTTTTAAAAGCTCAGGATCGTCAGGCTCCCAAAATTGGGATTGCTTCCTATTATCATGGCTGGCTGGATGGGAAAAAAACCGCCAATGGCGAAAAATACGATGAAACCAAAATGACAGCTGCCCATCTGAGCCTGCCCTTTAATTCAAAGGTAAAAGTTACCAATCTGAACAATCATAAATCTATCATCGTCAGAATCAACGATAGAGGTCCTTTTATCAACAGAAGAATCATTGATTTATCGAGAGCGGCCGCCGATTCTTTAGATTTTGTCTACAATGGGCTGGCTAAAGTACAGCTCACCATATTGAGTTACGGTAAACCCAATGACGCAACCCATCAACAATTGATGGCCAGTATTAAAACAGCAAAACCCTCACATTCAGAAGCTGTTAAAGAACCCCTTCTACCCAAAGACACAGCACTTTTAGCAATTTCTATGGTAAAACCAGTGCTTTTTGCATTTGAAGAGCCTAAAATTCAGGTAACAGCAGTTACTGAAATTAAAATAAAAGAAACGCAAGTTGCTGAAACGAATATTGTTGAAACGAAACCATTATCCGATAATAATCTGTATGGTTTACAAATAGGAAGTTTTAAGGTTAAAAACAATGCCGACAAGCTTCTAACTAAAATTAAAAGCAATTTCAAAGAAGAAACAAGTATACAGGAAATCAAAAAAGGGAATTCCAGCTTTTTTCGTTTAATTATTGGTAAATTTGCCGATAAAAATAAAGTAGCCCAACTGAAAGAAAAAATGAATAAAGATTATCCTGAAAGTTTTATGATTCGTTATTAAAATACTATGCAACAATATCTTGAATTACTTGATCATGTGATGAAAAACGGCATCCGCAAAGAAGACCGTACCGGCACAGGCACTCTCAGTTGTTTTGGTTACCAGATGCGTTTCAACCTTGAAAATGGATTTCCGCTTCTTACGACTAAAAAATTACATCTGCGTTCAATTATCTATGAGTTATTGTGGTTTTTGAATGGGGATACCAATGTGAAATACCTCAACGACCATAAGGTATCAATTTGGAATGAATGGGCAGATGAAAATGGTGATTTAGGACCGATATATGGTTACCAATGGCGAAACTGGAAAACGAATGAGGGAAATGTAATCGATCAGATTGCTCAGGTAGTGGAAGCATTGAAAACCAATCCCGATTCGCGCCGTCATATTGTGAGTGCATGGAATGTAGGTGAAATTGATAAAATGGCTTTGCCCCCCTGTCATGTGATGTTTCAGTTTTATGTTGCCAATGGCAAATTATCCTGTCATTTGTACCAGCGAAGTGCAGATATTTTTCTGGGGGTTCCGTTTAATATTGCCTCTTATGCTATTTTATTGCAAATGATGGCTCATGTTTGCGGTTATCAGGCGCATGAATTTGTACATACCTTAGGGGATGCTCATATTTATATGAATCATATTGAGCAGGTTAAAACACAATTGGCGCGCATACCAGGAGAGCTACCGCAGTTAAAGATAAATCAGGATGTTAAAACAATAGTTGATTTCAAATTCGAAGATTTTGAATTGATCAATTATAATCCACAGCCTCATATCAAAGGGGCGATTGCCATATAAATCAGTGCTTTTAATAATAGTGTTGAATAAATGAAGATCATGGGTTTTTTACACATCAAAAATCATAAATCTTTTTGGGTTGTTGTTAGCATCAGGATTTAAAATTAAGATTTGAAAATGGAATTTAAAAGAAAGCCTGAATGGCTCAAAATAAAATTATCGAAAGGCGATGATTACCTCAAGGTGAAAGAAATAGTAAAAAATCACCAGCTTCATACCATTTGCGAAAGTGGCGATTGCCCAAATTTAGGAGAATGCTGGAGTAAAGGAACAGCTACATTTTTGATTCTTGGGAACATTTGTACCAGAAATTGCCGGTTTTGTAATGTAATATCCGGTAAACCTTTACCGCCGGATTCAGGAGAGCCCTTAAGCATTGCCAATTCAATCCAGCTTATGAGTTTGAAGCATTGTGTGATTACATCTGTTGACAGAGACGACTTAGCTGATTTTGGAGCAGAACATTGGGTTGAAACTATACTGAAAATCAAAGAAATAAATCCAGCGACAACGCTTGAAGTCCTGATACCCGATTTTCAGGGGAATAAAACATTATTACAGAAAATAATGGATGCAAAGCCCGAAATTATTTCCCACAATCTTGAAACAGTAGAACGCCTGACGCCCACTATAAGAACCAAAGCCAAATACCGGCTGAGTTTAGAAGTATTGAAATACATCGCTCAGGGTGGTCTTACTGCCAAGTCGGGCATAATGCTGGGACTGGGTGAAAAGGAAGAGGAAATTCTTCAAACCATGGATGATTTGTTAATTGCAGGATGTAAAATCATAACCATAGGGCAGTATCTACAACCAAGCCGTCAAAATATAATGGTCGAGGAATATATTACGCCCAAAAAATTCGAATTTTATCGATTAAAAGCATTGGAAAAAGGTTTTCAATTTGCTGAAAGTGCACCAATGGTTAGGTCGTCTTATCATGCAGAGAAGCAAATCAAGGATAATGAATAAAGTAAAAGGAGGGCAATTATTAACTTTAGGCACTGTCTCCTTTTTGGCAATAAAAAAAATATGTCACAGAAAACTATATTTCATTCGTTACAGGAAATTGATTACAAAGAATGCTGGGATTTGCAGGAAAGCTTATTCAACCGTATTCTCAATGAAAAACGTTTGGATAAACCCGATATTATCAATCATTTAATATTCTGCCAACATCCTCATGTATATACCTTGGGTAAAAGTGGATCGGAAGACAATATGTTAATTGATTACATTCAATTACAGGCCCAAAATGCCACTTTCCATAAGATTAACCGGGGTGGCGATATTACTTATCATGGGCCTGGTCAATTGGTAGGCTATCCGATTTTAAATTTAACTGCTTTTAAGATGGGGATTAAAGACTATATTTACAGTTTAGAAGAAGCCATTATCCTATCTTTAAAACAGTACGATATTCATGCTGAACGGCTTGAAAATGCAATTGGAGTATGGTTGGATGTGAAAGATCCAAAGAAAGTCAGAAAAATCTGTGCAATTGGAGTAAGAACAAGTCATTGGGTAAGCATGCATGGTTTTGCATTTAATGTCAACACCGATTTAAATTATTTTAACCACATCCATCCATGTGGGTTTACAGATAAAGCTGTAACTTCGCTTGAAAAAGAGCTGGGTAAGAAACTTGATTTTGATGAAGTGGCGGAAATCGTAAAACTAAATTTACAAAAAGTATTTAACTTTGAATTTATAGAAAATGAATAAACAACTATCTATCATTGTAGCCATTGCCAACAACAATGCCATTGGAAAAGACAATCAGTTGTTGTGGCATCTTTCAGAAGATCTGAAACGCTTCAAGCAACTTACAACCCATCATACCATTGTTATGGGGAAAAATACATTTGAAAGCCTGCCCATTCGACCATTACCCAATCGGAGAAGTGTTGTAATTACAGATATTGTCGATGAAAAAATAGATGGTTGTATAATGGCATACAGCATTGAAGATGCTATCAATTTATGCGAGTCAGATAAGGAAAACTTCATTATCGGTGGTGGCAGCGTATACAGGCAGTTTATGCCAATTGCCGACAAATTATATCTTACAAAAGTGCACAAGGATTTTGAGGCAGATACTTTTTATCCTGATATTGATTTTTCGGATTGGGAAATAGTAGAAAATCAAGAAAATATAATTGACGATAAGAGTGGATTGCTTTATTCGTATTTAATTTATAAAAGGAAAAAGAATCCGTAATAAAAATCGAAAAAGATAAATTTAACAAAACCACGTATCGTTAAGATATTCAGGCAGATATAAAATATCATACATTTCAATAAAAAAAATAGCAAATTTATTTTATGTAGTAGGAAATTATTGAATATATTTGCACTCACAAAATTAACTTTTAATAATAAATATTATGGCTTATAAAATTACTGATGATTGTACTGCTTGTGGTACATGTATTGATGAATGTCCTGTAGAAGCTATTGCTGAAGGTGATATCTATAAAATTGATGCAGATGTTTGTACAGACTGTGGTTCTTGTGCTGATGTTTGTCCAGTAGAAGCAATTCATCCAGAATAGTTTCCGATACTTTCATAAAATAAACTCACATTCAACGATGTGAGTTTTTTTTATTTCAAAATTTTGCTTTCGCCAACAAATTTGATTTTTACTTTTGCTGATCTCAAATATTCGTTCCAGAATAAGAGGAAAAGTCTTGTGAATAAGTGATGAGGGAAAAAATAATTTCTATAACTTGTATGGTGTTCATACTGAGAATTATGAATGAATGTTTCAATTTTATGTCTTTATTCTTTTATGGAACTATAAAAGAATAATCGCGATAGGTATATCCTGAGCAAATCCCTAAGCCATTTTCAATATTTGAATAAACAGGGGAAGGTTCTGAAAAAGGATTATCGGATACATAATTCGCATAAGAAAAATGGAAACGGTAAAAAGATTCTGAGGTCTGGTACAATCTTACTTTTATATTATCCCCATGCTGCCAGTAATAACTTGTATAATTGAAAAGAAATTCTTTTCCATCGCCTAAATTATCTGAAAATACCCAAAGGCTGTTGTTTTCAATATACATTTGCTGATCATTCAAATAAGCATAAATCCCATAATAATTCTTCTGACCAGTAGCATCTTTCACTTTAATTGTAATGCCTAATGAATTATAACCCATGCCAGAGATGTCGGTTGTTGAATCAAGTTTAGCTATCGCGACACTGATGGGACTATAAACTGGAATGCTGCAATAACTTTTTACTGACTTGTACCCATTGGCCGAAATCCTTATATAATAGGTCTGTCCTTCGCTTGCACTAAATGTTGAGAGTGGAAGTGAATAATATTTGTCGGGAAAATTATAATCCAGTGTTTTCCAGTTTATATTGTCTGAAGATATTTCTGACAAAGCATCTTCGATGAAATTAATTTGTTCATTGTGAGTGTCATATAAAGGGATGGACGAAGAAACGTATATTTTCAGCATTTCACCTACGCCAATATGCGTGCTTACTACAATTTTGGGATCATTATCTATTATTTCAACATCTATTTCTTTTTCACAGGATACTAACAAAATAGAAAAGAAACTCATACATATAAAAAGAATTTTCTGCATAGCTAATTTTTTAAAATTTAATGCTCCAACTAATAGAAGGAATGATTGGAAATAACGACACCTGATTTATGACGCTTTTCAGAGTTCCGTCAACAGCATTGTACTTTGTGGTTAAATAATAGTAGAAAGGGTTACTCCGATTGTAGGCATTGTATAAGCTAAGTTCAACTGTTCTTTCGAATTTAGGCCTTTTTTTATGGAATTGAATGCCAATATCAAAACGGTGGTAAGGAGCCATTCTGAAACTGTTTTTATCCCCATAATCCTGAACGCTTCTTCCAAAATAATTATCATTAAACGGAACTGGAGAATAAGAAGCTTTTGGTAGGGTAATGGCATTGCCTGTCCCATAGACCCAGGTGGCCGAAAGCATTATTTTTTCAGTAATGTTATAAAATCCAACCACAGAAATATCGTGACGACGGTCGTAGCGGGCATAATATTTCAAGCCAAAATTCAGCTCGTCAAACTGTAGTTGAGTCCAGGAGAGGGTATACCCAATCCATCCTGAAAATCTTCCGGCAGTTTTTCTGACCAGCAATTCACAACCATAGGACCAGGCCTGGCCGGATGTGACGTTTTTTTCCCAGTTAAATTCAGTGGCATCGGAGGGATTATCAATCAATAAAAAATTAGAACCTTCACGATAACCGATGATGTTGTTAGATTTTTTATAATAACCCTCCAGTGTGATGCTGAGATCATAGGCTTTAATATCTTTGGCTAATCCGCCGGCAATTTGCCATGATTTCTGTGGTTTTACGTTTTCGGTAGCAGGCACCCATAAGTCGGTTGGTAAACCAATTCCTGTATTGCTGAGCAGATGCAGATACTGAGTCATACTGGCAAAACTTGCTTTTAGGGCCAGGTCTTTTTTCAGCAGATAACTAACAGATAAACGGGGTTCTGCATTTAAATAGTTTTTATCTCCCACCGAAAATCCTGAAATGCGAAAACCCGGATTTAGTTTTAATTGATTCCTGATTTTAATATCATCCTCAATATATACCGCAGTTTCAATACCCTTGTTTTGTATTGTATTTTCAATGTTTTCGCTCAATAAATCGGTCTTTACCACAAAAGCACTGGGTGTAAATATATGATAAGTTGTATTTAAGCCCAGACGAACCAGATGATTAGTATTGGGAAGGTACTGTAGATCGAATTTACCGGAAAAATCCCTTATACCTGATTTGTAATTGAGCAGGAAATTATCTTCATGGTATTTCTCTTCAGCATTTAACTTTAGGGTATAATCACTAAAGATAAGAGATGTATTCGAAAATATTTTGTTCGAAAAAAGATGGTTCCATCTCAGGGTAGCTGTAGCATTCTGCCAATACAAATCATTATTTGAGATATTATCACCTAATTCGCTCCTATAGAATTTGTCACGACCAAAGTAACCACTCAGAAAGACTTTGTTTTTATTGCCAAAATCATAGTTTACTTTGGCATTCAAATCATAAAAATAATATCCTGCTGTTGAATTAGTTGTACTTTGTATGAAGGGTTGCATTAAAATATCAATATAGGTTCTGCGACCTGAAATAATGAAAGAAGATTTGTTTTTAACGATAGGTCCTTCGAGCAAGAGACGTGAAGAAATAATTCCGATACCCGCTTCCCCCGAAAATTTCTCTTTATTGCCGTCCTTCATTGTCATGTCAATTACTGATGATAGGCGACCTCCATAACGGGCAGGGAAGCCACCCTTGGTAAGCTCTATTGATTTTAGGGCATCCCCGTTAAATAAGGAAAAAAACCCAAAAAGGTGATTGGCATTGTAAACAACGGCTTCATCTAAAATAATGAGGTTTTGATCTGGGCCTCCTCCTCTCACATACAATCCGCTGGATCCTTCACTCCCTTTCTGTACTCCCGGCATCAATTGCAGTGCTTTAAAAACATCCTTTTCTCCCAGTAAGGCGGGGATGTTTTTAACCTCAATGGGTTTTAATGAGATGGTACTCATCCTCGTTTCTTCGCTTACTTTATTTTCACGCTTTCCCGAAATTACGACTGCCTCCAGTATTATAGAAGGGTTTAATTCAATATTAATTTCCTGATTGTTCTGTAAATTTATTTTTTTATGAACACTTTGATAACCTACAAAAGACCAAATGATTCCTACACTATCCTCTTTATTAACAGTGATAGAATAAAAACCGTAGGCATTTGTGGTAGTTCCTATACTATATTTAGGCAAATAAACATTCACCCCAATTAAGGATTCACGGTTACCTTTTTCGGTTACATAACCGCTTACAGTAGTTTTTTGTGCGTAAAGAGTGAATGAGAATATTAAAATTATCAATAAAGAATATAAAAGTTTTACCATGTCGTAAAATTTAATTTTTTTGAATCAAATCTTAAGCCAGATTTTTTTAAACCTAAGCCAGGAAAGCCGTTTTTAATGCCTTATTAATTTTAGACAAAGTTATAAATATGAAATTTATTGCTGTTTAAATAGCTTCATTGCAAAGATAGGAGAAATAAATGGAAAATTGAGGTAGGATGCAATCAGAAAATTTACCAAAATTTCAGCAAATACTCTCTTTTTTTTGAATTTTACGAAAGGAATGCCCAAACGATACGCTGAATTGTTCAGCAAATTTTAAGAAATTGGAAAATTAACAACGTTTTAAAATGTAAATAAAAAGTATCGCAGGTACAAAAAATGAAATTATATTTCGGAAAGTCAAAGATTTAGACTACTTTTGCAGATTATTAAAAATTATACACAAAATGAAAACATTTAGCGAATTAGGTATTGATGCTCGCGTATTAAAAGCCATTGAAGAATTAGGTTTTGAAAGAGCAATGCCGGTTCAGGAGGAAGTAATCCCTGTTTTATTAGAACAAGATACTGATTTAGTTGCTCTTGCACAAACAGGCACCGGTAAAACGGCTGCATTTGGATTACCCCTTATCAACAAAATCGACAGTAATAACTTGACTCCGGAGGCACTTATTCTTTGCCCAACCCGTGAGTTGTGCATTCAGATTGCCAACGATTTAAAATCTTATGCAAAATACATTGAAACTTTTAAAGTAATCCCCATTTATGGTGGTGCCAATATCGAAACCCAGATGAGACAATTGTCGAGAGGTGTGAATGTGATAGTCGCAACTCCTGGCAGAATGCTCGATTTGATGAGAAGAGGGAAAATAAACCTTAGCAATATCAAATATGCTGTATTAGACGAAGCAGATGAAATGCTCGATATGGGATTTCAGGATGAATTGAATGAAATATTAAAAGAAACCCCCAAAACCAAAAACACCTGGTTGTTTTCGGCTACCATGCCAACGCAGGTCGAAAAAATTGCCAGAGGGTATATGAACAAACCTATCGAAATAACAGTAGGTTCCCGTAACTCTGGTTCAGATAACGTAAAACATTATTGCTATCTGGTGCATGCCAAAGACAGATACCTTGCCCTTAAAAGAATTGCTGATTATTATCCTGATATCTATGCAATTATTTTCTGCCGTACACGAAGAGAAACACAGGAAGTGGCCGATTGGTTAATTAAAGATGGTTACAATGCCGATGCTTTACACGGAGATTTGTCTCAGGTTCAGCGCGATAGTGTTATGAACAAATTCAGGGTGAGAAATTTACAGATGTTGGTTGCTACAGATGTTGCTGCCAGAGGATTGGATGTCAACGACCTGACCCATGTAATTAACTACAATTTGCCCGACGAAATTGAAGCTTATACCCACAGAAGTGGAAGAACAGGAAGAGCCGATAAATCCGGGATTTCAATTGCCATTACCAATATGCGTGAAAAGCATAAAATCAAAGACATCGAACGCCAATTAGGGAAAAGCTTCAAAATGGCTAAGATTCCAAATGGTAAAGAAGTTTGTGAAAAGCAACTTTTTTATATGATTGATAAAATGGAAAAAGTAGCGGTTAAAGAAGAAGAAATAACTGATTTTTTGCCTGTTATTTATAAAAAACTTGAAGAACTTAGCAAAGAAGATTTAATAAAACGCTTTGTTTCAGTTGAATTCAACCGTTTTCTTACCTATTACCGCAATGCCCCCGATTTGAATGTTTCAGAAAAAGGCAATGAACGTTCAGGAAAACCCGATACAACTGAAGGATTTGCAAGATTATTTATCAACCTTGGGAAAATGGATGGCTTACAACCACCTCATTTAATTGGTTTGTTAAATGATGTTATGCAAAGCAAAGATATCAAAATCGGTAAAATTGAAATACTGAAATCTTTCTCATTCTTTGAAGTAGAAGCAAGCTATCTTGATATGATACTAGCTGCTTTTAAAGACGTCAGATATGGTGATCGTTCGGTTGCTATTGAACAATCCTCTCCAAGAAAAGATGGTGGTGACGAAGGAAGAAGCAGAGGTCGTCGCGAAAGCAGCTATGGAGGAGGTGGCGATAGAAGATCATCCTCTCCAAGAAGAAACGAAAGCAGAAGCGACGAAAGACGTAGTTTTGCTCGCAGAGGTGATGACAGAAAACCTGATGACAGAAGAAGTGATGACAGAAGAGGTGGTGGCGAAAGAAAAGAATGGAATAAAGATGCATCGGGCAGTCGTTTCAATAAAGATGCGGGTAGTCGTCCTCCAAGAGAGTCAGATAACCGGTATAAAAAAGAATCAGACAATCGTCCTTCCAGAGAATCGGATGGCCGTTTTAAAAAAGATCCGAATACAAGCATCAATAAAAGAGATTCAGAAAATACAAGCAGAACCGGTAGACCTAGCAAAAAGAGATGGTAAGCTTTTGAATTTATCATTGTAATTGTATTCAGAATGCTGAAAGATTTTCAGAAACAAGAATAGATTTATAATGAAAAAGAAGGACATTGATCAAAGTTGAATTGTCAACGGATGCAACATTTAACCCTGTCATGGCTTTTATCAGCCAGCAGGGTTTTTTGAATTCAAAAAGTTTGAATACAGTTTAGGCTAAATTTCTAATGAAATAGCCATAAGAATAATATTTAATCAAACCGAGTATGATATTTTATGGCGTATTCTATGTGTCAAATAAATAATAAAAATTAATAACACATGAAAAAACCCTACAACAATAGAAAATATGTGGTAATTACCATTTTCGTGGTGGTGGGTTTTATTTTTATTGCACGTTTATTTTTCCTTCAGGTCATTGATAATAGCTATGTTTTATCAGCTAACAAAAATGCATTGCGTTTTGTTACCAATTATCCTGCCCGTGGCTTGATATATGACCGCAATCAAAAGTTATTGGTATACAACGAAGCAGTTTACGACTTAATGGTTATTCCCCGGCAAGTAAAAGCATTCGATACGACAGAACTCTGTAATTTGGTTGGAATTACCAAAGAAGATTTAATTCTGAAGCTTAAAAAAGCCAGAGAATACTCGCCTTATGCAGCCTCAATTTTCGAGAAACAAATCTCAAAGGAAAATTATGGTTATTTGCAGGAGAAAATGTACAAATACAGTGGGTTTTATGTGCAATCCCGAACCTTGCGTAAATACCCTTTATCCGTTGCAGGGCATACCTTAGGTTATATTGGTGAAGTTGGGACCGAAGTTACCGATCCCTATTACAAACCAGGTGATTATATTGGTATGAGTGGGCTGGAAAAATATTATGAAAATATTTTGAGAGGTCAAAAAGGTTCAAAAATAGTGATGGTGGATGTTTTCAACCGCGAAAAAGGAAGTTATCATAACGGTATATACGATACGGTTGCAATTGCAGGAGAACCGCTTCACTCTACCCTGGATGCTGATTTACAGGCATACGGTGAGTCGTTGATGAAAAACAAAGTTGGTAGTATTGTAGCCATAGAACCTGCAACAGGTGAGATATTAACCATGGTATCGAGTCCTACTTATGACCCCAACTTGTTAGTAGGAAGAGTAAGGGGTGTTAACTATAATTTACTGCTCAGAGACCCAAGTAAACCACTGTTCGACAGAGCTTTGATGGCGGTTTATCCTCCGGGATCTATCTTTAAAATTATTCAATCCTTAATTGGACTTGAAGAAGGAGTAATCAGTGAAAGAAGTGCTTTTCCCTGCGATAAATCCTTATTGGGCTGCCACAATCATCCCAATGCAACCGATTTAAAAAGTGCCATTAAAATGTCGTGCAATCCTTATTTTTATCAGGTTTTCAGAAAAGTTATCCAACACGGACTTGCCAGAGACCGGTTTACCGACAGCGAAATGGGCCTTAACTTATGGAACGACAAAGCTTTGAGTTTTGGCTTGGGCCAACGATTAGGTGTTGACATACCTAATGTTAAAAAGGGTCGTATTCCTGATGCCAATTATTATGATAAAATTTATGGACATCATGCCTGGGCTTTTAGTACAATTTATTCCTTGAGTATTGGCCAGGGCGAAATGGGAATTATCCCTTTACAAATGGCTAATATTGCTGCTATTTTTGCAAACAGGGGTTATTTTTATACACCACATTTTGTAAAATCCATCGGTAAAAACAAAATAATAAATCCTTTGTTTTTAAAGAAAAACTTAACCAAAATCAGCGATAAGTATTTTCAGGTTGTGGCAGATGCAATGTATGAAGTAGTGAATGAACCTGGAGGAACTGCATCTCAGGCAAGAATCGACAGTATTGTAGTTTGTGGCAAAACTGGGACTGCTCAAAACCCTCAGGGTGAAGACCACTCCATTTTTATCGCTTTTGCACCCAGGGTAAATCCCAAAATAGCCATTGCGGTTTATATCGAAAATGCCGGTTTTGGTGGTGTTTGGGCGGCTCCCATTGCAAGTTTAATGATAGAAAAATATTTACGAAAAAGCATAAAAAGCATAAAACGAAAAGAATTGGAAGAAAGAATGATCAATGCTAATATAATGTCGAAACATTGAGAGAACAAAAAGGCATATTAGGAAATATAGATTGGGTAATGGTTAGCATCTACCTGATGTTGGTTTTTATGGGTTGGCTCAATATATATTCTGCAGTTTATAACGAAAACCATAAAAGTATTTTTGACTTTTCGCAAAGTTATGGAAAACAGTTGATTTGGATTGCATCTTCTGCCCTAATTGCCTTGTTTATCATGGCGATTGATCCCAAATTTTTTTCCCAATTTGCTTTCGGGATTTATGGATTTTTTCTGCTTTTGTTAATGTTGGTTTTGGTTTCAGGGAAAATTACCTATGGTTCTAAATCCTGGTTAGAAATAGGTGGATTTGGATTACAACCCTCTGAATTCGCTAAGTTTGCATGCAACCTTGCCTTGGCAAAGTTTTTGAGTTCTTCAGATATTCATATCAAAGAACGAAAAACCAAGCTCTATGCTACCTTAATACTCTTAATCCCTGCTTTGCTGATATTGTTGCAAAACGATACTGGTTCAGCAATGGTTTATGCTGTTTTTATCCTGGTATTGTACCGCGAAGGTTTATCGGGCAATATTTTGATATTTGGATTAATTATTGCCATCTTGTTTGTATTGGCTTTACTCGTCAATCAATTTATTTTATCAGGAATAGTGCTGGCATTGGCTTTAGTTTTTATCTTTTTCATCAGAAGAAATAAAAGAGGAATTATAACGGTAGTTGCATTTCTGGTATTAACCATCAGTTTTATTTTCGTAGTGGATTATGCGTTTAATCATGTGTTGCAGGATCATCAGCGCCAACGTATCAATGTGTTGTTAGGCAAAGAGTTGGATTTGAAAGGAGCCGGCTATAATGTAAATCAATCTAAAATAGCCATAGGCTCAGGTGGATTTATAGGTAAGGGCTATCTGAACGGCACCCAGACCAAATTTAACTTTGTTCCTGAGCAAAGCACAGATTTTATATTTTGTACTGTGGGCGAAGAATGGGGATTTGTCGGAAGTTTGGTTGTTGTGAGTTTATTTATTGGATTATTGATACGTATTATCTTTATGGCAGAACGGCAACGCTCTCCTTTTAGCCGTATTTATGGCTATGGAGTTGCATCCATCTTGTTTATGCATATTTTTGTAAATATCGGTATGGCGATGGGTTTACTGCCAGTTATTGGTATTCCCTTGCCCTTTTTTAGCTATGGTGGTTCTTCCCTTTGGTCCTTTACCATATTGTTATTTATCTTTATCAAACAGGATTCTTACAGGCTGAATCTGTTGTAGCCTAGAGATTGGATATTCCTATTGGGGCTAAAGTCGGAAGACCGATGACCGAAGTAAACGAACACTGAGCCTATTGATGTTGAATGTTTATTCACGGATATTTAAAGAGATCCATAATTAACAATTCATAATTCCTAATTCTTTTACACCAATTTATACACTTTCCCTGGCATGGCTTTGATGATTCCTTCGAGTTCGAGGCTGAGCAAGGCCTCGGCAATTTTGGATACATTAAGTTTTGAAAGCATACACAATTCATCAATAGAAATGGAGGTTTTCTGGCTCAGCAAATCAAATATTATTTGTTCTTCGGGTTTGAGATCGATAAAAAGTTGCCGCTGAACTGTTTTTTTAAGTTGTTTGTTTTTCTCCCAGCCCATGATGTAAAGCAAATCGTCTGCCGATTGGATAAGTGCGGCTTTATTGGTCTTTATTAAATGGTTGCAGCCTTCCGAAAAAGTATCGCTTAACTTACCGGGAACGGCAAAAACATCTCTGTTATATGAATTGGCAATGTCGGCAGTGATGAGGGCACCGCCTCTTTTGGCAGCTTCAACCACGATAACGGCATCTGCCATTCCTGCAATAATGCGGTTGCGTTTAGGGAAGTTCTCACGATCGGGATTGGTTGCACTCATAAATTCAGTCAACAATCCTCCGTTATGTATCATTTTCTCGGCCAAGGGTTTGTTCAGCAAGGGGTAAACCCTGTCGAGACCATGAGCCAATACTGCTATAGTTGGCATATTATTGTCGATGGCAGTTTTGTGGGCACAAGTATCAACACCATATGCCAGTCCACTTACGATAAGGATTTCATGTTGTGATAAATCTTTTACCAATTGTTTACATACGTCTTTGCCATATTCTGTAATGCTTCGTGTTCCGACCACACTTACAATCCTTGTTGTATTCAAATCAGCATTGCCAATGTAATACAACATCATAGGGCTGTCGGTACATTGTTTTAAACGCATAGGATAGGCTGCATCGAGGTAAAACAAGGGCTTAATGTTGAACTTTTCAATAAAGGTGATTTCTTTGTCTGCCCTGTTGAATAAATCGTGATTGACAATGGCATTGACCAATGTTTCACCTACACTTGGAATTTTGAGCAGATTGGCCTTTTTTTCTTTAAAAATGGCTTCTACTCCACCACAGTAGGATACCAGTTTTTTCCCGATGATATCGCCCACTCCGGGAATTAAGCTAAGGGCTATTCGGTACCTTAACATTTTCTGCTGTTTAGTTTTCAAAAATACCGTATTTATTTCTAATTTTATCAAAAATTTAAAAATACTTTGTCAGAAAGAAAAAACATACTTATTTGCCCTTTAGATTGGGGATTGGGACATGCAAGTCGTTGTGTACCTGTTATAAAAGCATTTATTGAAGCGAATGCAAATGTGATAATAGCAGCCGATAATCGCCCACTTGCATTTTTGCGCAAAGAATTTCCCGATTTAAAATGTATTCGTTTTCCTGGCTATCAAATTAAGTATCAACGTAAAGGAAGTTTGAGCCTGAAATTTATTTTGATGTTGCCTAAGATTATAATAGGTATTTATCAGGAAAAAAAGCTATTAGCTAAAATTATCGATGAATATGCTATTGATATTGTATTTTCTGACAATCGTTTTGGGCTTTGGAATAAAAAAACAAAGTGTATTTTTATGACCCATCAGGTTTTGATTAAGAGTCCAATAAAATTTGCTTTTTTTGATAAAATGTTATTTTACATTAACAGACAGTTTATTAAAAATTATACTGAATGCTGGATACCTGATTTCGAAGGCAATGTCAACCTTTCGGGCGATTTATCACATAAATACAAACTTCCAATTGATACTTATTTCATAGAGCCGCTTTCGCGGTTTAAAAATTTAGCTGAAATTAATGAAAATAAAAAGATTGATCTTTTAGTGTTACTTTCTGGACCCGAACCTCAACGAACAATTTTTGAAGCAATAATTCTGAAGCAATTAGAAAATAAAACGATTAAAACTGTTATTGTTCAAGGGACTCCCGAAAAAGAAGAATCAAAAACGATTTCAGAAAATCTAAAAATTTATTCTCATCTTGATACGGATACCTTACAGAAATTTACGCTACAAGCTAATATAATTTTGTGTCGTTCAGGTTATTCTACCATTATGGATTTGGCTGTCTTTGGCAAAAAGGCAATTTTGGTTCCTACACCCGGACAAACCGAGCAAGAATATTTGGCCAATTATTACAAAGGGAAAAAGTATTTTTTTACTGTTTCTCAAAAGCAGTTTAATTTAGACGAAGCTCTTATTCAATCAGAAGATTATACAGGAATACAGCTAAAATCAGATTCAGTTATTTTAACAGCAAGGGTAGAAGCAATTTTGAACTGTGAGCAGTAATCCTAATAACATAATAACCAATAACGAATACCTACTTCCTCCACTTTAACGTGCTAATTAGATGGTCAATATCTTTTTCAATAAAGTCAATAACAGGAGCCAGAGAATCGTTGCTGGGTTGCATATTGAAATACAAGGCACCACGTAGGTAATGCTTTTTACGGTCGGTGGCAAAAAATTGATAGGGTGAAGCTACCGAGTTTCCCTTAATATTGTAAACCACACCGTACACATTATTTCCGGGATTTTCATAAGCTTTTTCCTTAATAGAAGTGGCTTTTGAGATATGTTTGTCTACATATCTGCGGGCATTTTCAATCAGACTGTCTAAATCATTTTTAATAGGTTTGTAGGTAATGTGTATGGTAGCATTGTAGGTCGGAAAATTTACATTTATCCAGTATTTGTCTTCACCCAAGCCTTTAGAGCGCTGTATTTTTGCATATTTAGGATATTCAAAAGAATAGGGGTAGAGGGTATCAAAAGTCTGATAAGATTTTGCAGGCAAATCGATACGAAAAAAAGCCTTTGGTTTGGGCGAATAATCCTCAGTCCCACAAGAGATAAGCAGGGTTGAACCAATCATAAATAATGTGTAGAAAACAAATTTTTGCATAATTGCTAAGGTATAATCGTTACTTTGATACGTTTAATTCTTCTGCTGTCAACAGCTTCGATACGAAAAATAAAATTATCGAGCTGAATGCTGGCATTTTTCTCGGGGATTTTCCCCTGGTTTTCGAGGATCAAACCGGCAATGGTATCCGATTCACCTTTGATATCGTCAAAAACCTTTTCTTCCAAACCAAAAACCTTGTAGAAATCATTGAGGGTCGTTTTCCCTTCAAAAATATAAGTAAAGTCGTCAATTTTAGTAAAATCAACTTCTTCTGCGGCAATATCAAATTCGTCGTTGATTTCACCTATAATTTCTTCCAGAATATCTTCGAGTGTGACAATACCGGAGGTGCCGCCATATTCATCAACAACAATGGCAAGATGAATTTTCTTTTCCTGAAACTCTTTTAGCAAATCGTTTATTTTCTTGTTTTCAGGAACAAAAAATGCAGGCCGTATGAGCTGCATCCAGTTATAGTTGTCTTCTTCGTTTAAATGTGCCAATAAATCTTTGATGTAAAGTACTCCAACGATTGTATCGAAATTTTCGGTATAAACCGGCATTCTTGAATAACCCGTATCCAAAACTATTTTAAGTAAATCTCCAAATCTTGTTTCGCTGTCTATTGCATTTACATCAACACGGGATTTCATAATCTCCTTAACGTCAATTTCGCCAAAATTAACGATGCCTCTTAAAATTTGTGTTTCCTGTTTTGGTGTTGCATTTCCTGAGGTGATCTCAATTACATCCGACAACTCGGAGATAGAAATATTATGCCCTTTTTTGGTAATTCTTTTGTCGATCAACGAGCTTGATTTAACCAATACATAGACCAAAGGGTAAAAGATCCGACTCAAAAAATGCAAAGGACTAGCCATTAATAAAACAATTTTTATTGCATTCTGGGTAGCATATACTTTTGGTAAAATTTCACCGATAAAGAGAATGAGGGATGTGATTACAACAACCTGTATGAGCATTCCTAAGACAGGAAATCCTGTAAAATCAAATAAATTAGCTACAATATAGGTCGAAATAATGACGATGGAAGTATTTACAAAATTATTGGTAATGAGTACTGTAGCCAATAATTTTTTTGGCTTTTCTAAAAGGTGAATAATTAGCTGATGTTTGGCTGCCGTTGAATCTTTGTAGATTTCAATTTCGGATGGGGTCAGAGAGAAAAAAGCATTTTCGGAACCAGAAACCATTGCAGAAACTATCAAAAGTATAAAAATGAGGAGTATACCGACAAAAATGCCTATTGTAAATGATTTAAAGATAGTAGATATGATGAGTAATGCTATCATTAAAAGAGGAGAAGTATGTAGTATTTCCAAATTAAATATTTATATTTCAAATGTTTGTAGAAACAGCGCTTTTTTTGTAAAAATATAAAATAAGCTAGAATAATTGATAATGTAAGGAAATTATTTTTCTTTTTGCTAAATTTATCTCATTCGGTATAATACATTATTTATAGGAATTTATACCCAATTACAAAGTATTATACCGAAAGACAAAACTATTATAGTCTCATAAAATTACGAGAAACAATTCGTCTATTGAGTGGCCTATCTCATTAGACTATTTATTACAAATCTTCAAAAAAGCTAAAGATTAAAATGGTAAATCATCTTCGGGTCCATTACTTGGAATCTCCGCATGAACAGGAGGAGGTGTATTGTTCCCACCGTCTTGCGTGCCTTTACTATCCAGCATTGTGAAAGTATCGCCCACAATTTCAGTAATATACCTTTTGTTTCCATCTTTGTCGTCATAACTGCGGTTTTTGATCTTCCCTTCCAGATAAATTTTACTTCCTTTGTGAAGAAATCTTTCTGCAATGTCTGCCAAACCTCTCCAGATTACAATGTTGTGCCATTCGGTTTGCTCAACTTTGTTTCCATCTTTTCCTTTGTATGATTCAGATGTTGCTAACGAAAATGTTGCTTTTTTTACATCATTTCCAATGTTGGTAATTTCAGGATCTTTGCCCAAATTTCCAACTAATATCACTTTGTTTACACCGGCCATTTTTGTAATTTTAATGGGTTAATAATTATTACAAATATACATTTTTATTTTTGTATTTTGATAAATTTAATAAAAAAATTACATATTTATAATAAACAGGAAGTTAAATAGTTATCAATTAATTTGGGAATAGGATAAGCGTTTATCGTATTAAATGGTATCGCAAAATATTGCTTAGATTCTGATATGGCAAGCTTACATTCAATATCAATAAAACTGGCAAAAATTGTTTGATGTGTCAATTGATGTTTGAATTGTTTGCTGATCAGTTTAACAATATACTGGTCTGTTTGCAATATATTATTGATTTCGCTCAGAATATCATCCTGTATACTTAATTCTTTTTCGGATTCAATAAGAGGGAAGTCATACATGTTTTTCCAGATATCATTCTTGGATCTTTTGTTCAGGTATATAAATGTTTCGTTTTTAACAGCATATTTGATGACTAAATAGTAGAAGAAACGATTGCGTTGAATGATTTTTTTTGTTTTTACGGGAAAACGCTCTACATTTTTATTTTCATAAGCAGAACAAAACTGTTGTAAAGGACAAGTTTCGCATTTAGGTTGTTGAGGTGTACAAACCATCGCCCCTATTTCCATCATTGCCTGGTTAAAGATGTCGGGGTTTTTGTGATCGATTAAAGAAACGAGGATACCCTCTATTACTTTTTTCCCTTTAGTACTGTCAACGGGTGTTGAAATTCCATAAATTCTTGAAATTACTCTCAATACATTGCCGTCAATAACCGGATAGGCCTGTTTAAAAGTTATTGAAGCAATAGCACTTGCAGAATAGCTGCCAATGCCTTTTAATTTGATAATTTCATGGTAATCGGAAGGAAAAATCCCCTTATAATCATTCATAATTTGCTGGGCAGCATGATAAATATTGCGTGCCCTGGAATAATATCCCAAACCTTGCCATAATTTCAACACATCTTCTTCTTTGGCATTGGCCAGTGTTTTTACATCAGGGAACTTTTCAATAAAGCGCAAATAGTATTGATAACCCTGATTTACACGGGTTTGTTGTAAAATTATTTCAGAAATCCAAATCAGATATGGATCGATGGTATTTCGCCATGGTAAATCGCGGTGATTATATTTATACCAATGTAAAAGCTGAATGCTAAAATTCATTTGTTAAAAAAATCTGGTAAGTTGTTATAAATTAGTAAAATAAACGAATAAAAACAAAAAGCTTAAAAATATCAAATTTGCTGTATTTTCGGCTTATAAAAGTATATAAAAAGACTTTAAAAGCAATTTTTATTTACAAAAAAAATCAAAAACAAATTTATATTGAATGGATTAGATAAAAAAAAACAAAAAAAAACAGATGAGTTAAAAAAAAATGTATTATTTTTGCAGTCTTAAAAAATGAATTACTAAACAAATTTAAATTAATGTAATATGACAAAAGCAGAAATCGTAGCAGAAATTGCTAACAAAACAGGTATCGAAAAAGTTTCTATCCAAGCAACTGTAGAAGCATTCATGGATTCAATCAAAACTTCACTTGGAAAAGGTGAAAACGTTTACTTAAGAGGGTTTGGTAGCTTCATTATTAAACAAAGAGCTAAAAAAACTGGCAGAAACATTTCTAAAAACACTACAATTATTATTCCTGCTCACAAAATTCCTTCATTCAAACCAGCTAAAACGTTTGTAACTGAAGTTAAGAACAAAGTAAAATAATTCAAAAAAAAGCAATAAAAAGATATGCCAAGCGGGAAAAAAAGGAAACGACATAAAATGTCTATCCACAAACGTAAGAAACATTTGAGAAAAAACAGGCATAAAAAGAAATAAATTTTTTTTAATATTGTTTTTATAATTACATAATGGCAAGCGTATTGCCATTATGTAATTAATTTTTTGTACAATCACATTTGTAAATGTGATTTCTCAAGTTAATATAAAATACATATTAACTACTAAAGCTAAATACTCTTAAGTGAATAAGGAATTAATCATAGATTCGAGGACCAATGAAGTCGAAATAGCGTTACTCGAAGAAAAACAATTAGTTGAATTAAATAAGGAAAAAAAAAACAACAATCATACTGTTGGTGATATTTATTTGGGCAGAGTAAAAAAAATTATGCCCGGTTTAAATGCTGCATTTGTTGACGTTGGATATGAAAAAGATGCTTTTCTGCATTACCTAGATTTAGGTCCACAACTCAATTCTTTAATTAAATTTATTAAAATTTCGCAATCTGCCAATGAAAAGGTGAACATGGATACCTTTGTCATTGAGCCAGATATTGAAAAAACAGGTAAAATTACCAATGTTTTAAAATCCAATCAAACCATTTTGGTGCAGATTGCCAAGGAACCTATTTCTACAAAAGGACCAAGGATTTCTTCGGAAATATCATTTCCTGGCAGGTATCTGGTTTTGGTTCCTTTTTCAAACAGAATTTCAATTTCTCAGAAAATAAAGAGTCAGGAAGAGCGGAATAGGCTTAAAAGACTGATCCAAAGCATAAAACCCAAAAATTTCGGTGTTATTATCCGTACGGTTGCCGAAAGCAAAAACGTTGCAGAATTAGATGCGGATCTCCGCAATCTGGTCAGCAAATGGGATTCCATCATGGCAAAATTCGATGATGCCAAACCTCCCATGAAAATGTTGAGTGAACTCGACAGAACCTCAGCCATTTTGAGGGATTTGCTCAATAAGGATTTCAACAGCGTGGTAATCAACGATGCTGACTTAGCCGAGGAAATCAAAAATTACATCACTACCATTGCTCCTGAAAAAGCAGATATTATCAAACTTTATAAAAGTAAAGTGCCGATTTTTGAGCATTATGGGATTGATAAGCAAATTAAATCTTCCTTTGGTAAAATAGTGAGTATCAAAAGTGGAGTGTATTTAATTGTAGAACATACCGAAGCCATGCATGTAATTGATGTCAACAGTGGACATCGCTTGAATACAGATAAAAATCAGGAATCCAATGCTCTTGAAGTTAATCTTGAAGCTGCTACCGAAATTGCCCGTCAATTAAGGTTGAGAGATATGGGTGGTATTATTGTAGTAGATTTTATTGATTTACATGAAGCCGGAAACCGACGTAAACTGTTCCAACAACTTACTGATGAAATGGCCAAAGACAGCACTAAACACACCATTTTGCCTCCGAGTAAATTTGGATTGGTTCAAATTACACGTCAACGTGTACGTCCAGAAATGAACGTGGAAGTGCTTGAAAAATGTCCAGCTTGTGATGGTACTGGCAAAATAAAACCCAGCATGCTTTTTATTGATGAAATAGAAAACAATGTCAGGTATTTAATCAACGAACAGAATGAAACGCAATTAACCATTGCTACCAATCCATATATTTATGCTTATCTGACCAGAGGGCTCAATTCATTTCAAATGAGATGGTTTTTCAAATATAAGAAATGGATAAAAGTAAAACCATTGACTGCTTATCATTTTCTGGAATATCATTTCTTCAACAAAAACAATGACGAAATTAAAATATAATAATGAAGCCGGCTTATGTCCGGCTTTTTTATTAAAATAGCTTTAATGTTAACCAAGCTATCAAACCCATCCCAGTTTCAATAGCATCCTCGTCAATATCAAAAGTATTTGTGTGCAGGTTGGATACGATGCCTTTGGCTTCGTTGCGAATGCCCAGGCGATAAAAACAAGCCGGCATTTTTTGAGAATAATAGGCGAAGTCTTCTGCTGTTAGTCGCATCTCCAGATCCACTACATTTTCTTTCCCTAAATATTCGATGGCCGAAGTTTTAACGGCTGCAGTGAGTTTTTCGTCATTGATCAAAAAAGGATAACCTTTGTCGATCATTACTTCACAGCTTCCACCCATCTCATTTGCAATAGATTGTGCTATTTCAGTAATTCTATGATGGGCTTCGGCCCGCCATTCTTCATCAAAACAGCGCAATGTTCCATCTATTGTAAGCTGATCAGGAATAATATTGGTTCGGCCGTTAGCTTCTATTCTTCCGAAAGAAAGTACTGTTGGCAATGTGGGGGTTGGATTGAGTTTTTCAATTTGTTGTAAGGCTATCAGAATGTGAGCTGCAATTATAATCGGATTGATATTTAATTCGGGTGTGGCAGCATGACCACCTTTACCTATGACAGTTAAATAGATTTCGTCGGTAGATGCCATATATTTTCCTCCCCTCAGGCCTATTTTCCCGCTCTCTAAGGTAGGTAATACATGTTGGCCGATGATGAACGCAGGAATGGGGTTTTCGAGCACTCCTTCCTGAATCATTGCTCGGGCTCCACCCGGAAATTTTTCTTCGGAAGGTTGAAAAATAAGTTTTATACTTCCCTCGAAACCATCTTTAAGGCTATGTAATATTTTTGCTGCACCTAGCAAACAGGCAATATGCGCATCGTGACCACAGGCATGCATGATGCCGGCATTTTGTGATTGGTATTCACAATTATTTTTTTCTTCAATTGGGAGGGCATCCATATCGGCACGCAAGGCAATTGTTTTTTTGTCAGGATTTTTACCTTCGATCATGGCTACTATCCCTGTTTTGGCAATGCCTTCATGATAAGGAAGACCAATTTCCTTTAATTTTGCAGCGATTAGTTTTGCTGTCTGGAATTCTTCAAATCCCAATTCGGGGTGGCTATGAATTTTTCTTCTGATTTCTGTAAATTCAGCAAGATAAGTTGATGCCAGTAATTTTATTTTCTGAATGTTTTCCATAGCTCCATTATTCAGTAAACGATTGTAATTGAATTAGATTATTATACAGTCCGTTTTTATCAATCAACGATTCATGCTTGCCTCTTTCCACGATTTTCCCATTATCGATTACTATGATTTCATCCGCATTTTTGATGGTGGACAAACGATGGGCGATAACGATGGAAGTTCTGTTTTTCATAAGATTCATTAAGGCCTGTTGCACAAATCTTTCCGATTCTGTGTCGAGGGCTGAAGTAGCTTCATCCAATATCATTATAGGGGGATTTTTTAGAACAGCCCTTGCGATGCTGATGCGTTGCCGTTGACCTCCGGATAAGTTGGCTCCTCTGTCACCAATATTGGTTTGGTAGCCATTTCCCATTTCTGAAATAAACCAGTGGGCATTGGCAATTTTGGCGGCAGCCATTACATCGGCTTCGCTTACATTTTTCATTCCAAATGCAATGTTGTTCATGATGCTGTCGTTGAAAAGTATTGTTTCCTGAGAAACAATTCCGATTAAATCGCGGATATCGGATATTACCAGATCTTTTATGGGAATGTTGTCAATCAAAATTTCTCCTTCGGTACAATCGTAAAATCGTGGTAATAAATCGACCAATGTTGATTTTCCTCCACCAGAGGGACCTACCACTGCTATCATTTTCCCTTTTTCTATTGTTAAATTGATATCATCAAGAATTTTAATACGGGATTGGTCAAGGTTGTATTGGAAGCCAAGATTCCGGTATTCTATACAATTCACAAAAGTCTTTTTTGAAATAGCGCTTGATTTTTCTTCTATCTTTTCTTCGGCATCCATAATTTCAAATATCCTGGTTGCAGCGACTGCACCTCTTTGTAGGTTGTAAAAGGACGTGATAAACGATTGTGCAGGAGGTATCATACGTCCAAAAACCACTACAAAAAAGAGCAAAAGATCGGCGCTGAGTTTATTGTTTAATACCAGATTTCCACCAAACCAAATTACAAGGAGAAGCCCTAAAATGGCAAGTGTTTCCGTTAAAGGCGCTGCCAGATCTTTGCGGCGATAAATTTTAATCATGATTTTTGTGTAGACATGATTGATTTTTTTAAATTTATCATAAGCATAATCGATGGCATTAAACGCTTTAATGATGCGTAATCCGGTGATAGACTCTTCTGTTGTTGAGACTACTATCCCCAATTGTCGTTGCCCTTTCTCTGAATTCCGTTTTAAGCTTTTCCCGATTTTCCCGATTAAAAATCCTGCTGGTAGCAGTGTGATTAAAGATAGCGCAACCAATTGAGGACTGATGGATAGCAATACAATCATAAAAAAAATTACATTCAGCGGATCTTTAATCACCATCTGAAGCGTACTAACAACCGACCATTCTATTTCGTTGATATCAGCCGTCATTCGCGACATGAGATCACCTTTCTTTTGATCAGCATAAAAAGAGATAGGGAGAATTAGAAGCTTGTTGTAAATATCGTTGCGCAAATCACGAACCATTCCATTTCGAATAGGTGCCAGAAAATACATGCCCAGGTATTTGAACAGATTGTTCAAAAAAGAAAAAACGATGAAAAGAACAGCTACAATAATCAACACATAAAAAGTCCCATGAACGGCTGTAAGATGACCTATAAAATAGTTGAGGTTATCAAGTATTGACTGGCTGTTTAGTGATAAATCTGGTCGTTGGGTGATAGGTTTGATAATCCCAAAAATGATATTCACGGTAGGGATGAGCAACGTAAGATTCAGGAAAGAAAAAAGTATAAAAAGAATGTTGAACAAAACATTCAGTGCAGCATACTTCCCGTAAGGTTTAACATATTTGAATACCCTGATTAAATCTTTCATCTATTTATGTTTTGTTAATTTGCTGAAATAATTATTGTTAGGATGTTCGTGTTAGTTATTTCTATTCGAATTTCGCCGATGGAATGTCCATGATATAATCATCTCTTTTTTCAACTTAAGAAAATGGACATTTCATAATTGCAAAGATAGAATAAAAGCTTTTTAATGAGAACGTAAAACAAAAATAATTGATACTACGTTATTAAATAAATTATCATAATTTTGTAAACTATGGAAACAACACGTCAGAACAAAATATCGCGACTCATACAGAAAGATTTAAGTGAAATTTTTCAACAGTTGTCGAGAGAGCATTTTAAAAATGCAATGATCACAGTAACAGGTGTGAGGATAAGCCCTGATTTATCGATCGCCAAAGTGGCCCTGAGTATTTTTGCTACCAAAGATAAAAATGAAATTCTACCTTTGATAAAAGCCAAAAAGAATGAAATTCGTTTCGATTTGGCTCACAAGGTTGGTAAACAGTTAAGAGTTGTTCCTTCACTCGAGTTTTTTCAGGACGATTCATTAGATTATATCGAAAATATCGAAAAATTATTAAAATAGTCTTTTTTTTATTTTTAAAATCAGTTTCTTGAAACTTCCTTTTTACATTGCAAAACGGTATATTTTTTCAAAGAAATCCCATAACTTAATCAATATTTTAGCTGGGATTTCGGTGGCAGGAGTTACAATAGGGGCGATGGCACTTATTGTAGTTTTGTCTGTATTTAATGGACTTGAATCGCTGATTTCTTCGATGTACAATTCTTTTGATCCGGATTTAAAAATTGAAACCAGAATTGGAAAAACCTTTAACAGTGCCACATTTCCTCTTCATGAATTATCAAAAATAGAAGGTGTAGCCAACTATGCTGAGATTGTTGAAGAAAATGCCTTGCTTCGCTACAAAACCAAACAACAGATTGTACAAATGAAAGGGGTTGATGCTCAGTTTGTAAAAGTGAGCAATATCGACAGTAGCATGGTAGAAGGGAATTTTGTTTTGCAAAAAGGAGATGTGAATTTTATGGTGCTGGGCTATGGAATTTATGATATGCTGGGGATAGAGTTGAAAGATTTTTCAAGCAGTGTTTCGGTATATATTCCTAAGCGTGGGAAAACAGTATCTATCGATCCCTCCGAAGCTTTTAACAACGAACTTATCATCCCATCGGGTGCATTCTCCATTCAACAAGACTTTGATACAAAGATTGTGATTGTTCCATTGGGGTTTGCCCGAAAAATGCTGGACTATACCACAGAAGTTACTTCACTCGAGATAAGTTTGCAACCAGGTGCTGATGTTGAAAAAGTACAACAAAAAGTGAGTGAACTTATTGGAAATCAATTCACAGTAAAGAACAGATTACAACAGGAGGAATTGTTTTATAAAATCATTAAATCCGAAAAATTTGCCGGGATATTGATTTTGTCTTTTATTTTGTTGATTGCCGCTTTCAACATAGTGGGTTCTTTATCAATGCTTATGATCGAAAAAAAGAAAGACATTGCCATTATGCGCAGTCTGGGTGCTTCACAGCTGTTGATTAAAAGAATTTTTATAGTAGAAGGGCTGATGATTTCATTGTCCGGTGCTTTTTTAGGCATGCTGCTTGGCGGATTGATTTGTTGGATTCAGCAACATTTTGGTGTAATTCCATTAGAAGGAAGCGGATCTTATGTCGTTAAATATTATCCTGTTCAATTGCAATTTCTTGATTTTGTAAAAGTAACTGCCATTGTTTTTGTAATCGGTTTATTTTCAACCTTATATACAGTAAGTCAGATTTCGAGAAGATTAAAAACAGAATCTATTACCGAAGAATAGTGATGAATGAAATAATCAGGATATCAATAGATTGTCTTGAATTCAGACAGTCAAGTTATTGCTATATTACAATTTCCAACCCATAAATTTAATTATTTCAGTTACTTTATAAACTCAAACAACAATTCTCCAAATAAACTTAGCCAGCAAAGTAAAATCACCGAATTGAATTTTGTCTCCTCTTGTGCTGAGTTTTTGGTTGACCACAAAATAAAAGTCACTCCCGACTTTTGGAATCCAGTTGATGCGGTAGTTCAGTAATACTTCTTTGGAAACTGTGTTCCATTGACCATAAATACTGTTGTTCAGTTTAGGAGTTAAAGCATATTCCACCCGGCTTCCGATATCATGGGTGATGAAATCTCCTTGTGGCAAATGGATGTCATAGCGGGTCCAGTCGGAGGTAATGTTAAAATGTTCATTGGGATACCAGCAAAGGCTTACATAAATTTTATTGCCTTTTCCAGTAAAGAATTCGCCCCAGCTGAAATTGGAAGTTCCATAAATCCGACGACTCTGATAGGTCGAAAACTGAATTTCAGTGGTATGATAATCGTATGATCCTTTGGGTAGAATAATGGTATCATAAATATTAAAATCGGAAGTAAGTTTCTCAAATGTTTTTTGAAAGAACAGGGCGATGCTTTCTCCGCTTTTGGTGGTAATACCCAGTGGCTTGATTGAATATAGCGCTGATTCCAGTGTTTTAGTATCGTCCGATACATAATAGCTTATATCAATGGGTTTGATAGAGAGCTGTTTCACCCATGGCAAGCCCTTTGGTCTGGGTCTGAAGTCGAAAGCGCAAGTATAGAGATTATAATTATCCCTTTGCTTGAAACCGATTTCCGGATTATAGCCTTTTTGAACGCTACTCATTGTAAAATTGCCAATGATTAAATCGTTAGGATAGTTGATATACAATTGATAAGCAAGATTTTGAGTGTTTTTCACATTCTTAGTTTGTGTTTGAGCAATGGAAGCTCCAATTTGAAGATTTTTGTTTTTAAATATTTTTGAAGTAGCGTAATTTAGATCAATGCCATACATATAGTTGTAATGGCCTTTTTTGTTAAGAGCAGTTGTAATAAACCCTATGTTGGATTGTGCGGAAATATCCTGTTTAAACCTTATCACCGAATAATTTACGGAAGCAAGGCTGTCATTGGCTGAGGTTTGCATCGAGAGGATTCCAAAATTAGTTTTTCCTTCTTTTCCGCTCAGTTTGACACCTCCCAGTATTGGAATTTCGGTTCCGTTATGGATACCTATCCTTCTGCTGTAAAAACTGTTTAAGCCACCCGGGATGTTAAATTCAAACAAATCTTTGTTCTCGATAAAAAAGGCTCTTTTTTCGGGCATATATACCGAAAACCGGCTCAGATTGACAGGGATTCTGTCGGATTCCACCTGAGAAAAATCGGTATTGAAGGTTAAATTAAGCTTTGTGGTGGGGGTAAAGCTGATATTCACATCCCCTCCGTATTTTAAGGTTTTGTCTAAATTTTCTTTCGCCTGTTTCTGAACACCGGCTGTTAAAAAAGGCTTGAATTCAGCCAACTGATTCCCTTTAATGTTTTTCAGACCTGCTAAATTTCCGCCTTGTGAAATTTTAAAAACCGTATAATTTCTCGACCATCCTTGCCAGCATGCTTGTTCGTTTTTATAACGAATGTTTCTTTCGATATTCAAAGCCCAGCTTTGTATGTCCACATCCGGAAATTTCAGGGTGGAAAACGGGATGATGATTTCTGCAAACCAGCCGCTGTCTGTTCGTTGAACTGCAACGTCCCATACACCGTTCCAGTCTTCATTAAAACCTTTGCCTTCGTCTGTTAGCAGTGCATCCCCTCTTAAGCCGCTGGGAGTTACTACAAAAAGGAAAGAGTTGCGGTTGTCATTATACGTACAGATATTGATTTCGAAATTATCTGAAGTACCCCATCTGCCGTCACGGGCCATGTCTTTTGCGAGTATCTTTTCGGGATGTGCATCATAGGCCCACAAACCGATGTAGAGATTAATTTTGTTGTAAAGCATGGCAGCATAAGTGCGTTCACTTACTACCTTACCTTCTTCAGGTTCGCGTTGTTTGAAGTTATCTATCCGTATTGCTTTTTGCCAAGCAGCTTCAGTAAAATGACCGTCAATGCTGATTTTTTCTTCAGTGTAATAGCTATAAAGGGTATCTGGATTGCTTTTTTGAGCCAATGCAAAAAAAGGAGTAATTGTTAAAATGTAAAATATCAACTTTCTGTACATTGCTTAATTATTCAATTTAGTATCAATAAGTAAATGAGTTTTTTATTTATATCAGTTTTTTACTTTGCAAAAACTTTCTTTTGTTATGCTGACGAAAGAAGCATCTCATTAAATCTGAATGTTCAACATTAACACTTCCTCTCAAACTCTAAGTACTTTAAGTTCTCAATGCACTCCGACTCCTCCATATACTCAAGGTACTTCTACCGTTTTACCCCGAATTCCATTAAAAAGGCTTTGATAAATTCGTCCAGATCACCATCCATCACGGCCTGTACATTGGAGGTTTCATAGCCAGTACGTAAGTCTTTTACCATTTTGTAAGGATGCATCACATAACTGCGAATTTGTGAACCCCATTCTATCCTTTTTTTTGAACTTTCTATCACATCAATTTTTTCGCGTTTCTTACGGAGCTCAATTTCATATAATTGCGATTTCAGCATTTGAATTGCTTTTTCGCGGTTTTGTAATTGCGAACGTGTTTGCTGGCATTCAATAATAATCCCCGAGGGTTCATGCTTCAGTCGGACAGCCGTTTCAACTTTATTTACGTTTTGACCGCCGGGACCGCCCGAACGGAAAGTATCCCAGGAAATATCTCCGGGGTTGATTTCGATGTTGATATTTTCGTCGATGATGGGATAAGCATATACTGAAGCAAAGGAAGTATGTCTTTTGTTGGCTGAATCGAAAGGAGACAATCGAACCAGGCGATGGACTCCATTTTCACCTTTTAAATTACCATAGGCAAATTCTCCTTCAAATTCAAGGGTAACCGACTTAAAACCTGCGATATCACCTTCCTGCATATCAATGGTTGATATTTTGCAGTTGTTGCGTTCGCCCCAGCGCATATACATCCGCATCAGCATTTCGGCCCAGTCCTGACTTTCGGTACCACCAGCTCCGGAGTTAATAGTAACAATTGCACCCAGTCGGTCTTCTTCTCCACTGAGCATATTTTTGAATTCTAAGGTTTCAACTAATTTCAGGCTGGTTTTGTATTGAGCTTCAAGTTCTGCTTCAGTCGCTTCGCCGGCTTCAAAAAACTCAGCCATGACTTTAAAATCGCCAAAACTATCAAAGGCTTTTGCATAGGCATCCGTCCACAACTTCTTGTCGCGTATGGATTTTAATACGGTTTCTGCTTTTTTGGAATCGTTCCAGAAATCGGGGTTGTGGGTGATTTCTTCTTCTTCTTCGATTAAGTAAAGTTTCTGGTCAATGTCAAAGAAACCTCCTGAGGTCGCCGACTCTCTTATCCAAATCTTTTAAGACTTCTGATAGTATCATGGGGTTGTAGAATTAAAATGCAAACTTACGTATTTTTTCAGGATGATACAATGCTAATTTCAGATTATAAATTCCCTATTTCAGCTGAATAATCAAACTGTAGATCTTCGTGCAACGTTGTGAGGGCTTTGTTTATTTTTATAATTTGACGAGTATAAATGTTTCCAAGGGCAGTACTTTGCTGTAATGGAATATCCGACTGTTTGAAAGCATTGCAAAAATGAATGAGGATTTCTACTTCTGTTTGCTTGTCTCCTGAATATTTAATGTATTTATTGGCTGTCCTGAGTATTTTACGGATGCTTTTCTTGGCGAGATAGAGATTGCTTTTGTTGAGCTCCGTAAATAGTTCATCCAGCTGGGATTTTACATCATTTATATAGGCTTGTTCATTATCGGCCTCAAACAATAGGTAAGAAAGCAGTTCTTTGTTCTCTTTTTTGAATTTTGCCATTTGCAGACAGAGCGCTTTTACTCGCTCAGGATGCAGTAAATCCAATTCTGTTTTAATGAGTTTTAATGAGACCGTTTTCATAAATAATGGCGGATTATTGGATGGTTTTAATTCTGCCCACTTCGCCCGAAGTGAGGCGAATCTTTATTCCATGGGGATGAAAAGCAGCTTTTGTAAGTATATCCTTCACAATGCCTTCGGTAATTTTGCCAGTGCGTTGATCTTGTTTTAACACTATGCCTACTTCTTTTCCTACTGTAACTTCACTTCTGTTTTGACCTTGCATGTATTCTAAATTTTAAGACCTCTGGCTAAATTTCATTTTTTTTATTACAATATTACAATGATACTATTTTCTACAAACTTACGTGTTTTTGGAAAGAATACCAAAATTTATATGAACAACTTATCATTTATTGAATTATGTTTTTTTATTATCTTTGGCCTCGCATTCAACTTCAAGCATTGGAATAAGCAAAACGATAGGATTATTTAAGAACTTAAATTTGTTTTATGAAATTTTTTTTAACTTTTTTGACGTTAATCTTCTTTTTTGTGAATATTTCAATGGCAACATTATCAACTCCTGCTATCAATACACCTATTTCAGGAGCTGTGGGGCAATACCCTTCATTATCACTCAGTTGGTATAGTGTTGCTACTGCTACCACTTATGAAATTAAATACGGAACCTCACCGACCTTTGCCAGTTCAAGCTTTTATTCTTCTACCACTACTTCTGCTTCCTTAAATAATTTGCTCTTCTCAACCATATACTACTGGCAGGTGAGAGCAAAAAATGCAAGTGACTCTTCTGCCTGGTCGGTTATTTGGAATTTCACCACCCTTTCTTCTACCACTTTAAATACACCAACTTCTGGTTCCACCGGACAATATCCCAGTGTTTTGTTGGACTGGTATGGTGTTACAGGAGCCAATAGCTATCAGTTAGAAATTGACACTTCCCTCAATTACAACTCACCACTTTATGCCAGATACGCCACAACTTCCAGTTATTCGGAATATACAACTTCGAATCTTTTGTTTGGCAAAAAGTATTACTGGCGGGTAAGGGCAAACCATACAGCAGATACTTCTGCCTGGACTGCCTCATGGAATTTTACTACAATTCCCACCGCTTCTTTGTATACACCAACTTCTGGCTCTACCGGACAATATCCCAGTGTTTTGCTGGACTGGTACGGCGTTACTGGAGCCAATAGTTACCAACTTGAAATTGATACTTCTCTTAGTTATAATTCCCCTCTTTATGCAAGGTACGCCACAACTTCCAGTTATTCGGAATATACAACTTCGAATCTTTTGTTTGGCA
>CAZCBG010000007.1:5747-5942 GCA_964496885.1 uncultured Bacteroides sp. | reverse complement strand
AAAAGTATTACTGGCGGGTAAGGGCAAACCATACAGCAGACACTTCTGCCTGGACTGCATCATGGAATTTCACAACCGTAAATACTGTAAGTTTGTACTTACCTTCCAATCTAACTCAATATAGCAATACAGATATATTAATAGACTGGTACGGAATAACAGGTGCTGCTAATTATGATTACCTTTGCGATACCA
>CAZCBG010000007.1:4322-5647 GCA_964496885.1 uncultured Bacteroides sp. | reverse complement strand
ATAGACTGGTACGGAATAACAGGTGCTGCTAATTATGATTACCTTTGCGATACCAGCAATTTATTTAATTCTTCATTACTTAGAAGCGGATCCACGACATCAGCATATTCAGAATTTACGTTGAATGATTTGGCTTTTGGAAAAACCTGGTATTGGAAAGTTAGAGCACGCCATTCAGCAGATTCAAGTTTATGGTCATCTGTATGGAGTTTTGGGATTAACAATGCGCCAACTCTTAATACACCTGCAAATAATAGTACAGGGCTTTCTCTGAATCCTATCATTAGCTGGAACGCTTTTTCCGGGATAACGAATTACCGTTATCAATATGATACAGATCCTATGTTTTCCAATCCAACGAATGGATTTATTGCTGTTGGGACTTCTCAAAAAACACTTAGCAATCTGAGTTATGGCACCAGCTATTACTGGAGAGTGCAAGCCATGCATACTACGGATACTTCGGTATGGTCGTCGGTATGGAATTTTACAACGCTCTACCAGATGGCAAGCGGACCAACCCTTATTGCTCCTATAAACAGCAGTGTAAATGTTGGTATTCCAGTAAATCTTGAATGGACAGCACTGAGTGGTGCTTTGGTTTATCAATACCAACTGGATATCAATAGTAATTTTGCCAACGCAATAACAGGTAATACAACTCAACTTACCGCTTCTGTCCCTTCATTGATGGGAGGAAGCATTTATTACTGGAGAGTAAGAGCGAATAATGGAAGTGGGTATTCACCCTGGTCAACTCCTTGGGTATTTACCACTCAGTTTGGTTTAGATATTCCTCAATTGCTAAGCCCTGCAAATAATGCAGCAATACAGCCATTAACGCTGAATCTGGACTGGTCAGATGTGGTTTCGGCAACTTCTTATGAATATCAATATTCAAGCGATATAACGTTTGCAACCTTTACTTCTGGAAATGTTAGCCAGTCGCAGGTTGTAATCAGTGGCCTCAATGCTGCTACTGTTTATTACTGGCGGGTAAGAGCAAGTAATGCAAGTGTTTTTTCGGCCTGGTCGACGGTGTGGACTTTTACTACACAAGTGGTTTTAGGACCACCCGTACTTATTTTTCCATTGAACGAAGCAACGGGTGTTGCTGTCAATATTATATTAAACTGGACAGATGTTGGCAATGCTACAGCTTATGAATGCCAATACAGTACTGATTCCGTCTTTAATACAAGTAGTATTCTCACCGTTACACCTTCCCAAGCTCAATTGACAAACCTGAATTATCTTACTACTTATTACTGGAGAGTAAGATCCACTATGAATCTTAGCGTATCTACATGGTCAGAAAAATTCAG
>CAZCBG010000007.1:0-4222 GCA_964496885.1 uncultured Bacteroides sp. | reverse complement strand
GAATTGCTCGAACACCATGATGCATGGGAGTTGGATGCCAAACTGGAACGTGCCATGGATGCTTTGCGTTGTCCTGAGGGTGATGCTTCTGTGAAAAATCTCTCTGGAGGTGAACGCCGCCGTGTGGCTTTGTGCCGTTTGTTGTTACAAGAACCTGAAATTTTATTACTGGATGAACCTACCAACCACCTGGATGCTGAATCCATCGAATGGCTGGAATTACATCTTAAACAATATAAAGGTACCGTTATTGCCGTAACCCACGATCGCTACTTCCTCGATAATGTAGCTGGCTGGATACTCGAACTCGACAGGGGTGAAGGTATTCCATGGCAGGGGAATTATTCTTCATGGCTCGACCAAAAAACTAAACGCCTTGCAATGGAAGAAAAAACCGAAAGCAAACGTAAGAAAACCCTTGATCGTGAGCTGGAATGGGTAAGGATGTCTCCTAAGGCACGCCATGCCAAAGGGAAGGCGAGACTTTCTGCTTACGAGAAAATGATGGGTGAAGATGTGAAAGATAAAGAAGAAAAATTGGAAATCTTTATCCCCAATGGTCCTCGATTAGGAAATAAGGTGATAGAAGTAAACAATGTTTCCAAGGCTTTTGGAGATAAAATTTTGTTTGAAAACCTGAGTTTTTCATTGCCTCCTGCCGGTATTGTGGGAATAATCGGACCAAACGGTGCTGGTAAAACTACTTTATTCCGTTTGATTATGGGCAGTGAAACCCCTGAGAACGGTCAGTTCGATGTAGGCGAAACTGTAAAGATAGGATACGTAGATCAGCAGCATACCGATATTGATCCGGAAAAAAATGTATGGGAAGTAATTTCGGAAGGTAATGAACAAATTCAAATGGGTGGCCGATTGATTAATTCCAGGGCTTATGTGTCCAGGTTTAATTTCAGTGGTTCCGATCAGGGTAAAAAAACGGCTGTTTTATCAGGTGGTGAACGCAATCGTTTACATCTGGCTTTAACCCTGAAATCGGAAGCCAATGTATTATTGCTCGATGAACCCACCAATGATATTGATATCAATACATTAAGAGCGCTGGAAGAAGGCTTGGATAATTTTGCCGGATGTGCGGTAATCATTTCTCATGACCGTTGGTTCTTAGATCGCGTAGCAACTCATATTCTGGCTTTTGAAGGAAATTCACAAGTGTATTTTTTCGAAGGCTCTTATTCTGAATACGAAGAAAACCGCAAAAAACGTCTGGGTGACGAAGCACCTAAACGTATCCGATACAAAAAACTCATGGCGTAATTAATTTTTAAAATAGCCTATTAATATAAATATCAATCTGATGCGTAAAATAACAATTTTTCTATATTTTTTAATTTCGATAACTTTAAGTGCTTATACTCAGAATGAGGCCGTTAAAATCAGTGGAATCGCGCAAGGAACTACCTATCATATAACTTATTACGACCAAAAGAACAGAAATTTTAAACCTGAAATTGATAAATTACTGAATGCTTTTGATAAATCGGTATCCTTGTATGATTCAACATCCATTATTTCAAGGGTCAACAACAATGATAAAAAGGTAGTTCTGGACAAGTTCTTCAAGCAGTGTTTTAATAAATCAATGGAAGTTTCAAAAGCAACAGAGGGTGCTTTCGATGCAACCGTTGGACCTTTGGTAAGTGGCTGGGGTTTTAGTTTCAAGAAAAAAGCCAGGATGGACAGTGCAATGGTGGATAGTTTACTGAAATTTATTGGATATCAGTTTGTAGAATTAAAGAATGGGAAAGTTATTAAAAAGGATCCACGTATAAAACTTGATTTTAATGCCTTGGCCCAAGGCTATTCTGTTGATTTGGTTTCGGAATTATTAAACACTAAAAAAATTGCAAATTATATTGTCGAAATCGGGGGCGAAGTCTATGCTAAAGGACATAAAACCAACGGAGACCATTGGAAGGTTGGCATTGAAAAGCCTATTGATAACACCGAAGGGGATAATCCGCTTAAAGCCATCGTAAAGATCGAAAATATGGCACTTAATACTTCCGGAAACTATAGAAAGTTTTATATAGAAAATGGCATACGTTATTCTCATGAGATTAATCCTAAAACAGGCTATCCGGCTCATAACAGTGTTTTAAGTGCCACTGTGCTGGCTAACGATTGTATGACGGCTGATGCATATGCTACTGCATTTATGGTAATGGGACTTGAGAGATCAATAGCATTTTTAGCTGTACATAAAGAATTGTCAGCATATCTGATTTATGCGGGAGACAAAGGTACGTATAAAGTGTTTGAATCAGTTGGCTTAAAAGCGATTTTAAGTGAAGCAGACGAGTAAATTTCAATTAAATCAAAAAGAGGCTACCCAATATTTGGATAGCCTCTTTTTGTTAAATTTTCTATGTGGCTATTTGTTCAATGCAATTTTAAATGTTTGAAATTCCTTGGTAATTTCATTTTGTACTTTTACAAAATATATTCCGTTTTCAAATTTGCTTAAATCAATGTTTTTTATTCCTGATGCAGATTTGCCTAAAATTTCTTTATATACAACTGCTCCAAGGGTGTTTTCAATTTTAATACTAGTTGCGTGTTGAATATCAACACTGATTATTCCATTTGTAGGGTTGGGGTAAACTTTAGCAGATGAATTGGCAGAAATTGTTTCAATTCCTGTACCAGCTGGTACCCAATCAATCACTATGTTACTGAAATTTGCAGGACCAGTTGGCGTTAAATGAACAGCATTGGGTCCTTTTCTAAATGAAAAACTGTAAAGTAACCAATGTTGCCCATTTGAAGGCTGCGGGTCGCAATACGAACTTTCAATCATAATTTTATAGACTCCATCATTTACAGTAGTGCCGCTAACTGCACCTTTACCATCCCATGTTATGGTTTTTGAGCCAAAAGCAGATGGAACAGTAGAAGCTGTTCTTGTAGCACCGGTTGTAGCATCTGTTACATTTTGAGCGGAATTAGACACCCAGCTTGGTAAATGATCATTTGTACCTGAACTCCAGTAACGCATTTTGGTTTTAACAAAAGTTGAGGTTAAACTATCTTCAATCCAAACTGCCATCACATTTTTGGTAGCAGTACCCGATGGGGCTGTTTGTGTATAGGTAAAACTTAAAGTTCCGGCAGTTTGAGCAAATACTTTTAAAAAATTTGATGAAGCTAAAGTTAAAATAAAGCCCATCAGCAAACTGAGTACTAATTTTTTTTTCATTTGTTTGTATTTTTTAAATTACTAAAATAGTTATTGTTATTACATTTAAGTTAATAAATTGTATTCAAGTTTCGCTAATAGCCTGTCCCGATTTATCGGGAGAATGTCCATGATATATTCATCTCGGTTGCGTCTTTAGAACATGGACATTTCATGGATTCAATTTTTTAGAACAGTAATGTTTTTACAAAATTACACTATTATTAAGTGAAAAGATAAAATCAAAAGAAATATTTTTACTACCGATTAAAATATTTGCTAATTCAGCTAAACAAAAAAAGCACCCCTCATTTAGAGAGATGCTTTTATACATTTTGTTTTGCTTATGTTTTTTATTCTTTGATGATCTTTTTAAATTCAAAAGTTTTACCACTTTCAAGTTTTAAGATATAAATTCCGGGTGTAAATGCAGAGGTCTGCACTACAGTTTTATCCAACAACTTTCCTTTGAAAATTACCTGACCAATTGCATTTAATATTTCAAAACTTGTTCCATTATTGCTTCCATCACTTTCAATGATTAATTCATTAGAAACAGGGTTTGGATAAATGTTAAATGAGTTTCTGTTTTCAACAGAATTTATACCAACAGTTGAATATGGGATGATATTGGATGAGTCAGATTTACATCCATTTATAGTTACAATTGTAAAATAATTTCCGTTGGCAGTTGCAGTATAGTTTTGATTGGTAGCTGCACTGATAGGTCCGTTTTGGTTGTACCATTGATTTCCTGTAGTTGCATCAGAATGTAAAACATTAGTAGTTATTGTAATTATTGGCGTTACAGGTATAGGTTGTGCATTAATGACAACATTTGCAGATGCAACAGAAGTACATCCACTTGTAACAGTATAGTTATGGGTTCCGATTGTAAGACCAGTAAGGGTTGTGGTAGTTCCTGTTCCGGAAATAGTACCTGGATTAATCGTCCAGCTTCCAGTAGCAGGTAGTCCGTTTAATACAACACTTCCGGTTGCTACAGTACAGGTGGTTTGTGTAATG
>CAZCBG010000006.1:4737-80575 GCA_964496885.1 uncultured Bacteroides sp. | reverse complement strand
TTCTATTTTGTGTCTGGGGAAAATCAAAAAAATGAATTTTTAGAACCCACCATAAAAAGAACCGAAAGTCTCCAATAAAAATTATATTTTTGAAGAAAATTTTAAAAAAATCACTTATGTTTAAAACAAATGAATATTTTGATGGTAAGGTAAAATCCATTGCTTATGAAACTATCGAAGGACCAGCTACAATTGGAGTCATGGCTGCTGGAGAGTATGAATTCGGAACTTCCTCCAATGAGTATATGACGGTAACTTCAGGCAAAATGATCATACAATTGTCAGGGGAAACCGATTGGAAAGAATACAAAGAATTTGAAACATTTATCGTCCCTAAAGACAGCAAGTTCAAGCTTAAAATTGCTGAAGATACGACTTATCGTTGTTTGTATCGTTAAAAATAAATTTTTATATAGTGAATTGGTTAAAGATTTATAGCGAATAACCAACATTTTTTTCGATGAATACTATGAGTTTTTTATCATCGGTCATCCGTATTTAGACTTTGTGTTTCCGTCTTCGGTCTTCCAATTGAATATCAACCATTAAAGTAAACCAAATTGCAATCAATAAAGAAAATAGTAATCATTGGCGCAGGAAGTCTTGCTACAAATTTAGCACTAGCATTGCATCACAATGGATTACAGCTGCTTCAAATTGTGAACCGAACGCTGTTGAATGCAAAACTATTGGCTGAAAAAGTGAATGCATCCTTTTCAAACAATCTGGATGAAATTGATCTGAATGCTGATTTATACATTATTGCGGTTTCTGATGCCAGTATTTCAGAAATACTAAAAAGCTTTCACATGAATGATAAATTAGTGGTTCATACCGCAGGTACTATTGAAATGGAAGTTCTAAAATCTGTTTCTTCTAATTATGGAGTTTTTTATCCCTTACAAACTTTTTCAAAAACCGATATTATTTCTTTTGATAAAATACCCGTTTGTATAGAAGCAAATTTAACAGAGAATGCTCGTTTATTGATTGAATTGGGCGAGAAACTTTCTAAAAATGTTCAAATGATAACTTCAGCTCAAAGAAAAATGCTGCATATCTCTGCAGTGTTTGCATGTAACTTTAGCAGTTATATGCATTTGATTGCATATCAGCTGTTGACAGAAAATCATTTATCTTTCGAACTTTTACAACCCCTAATTCTTAGAACTGCCGAAAAAACACAAATACTCCAACCTGATCTAGCCCTTACCGGCCCTGCCAGACGTAATGATGCAGCAGTAATGGAGGAACATTTGCAAATTTTGACAAATCATTCTGAATTCCAGGCAATTTATAAACTTATCAGTGATTATATTGTTAAACACTATCACTCATTATAAAATAAATCATGTCAAATTATAAAGAAAAATTACTTGCGATTACCACCTTTATTTTCGATTACGATGGTGTGTTAACAGATGGTAAAGTATTGGTTATCAATGAAAATGAACAACTTCGGACTTCAAATGTAAAAGATGGGTATGCATTGCAATATGCTGTTAAAAAGGATTATAAGATTTGCATCATATCTGGTGGGAAATCAATATCAATGATTCAAAGAATGGAAAGTTTAGGTGTAAAGGATGTTTTCCTTGGCATAGAAAATAAAATCGAAACATTTAATAAATACCTTATCGATAATAATTTAGATAAGTCTCAGGTGATTTATATGGGGGATGATATACCTGATTACGAGATTATGTTAAATGTCGGAGTAGCTTGCTGTCCGGCTGATGCAGCTATGGAAATAAAATCGATAGCCGATTATATTTCCGACGCCAAAGGTGGTGAAGGTTGTGTAAGAGACATTATCGAACAGGTTTTACGTTTGCATGATAAATGGTTTCATAAAGAAGCTTTTCATTGGTAATAAATAAAAATTTCACTAAACATTCTTTTTTAATGTTGATAAAGTAAGTATTTCGTTAAATAGGAATGATTTAATATTTGTTTTTCTAATTTATTTTTCAAATATTTAAATAAGCTCTTTATAAATTATAGAAAGTGTTTTTTTTCAGAAACATTTTTGGGTAAAAAAACGTAAAAGGTAGTAAGTATTTTAAAATGGGGAAAAATAATTTTATTTAGAATCATTCTTTTTAATGATACTTTTTTAATTTTAAGTAATTTTAATTTATTTTTACTTACTTTTGCGTTACTAAAAAGTATTGAAAATTAACGCACTATCAATTACGTTTAAAACATATTGTAATGAGCGGATAATTAGTTAATTATAAACATACTTGATTAATAATGAAACAAATTAAACAGATTTTTAACAATAAATATTTTGTTGTTCTAAAATATATTTTGTTATTTTACAGTCTCGTTTAGGAGCTTTTACATAAATCTATTTACTATGAGAAGTAAAATTTTTACGTTTTTACTATTTTTATTGGTTGCAAATACTTTTGTTTTTGCACAACAGGAAGCTCAATTTAGCCAATATATGTTTAATACAATGGCTATTAATCCTGGCTATGCCGGAAGTAACGGAGCTATTTGCCTCAATACTTTTGCAAGACAGCAATGGGCAGGATTTAAAGACCCTGATGGTAGCAGCACTGCACCTCAGACTTTTTTATTTTCAATAGATGCGCCTATTAAATTTTTGCATGGAGGTTTAGGTGCAGTGGTTAGCAAAGATAAAGTTGGTTTTGAAGACAATACTCATTTTCGCCTGGCTTATGCTTATAGGGTAAACCTAGGTAGTGGATTTCTAGGTATTGGTGCTGAAGTAGCTTTTCTTGATAAAAAAATTGATTTTTCTAAGTTCAGAACCGGGGATGAAAATCATCCATTAGGTGATAATGATCCTGTTTTAATTTCAGGTAAAACAAAAGGAAGTGATTTCTTTACTGATTTTGCTTTCGGTATCTATTATAATATACCTGGTAAATTTTATGCTGGAATTTCTGCTTTAAACCTTAGTCAACCAACTGGATTCTCTTGGAAATCACAAGATCCTAATGCTTTAGTTAAAAGTGGGTATGGCGTTTCGTTAAAAAGAACTTATTTTATTACAGGTGGTTATGAATATGTTTTTCCGAGTAATCCCTCATTTGAATTAGACCCTTCTGTTTTAATTAAAACAGATTTTGTATCAGCACAATATGATATTTCAGCTTTGGTAAAATACGAAAACAGGTTTTGGGGAGGATTAAGTTATAGAGTACAAGATGCAGTTACAGTTTTAGTAGGTATGAATTGGGGTAGTTTTAAATTTGGCTATTCTTATGATATCACTACTTCAAAGCTAGGTGGAGCAGGTAAAAGCAATGGTAGTCATGAGATTTTCTTAAGATATTGCTTCAAAATTGAAATACCTCATCCAGTTAAAAGTTATAAAAATACAAGGTATTTATAAATTGACTGTAACATTAAGTAAATATTTTCGTTAAATTAAATCACGAAAAAATACGAAACGATTAAAAAAACCGTTATGAATATCAAATCAAAATCTAATATGAGAAACGTCTTTTTTTATCTTGCCATTATACTGTTGCTTGCGAGTTGCGGTAATTCTGGTAATGGAGAATTAATCGGTGTTCAAGACAGACCGAGATTTTATCAACCCGATCCTTACGGAACTATTTTTATTCCATTAGGGTCTTATACGATGGGAAGTGCCGATCAGGATATTTTTTATGCCAATGTGTATCAGTCAAAAACTGTTAGCGTTGAATCATTTTACATGGATGAAACCGAAATTACAAATAATGAGTACCGTCAATTTGTTTATTGGGTAAGGGATTCAATTGCTCACACCAGATTAGGTGAAGGTGGAATTGCAGATCATTTAATTGATCAGGATGATAATGGAGAGCCCATAGACCCACCTGTTATAAATTGGAAAACTGATATTGAATGGGATGCTCCTGAAAATAAAGAAGCGTTGGAAGATATGTATCTTCCCGAACATGAAAGATTCTACAGAAGAAAAGAAGTTGATTCCCGTAAACTAAACTATCTTTATTATTGGATTGATTTACAGGCAGCTGCTCAAAAAGATTATTCTCAACCAGGGAATTCTCAGAATGCATCATTAATGAATCGTCCTCAAGGCTTAAAAGATCGCTCGGTTTATATCAGAAAAGAAATTATCAATGTATATCCTGATACTCTTTGTTGGATTCACGATTTCACTTATTCCTTTAACGAACCTATGACAAAATCTTATTTTTGGCATCCAGTGTACGACAATTATCCTGTTGTTGGGGTGAGTTGGAAACAAGCCAAAGCTTTTTGTAATTGGAGAACAATGGAAATGAATAGTTTTCTTGAAAGCAATGGAGAAACCAGTGTAAACGATTTTAGATTACCAAATGAGACTGAATGGGAATGGGCTGCAAGAGGTGGCGCAGCATTAAGTCCGTATCCTTGGGGTGGCCCTTATATCAGAAACAGTAATGGCTGCTTTTTAGGAAACTATAAACCTTTACGTGGAAATTATGTTGACGATGGTGGTATTCGTACTGTGGTTGTTGCACATTATGCTCCAAATGACTTTGGTTTGTATGATATGGCTGGTAATGTCAGCGAATGGTGTGCCGATGCTTTTGATGAATCTGCATACAACTTTGCGCATGATATGAATATGTATTATAATTATGATGCAAAAGATAATGACAATCCTGCTCAAAAAAGGAAAGTTGTAAGGGGAGGTTCCTGGAAAGATATTGGATATTATATGCAGGTTACTGCTCGCCAATATGAATTTCAGGATACTTGTAAGTGTTATGTTGGATTCAGATGCGTTCAATCTTATTTAGGACGCAAAAAAGGGGATAGTCCAAAAACAGAATCAAATGTTTACAATTAAATTCAATCAAAATAATCAAATAATCAAATAATCAATCAATTAAATTATTTAATAATCATGGGTATAAATAACATTGTAAGAGGAAAAGGCTATAAACAATTCATGGCGAAACTTTACGGTATCGGAGCTTCAGTAGTAATTTTAGGAGCTTTATTTAAAATTAATCATTATACTGGTGCAAACGAAATGCTGATAGTGGGTCTTGGAACTGAAGCACTTATTTTCTTCTTTTCGGCATTTGAACCATTGCATGTAGAATATGATTGGAGTTTAGTTTATCCTGAATTAGGCGGTATGCTTGAAGAAGATTATAAAAAAGGTAAACAAAAGAAAAGTGGTGGAAGTGTAACTCAGGAATTAGACAAAATGTTAGCAGATGCTAAAATCGGACCTGAATTGATTGACAGTCTAGGTAAAGGTTTAAGAAATCTTTCTGAAACTGCTGCTTCTTTGGTAACAGTAACAGATGCAGCTAAAGTTTCTGAGTCATATACATCTACTTTAAAAACTTCAGCAGAAAAATTAGCATCATTGAATGCTATTTATGAATTACAATTACAGTCGGCAAGTGCTCACATGGAAACAACCACTAAAGTACAGACGAATATGGAACAATTTGTAAGTCAATTAGAAGAGTCTTACAAGAATACTGTTAAATACAAGGAAGAAGTTGATTCTATTACCAAAAAAGTTGCTCAATTAAATAATGTTTACGGAAATATGCTTTCAGCAATGAGCATGGGAAACAAATAGTTAATTCAATTTATTTAATAAAAATTTATAAATAGTAAGATATGGGAGCAACAAATTGTCCGGAAACTCCGCGACAACGAATGATTAGTATGATGTATCTTGTATTGACTGCCCTTTTGGCGTTAAACGTTTCCGTGGAAATTATCAATGCATTTATCATTGTAAATGAAAGCGTAGAAACTACTAATGTTAATTTTGGTAAGAAAATAGATGGTACTTATTCGAATTTTGAAAAAGCTTATATTGGTAATCCTGATAAAGTAAAGGAATACTATGACAAAGCCCAAAAAGCTAAAAAATATTCTAAAGATTTGGTAAGTTATATTAATGGTTTGAAATTTGAGTTAATTTCGAAAGCTGAAAGCACTACCATTGATGAAGCCAAAAAAATTGAAATGAAAAACCTTAAAAGAAAAGATAATTATGATACTCCAACCACTTATTTTATTGGAGATTCTCAGGATGGATCCAAAGGTAAATCCTTAGAATTAAAAAATAAATTAAATGAATATCGTAAAAACATGCTTGACTTGGTTGATCCTGAATATAAAACTTTATTAGATAAAAGTTTAGGATTAAAAACGAATGAAGATTACAGAGACAAAGATGGTGCTAAGCAAAATTGGGAAATGCATAATTTTTACCGTACTATTATGGTAGCAACAATAACTATTTTGAATAAAACCATTGCTGATGTTTTAAATACTGAATTTGATATCGTAAATCAATTGTTTTCTTCAGTAAGTGCTGGTGATTTTACTTTCGATAAAATCGGGGCTAAAGTAATTCCTGCTTCTAATTATGTATTGTTAGGCGATCAGTACCAAGCCGAAATTTTTGTGGGAGCTTTTGATACAAAATCAACTATTACTGCTGATATAAATGGTGCATCAATTAAAGGTGACAGCGGTATGGTTGTTTATAAAGCGGCAGCTTCTTCAGAAGGACTTAAAAAATACACAGGGAAAATAAATGTTAAAACACCATTTGGTATGAAGTCATATTCATTCGAAAATGAATATATTGTAGCTAAAGCAAGTGCTACTGTTTCTGCCGATAAAATGAATGTATTTTATATTGGTGTTGAAAATCCTGTAACAGTTTCTGTACCAGGTATTGCTAATGAAAAAGTAAAACCTCTTATGACTGGTGGCACTATAACCAAAAAAGGTGATGGTAAATACATTGTTAAAGTTGACAAAGGAGTAGCTGGTGCCAAAGCAATGATTTCTATCAATGCTGATTTTGATGGAAAAACTAAATTAATGGGAAAATCTGAGTTCCGTATTAAAAGGGTTCCCGATCCAGTTCCTTCAATAGCTGGTATTCCTGATGGATTTATTGATAAAGGAAAATTACAGTCTGCAGGTGGTATCATCGCCAAATTAATTGACTTCGATTTTGATTTAACCATTGCAGTTACTTCTTTTACATTGCAAACTATTAAAGGAGGCGATTTGTCACCTAAATTATTGTCAAAAGGTAATAAATTTACACCTGAAATGTCTGCTGTACTTGCAAATGCAAAACGTGGACAAAAATTCTGGTTTGAAAATATTACGGCTAAAGCTCCGGATGGTAATCGTAGACTTCCATCTATCAACTTAACGATTAAGTAAACATATCCAAATATTGGGTATTTATAAGATTCATAAATTTAAATTATATTTTCAGATGAAAAAAATAATTTTAATAGTATTGTTAGTTTTCAATGTAGGAATAACAATCGAAGCTTTTTCTCAAGTATTCGACAGTCCTCCTAGAGATGGTGCATGGGATAAATCAAATTCAAAAGAACGGAAAGCAATTCCTTATGCTTATGTTAGAGAAGCTGATGTTTCTTGGTATACCAAAATATGGAGAGTAATTGATTTTAGAGAAAAAATGAATCAAACATTTTATTATCCTGATGATGCTATCAGAGATAGGGTAAGTTTTATGCAGGTTATCATGAGTGGTTTAAAAGAAGGTTCATTAACTGCCTATGACAATGATGAGTTTACCAAACCATTAAGCTATGACGAAATGATAGCTCGTTTTGAACGTACAGATACAAATCAGATTGAAGATGTCGATAATCCAGGGGTTTATCGTGACTCCATACAAAAAAAAGGGCTTGATCCTACAGATGTTAAGCAAATAAGACTGAAAGAAGTTTGTTTTTTTGATAAACAACGTTCAGTTTTGGATACTAGAATCCTAGGCCTTTGCCCACTTTTACAGGATAGGGATGATAAAGGAGAATTAAAACCTGGTTTCATGCCTATGTTCTGGATTTATTTCCCCGATGCTCGCCCGATATTTGCAAAAACAGAACTGTATAATCCAAAAAACGGTGCTGAAAGGCGTACATTTGATGACATTTTTATGAAAAGATTTTTCCAGAGTTATATTATCAAAGAAGACAATACCTATAACAGAACCATTGCATCCTACAAAACAGGTTTAGATGCGTTGTTAGAAGCTGATAAGATCAAAGAAAATATATTTAATTTAGAGCACGATTTGTGGGAATTCTAATTTAATATAACTAATTATTACCTATAAAAAAAGTCCGGTTTATATCGGACTTTTTTTATGCCTTGTTTTTGCTTATAAAATTGAAGTTACAAATAAATTAGAATTTCAATAAGTTTAAAGGTATTTATTAGGTGTGAGATAGTTTCTGACATAATCGTTAATTCCTTCTTCTAATGAAAAGAAAGGATTCAGATATCCCGCATTTCGCAGCTTGTCCATCTTTGCTTCGGTAAAGTATTGGTATTTATCACGAATATCTATGGGTGTATCAATAAATTCAATATTTTCGGGTTTGTTCATTGATTTAAATGTTGCTTTTGCTAAATCTAAAAATGCACGTGCAGTGCCGGTTCCTAAATTATAGATAGCAGATGCAGGTTTGTTTTTCATTAAAAAGTAAATTACACTTACTAAATCTTTTACATAAACAAAATCGCGCAATTGCATACCATCTTTAAAGTCGGGGCGATGAGAGCGGAAAAGTTTTACATTGCCTTTTTCATTTACCTGATTGAATGTGTGAAAGATAACTGAAGCCATGCGCGATTTATGGTATTCATTGGGACCGTAAACATTGAAAAACTTCAAGCCAGCCCAAAAAGGTGGTTGAGTTGTTTGCTGCAATGCCCATTTATCAAAATTATTTTTAGATTCACCATAAGGGTTCAATGGTTTTAATTTTTCAACAATGGCATGCTCATCTGAATAACCAAATTCTCCCATACCATAAGTGGCCGCAGAAGAGGCATAAATTAATGGAATGTTGTACTTGCAGCAATCTGTCCAGATTTTCTTAGTGTAATTAAGGTTGAGTTCATTAAAAATTGATACGTTAAATTCAGCGGTATCGGTTCTGGCTCCGATATGTATGATAAAATCTATTGTAGAATGTTTTTTTTCAATCCATTTAAAGAAATCGTTTCGGTGTATCTTTTCGCTGAAAATTTTCTTTTCAAGATTTTTATTTTTCTCGGCATTTGAAAAATCATCCACGATTACAATATCAGAGATGCCATTTTCATTCAGTTTGCTTATCATACAACTGCCGATAAATCCTGCAGCTCCTGTAATTACTATCATTTTATTTAAATTTATTGAGTTACAAAAATAAAGATTTTTGAGGAAATTTAGTTATTATATTTTTATCGACAGCCATTTCAAATAAGGTCGTAATAGCTTTTTTGCCTTTAATACCCAAATCTAAAGAATATTCATTCACATAAAGCTCGATATGTTTGTACATTACTTCCTCCTTCATTTCCTGTGCGTTGCAGCGAATAAAATCTTTTGAAGCCTGAGGATTTGCAAAAGCATATGCTACGCTTCGTTTGAGGATACTATTGATACTTTGTTTCGTTATTTCAGGTAAATTTCTTTTGATGACAATTCCACCCAGGGGTATTGGTTGCTTTGTAAGTTGAAACCATGACTTCCCCAAATCTGCAATAAGCTGTAATCCTTTTTCATGGTAAGTAAATCGGTTTTCGTGGATAATAACACCCGCATCAAAAGTTTCGTTCAAAACTAGGTCTTCGATATCAGAAAATAGTATAGCTTCTTTGTTGAGAATTTCAGGATAGGCGAGAGATAATAATAAATGTGCTGTTGTATATTTGCCGGGTATGGCTACTTTTAAATTTTTTATTTCTTCTTTATTTATTACTTTCTTGCTGATAAACAAAGGACCAACATCATCGCCCAGGGCACTTCCGGCATCTAATAACACATAGTTGTTTATTAAGTGAAGGTAAGCGTGATAACTCACTTTACTTACATCAATTTCATTGTTAATTGCTGTCAGGTTTAATTCTTCTACATCTGCCATTTTATATTCAAATTCAAAACCTTCCGTATCTATTTTATGATGCACCATGGCATCAAAAATAAATGTATCGTTGGGGCAGGGAGAGAAGGCTAAAGAGATTTTATTCATCTAAAATATTGATTAATATCGAGTTTAAATTTATGATAGCCAATGGAATATCCCATGAAGCTTTGTTTCTTTTTTCAACATAATTGGAAACAGATCGAATTTGTAAATGTTTTATTTGTTGAAGCATACAGGCAAACATAAATGCTGCACCTTCCATGCTTTCGGTTAATGGATTGTAAAGTTTTTTAACTTTTAAAATACTGGCTTCGTTGCCATGAATGGTATTCACAGTAATCCCTTTTGCCAGAGGCAATTGATTTACAATGCTGCTTTGAAAAACAGCTTCGTTGATGAGTTCCATATTATTAAATGGGAATGTATTTTCTTCAATGAGTTTTAAATCGATTAACGAAAGAAAATATTCTCCATTATCAGCTCCTAGCTCCGAAAAACAATCAGCAGTGATATTGAAAACTTTACCTAATTCAATGTTCTTGTCGAAACAACCAGCAATTCCCGCATTGATAGCTAAGTCGTATTTATAGGTTTCTAAGGTTTTTCCCATATAAAAAGCTGTTGCTACCATACCAATTCCAGTAATAAGTACATCAATATCAAAATCTCTATATTTGTAAGTATTAAGGTTTGTTTCCTTTTGTTGAACAAAAGTAAAATTCTTAATAATTGGATTAATCTCTAATGATGTGGCTGCTACAATGAGTAAGTACATTTCTTTATTTTTTACTTTCACAAAAGTACTACAAATCTAGCAAAATATTGGAAATTGGCTTATTAAGTTATTCGTTATTTTTATTGACCTATGATTTTTTCTCCTGTAATACCAACTACTCAGCTTTTAATATCTCAAGTACATCGAAATAGTTTAGGAAAGAATAAAAAATTAATTAATTTTGTTTGCAATAATTTAAATACATAAAAAATGCAAAAAAGATTTCAATTCAACGCTATTTTGTTAACAAGTCTAATTCTGTTATTCAGTCTTGTTATACAAGCACAAAAGGTCTATAAATTCGAAACTGTGGCAGGAGATCCTCTCAAAGCAAGAATATATACATTGGATAATGGGTTAAAGGTTTTTCTTACTGTATACAAAGATGCCCCTCGTATTCAGGCAAATATTGTAGTAAAAGTGGGTAGTAAAAATGACCCTAAAGAAACCACAGGTCTGGCTCATTATTTTGAACACATGATGTTTAAAGGTTCACCTGATTTTGGCACTACCGATTGGGCAAAAGAAGAACCCATGATTGCAAAGATTGAATCACTTTTTGAAATATACCGTTTAGAAAAAGACCCGACAAAACGCAATGAATTATATCATTTAATTGACAGTACATCTTATGAAGCTTCTAAACTTGCCATCCCGAATGAATATATTAAATTGATGAAAGTAATAGGCTCTCAGGGAACCAATGCTGCTACATCTAATGATTATACTGTTTTTATCGAAAATATTCCCTCTAATCAACTCGAAAACTGGGCAATTATTGAAGCCAATCGATTTAGCCATCCAGTACTTCGTTTGTTTCATACAGAATTAGAAACCGTGTATGAAGAGAAAAACATGTCTCTGACCAATGATGGCCGAAGAGCAAGTGAAGCAATGCTAGCCGCATTATTTCCTCATCATCCTTATGGAACGCAAACTACTCTTGGTGAATCAGAACATTTAAAAAATCCTTCGATGAAAAATATCCGTGAGTTTTTTGGGAAATATTACGTAGCCAATAACATGGCCGTAATAATGTCGGGTGATTTTAATCCAGACGAAGCCATTCAATATATTGATAAATACCTGGGTAAATTGAAGTCGGGGAATCCTCAACCCTTGGTTTTTACCCCAGAAGCCCCAATCACAGCTCCTATTGTAAAAGAAGTCGTTGGTCTGGAATCTGAAAATGTTAGATTAGCCTGGCGTTTTGGCGGTGCCAATTCAAAGGATGCAATGATGATTGATTTGATAAGTAAAATGCTGTCGAATGGAAAAGCTGGATTGATGGATGTAAATATACAACAAAAGCAAAAAACCTTGGATGCAGGTGCATATCCTTATCAGATGGCAGATTATTCTTCCCTTATATTGTCAGGCAGTCCTAAAACCGGACAAACCCTTGATGAAGTAAAAGATCTGCTGATGCAACAACTCGATTCATTAAAAAATGGTCTTTTCTCCGAAACTTTGTTGCAATCAAACCTCAATAATTTAAAATTGAGAGAACTCAAACGCTATGAATCCAATTCAAGTAGGGTAGAAGCCATTTCGAGTTCATTCTTAAATGGCAAAACATGGGCAAAAACTGTGAATTATATCAGTGATTTAAGTAAAGTGAGTAAAAAAGAATTGGTTGATTTTGCCAATCAATACTTGAATAATAATTATGTAATTGTATATAAACGACAAGGTAAACCAGAGGAAATTGCAAAAGTAAAAAAGCCTGCAATTACACCAATTTTTATCAACCGGAATGGAGAATCAGCTTATTTAAAGAAAATTAAAGCCAATCAGGTCAAAGAAATTAATCCTGTTTTTTTGGATTATAAAAAAGACTTAATTATCCAGAAGTTGGGAAAAGCCAATTTGATTTACAAGGCAAATACTGAAAACAACACATTTAGCCTTTATTACTATTTTAAAATGGGTAGTAATAATGATTTAATGATGGATTTGGCAGTATCATATCTTGATTATCTAGGCACTTCCAAACATTCATTGGCAGAAATCAATCGTGAATTCTATAAATTAGCCTGTAATTTTAATGTATCCTCCAGCAATGATGAAATGAATGTATCCATAAGCGGTTTAAGCGAAAATATGGAAAAAGCAATCAGTTTGGTTGAAGAAATACTTGCTGATGCCAAACCCGATCAAAAAGCCTTGGATAATATGGTCAATGATATACTGAAATCACGAAAAGATGCAAAAAGCAATCAACAGCGAAATTTTAATGCTCTGGTTGATTATGCTACATATGGTGATAGATCTCCCGGAAAATATATGTTTAGTGAAATGGATCTGAAAGCAATAAAAGCTGAACAATTGGTTCAGAAAATAAAAGGCTTAACACAGTATTCTCATGATATTTTATATTACGGAAACCTGGCTCCTGCCAATTTGACTGTTTTGCTTACAAAGTACCATAAGATACCTGCAAGTTTTGTTCCGAATTCACTGGCCGTTAAATTCACACCTTTGGAAACCAACGAAGAAAAAGTATTTTTTGCACAATATGATTCCAAACAATCTTATTTGCAAACGATTTCAAAAGGAGGACTTTATAACGAAAAGCTCATACCTGAAGTGAGTTTGTATAATTCGTATTTCGGAGGAAGTATGAATGCAATTGTTTTTCAGGAACTCAGAGAAAAACGTTCCCTAGCATATACAGCCCGTTCTGCTTACAATTCACCCTCCGATATCGATAAATATTATATAAATACTGGATTTATTGCAACCCAGAACGATAAAGTAATTGATGCCCTAAAAGCATACAACGACTTGTTCAACAACATGCCTGAATCTGAAAATGCCTTTTCTTTGTCTAAAGAAGCAATAATCAGTAAAATAAATACAGAGAGAATCACTAAAATGGGTATCATCTGGAACTATTTAAATGCTCAAAAATTCGGACAAACCTATGATATCCGTAAAGATATTTATACAAAAACAGCCACAATGACGCTAAATGATGTTAAAGCATTCAATGCCAATTACATTAAAAATAAAACAAAAACTTACGTCGTGTTGGGCAGAGAATCTGAAATGAAATTCGATGAATTGGGGAAATTCGGAAATGTAAAAAAACTGAGTCAGGAAGAGATTTTTGGATATTAAACGTATTTTAATAAATTGAAAAGCCGAAAGATAGAATAGAGATTTTTCGGCTTTTTTAATTCTAAAAACGAATATCAGGTGTTCTGATTACATTGCTTTTGTGAAGCTGACGATCGAATAGATAGGCTTCAAATTGTAGGGTGTCCGAATGGAGATAAGGTAGCATTAGCCCTATATTCAATTTAGTTTCAAGTTCACCTTTCAGTGACCCATTTGCACTTACTGGATCAATATATGGTATTCTGTATTTAAAGACAAAGGTATCGTTTTGTTGAGTCGATAAATTAAAGATTGTAAGTGGTTGGAAGGTATCATTTACTTTTTCGTAAATATGAATATAGAAATTATTATAATAGATACTGTTTGTGTCAAAAGGTGGGTAAGTGTCAGATTGTCTTAATCCAATATCTCCATCACCGTCGGTAAATTTAAAAACAAAACTACCTTCTTGTAAGCCTGGATTGTATGAAAATTCTTTGTATTCAATAACAGGAATTACTGGATACACTTTCTCCTTTTTGCAAGAAAAAAGGAGGAGAATTAACATTAATAGCGTTAAAATATATATCTTTGACATTCATTAGAATTTTTATTGTAAAGAATACTGTAAACTGTAATTTACATATTATAAACTTAACATTAGCTTTATTTAAATGTTTTTCGATCAAACTAAAAATTTTGTTTTTTCAGAACAATCTGTTTCAAGATTTAACGAAACAGCCCTTGAATTATTTCAATTTCAGTACAAAAATAACAAAATTTACAAGCAATTTGTTGATCTGAATCATATTAATCTGCTTCAGGTGAAAACTGTAGAGCAAATTCCTTTTTTACCCATCGAATTTTTTAAAAATCATAAGGTAATCTGTGGAGATGAAATCCCGCTAGAATATTTTGAAAGCAGTGGTACAAGTGGAATGCAAAAAAGTAAGCATTTCGTTTCATCACTGGCGGTGTATGAAGAAAGCTTTTTGAAAGGCTTTTCTCATTTTTATGGAAATATTAAAGCCTATTGCCTGTTGGCGCTGCTACCTAATTATCAAGAGCAAAAGCGTTCATCCTTAATTTACATGATAAAAAAACTGATAGATGAAAGCGGACATCCGGATAGTGGTTTCTTTTTGCATGACAATCAAGCTTTAAAAGATAAATTGCTGGAATTAAAAACGGCTCAACAAAAAACAATTTTATTTGGCGTAAGCTATGCATTATTGGATATGGCGGAACAATATCCTATCAGCGTACCCGAAACAATCATTTTTGAAACGGGAGGAATGAAAGGGCGCCGAAAAGAGATGATAAGAGAAGAAGTGCATTCTAAACTGCAAAAAGCCTTTGGCGTTCCAGCTATTCATGGCGAGTACGGTATGACCGAGTTGTTGTCACAGGCCTATTCTAATGGAAACGGTATATTTGTTCCAACACCCTGGATGAAAATACTTATAAGGGATATCAATGATCCCAAAGCGATGTTGGCTTGTAATAAAACCGGAGGCATCAATGTGATAGATCTGGCAAATAGGTATTCATGCAGTTTTATTGCTACCCAAGACCTTGGGAAACTATACGAGAACGGAAGTTTTGAGGTCTTGGGCCGATTCGATCATAGTGATGTAAGAGGTTGTAATTTGATGATAGAATAATTACAATATCACCAGTTTTCTGGTATAAGTATTTTTGTCAAACTGGAAACGAATAAAATAAATGCCTTTGATTAGTTTTTCATTTTGAACATTAAAACTTTGTTGATAAGAAGCTTTTTCTTTGAAACTTTTTTCAATAATTTTGATTTCTTTGCCTGTTAGGTCGAAAAGGCGGATATCAACATCCGTAGCTTTATTGAGGGTATAAGCAATAGAAAACTGATTGATTGCAGGGTTTGGAAAAATTCGGATGCTTTCGTTTCCGTAGATTGGTTTCTCAATACTGGAAGGGTAAAGGTTTCTAACAGAATCAATATAATTGATGGTAGTTGTAATTGAGGGAATAATTCCAAAAGCTGTTTCAACAATTTCAAGTAAAGGAATTCCGTTGTTTTTTCCGACCCATTTATATTCAGTAATATTTCTGATAATGGCTGGTATAGGGAATGGGATGGTATCTAAACTTAAGCTGTCTCTTTGGTAAATTACTGATTTTACCCTTAGCACGGCGAAACTTCCATAAGGTGTAGTTAATGTTCCATATCCATCTACTGTGTTTTTACGTTTCTTAGACTCATTAAAATAGCCTAAACTAGGGACACTCAGGGTGGCAACTGAAGTAGTAGAATCAATATTTCCAAAATTTAAAGGAAATTTAAACAAACGATCAGCAATATTGTATTTTAAAGGAATGGGTATAGCATTGATTTCGGCTGCATAACCTACTAAATTGTATGCAGTAGTAGTGGTTTTGTAAAAATTATACACATTGCTCATTTGGGCTATTACCATATTAATATTAGGCTGTTTTAAAGCTTTATCAGCACTGGTGATAAATGAGGGATAATAGAATATTGGAGTAGAAATAACTGATACAAATGTGTCTACTGATTGACTAACAGGTGTCAGTAAAGAAAAATCCCAGTTGTAATTTGCCCCAGTGAGAGTGTAATCAACGGTTCCTGCAGTTAGCGCAAGGCTTTTATTAATCATATTACCAACAGCAGGCATGTCGGTGTTAGATACGGTTATTTGGGATAAACAAATCAGCTGAATGTTTATAAATATCATTAAGAGTGTAAATGTTTTTTTCATATCCAATAGATTTTATCTAATACAAAAATAAGCTTATTTCCTTCAAAATAATCAGAATTAAGAATTTTTAACGCAAATACGTAATTCAATGTATCTTTACAACAAATTTTGTGCCGAAGGGTAATGATAAATTTTGCATCTAATAATTTGGTATAAGTGTATTTCGAATTAAAAATACCCAATATATTAGACTTTATTGAAAAATTAAGGGTATGAATATATCATCAAAAAATCTGATTCAATGACTTTTTCTGTAAATGAACTTTTAACATTTCGTCAGTTAATGGAAACCTATAAAGACAAGGTGGTAAATACCTGTTATGGATTTCTTCATAATCGCGAGGATGCTGAAGATGTTGCTCAGGAAGTATTTATTGAAATTTATCTCTCATATCAGAAGTTCAGAGGAGACTCGGGTATAGCAACCTGGATATATCGCATCGCTGTAAATAAATCTCTGGATGTTTGCCGTAAACGGAATGCTCAAAAACGCATTGCTTTCTTTAAAAACCTGATTCGATTGGATAATGTGAATTCCAAAGAAATTGCTCATTCAGAATCAGATGCTTTAACGGATATGGAAACACAGGAAAGTTTGCAGGTTTTGTATAAAGCTTTGGATAAAATTCCTGTCAATCAACGCATTGCCATCACACTTTCTAAATTTGAAGATTTATCGATGCGGGAAATTTCAAAGGTAATGGATACCAGCGAATCGGCAGTGGAATCTTTACTTTCGAGGGCTAAAGTTAATTTAAAAAAACAGTTGGAGCATTATTATAAAAATGAATAGACAAGAAGGATTTTTTAAGATTAAACGTCTATATAAATACAAGGATATGAAAACACAAAATTACATCGGAAAAGCTGAGCAAACAATGAAATTACTTGACGCTCAGAAGAAACTAATAGCAATGCCTTTTTTCGAAACCCGGCAAATGGCTTTAATTGAAGCAAGATTAAAGGTAAAACGTCCTTTGTTCGATTGGCAAATTCTGCTTAAGCCGGCATTTATTGTTATTTTGACTGGCATCAATGTTGCGGTTGTCTTTTCATACTTACATAGGGTAAATGCATATACCAACAGTCGCAATTCTGCATTGATTGAATTGTCAGATAATTTTATGAGAAGCAGTGACTATTATTCATTTAATCATAATTAATACCAGAAGGATATGAATTACTTTGTTGAAAAAAAATCAGCGTTCTGGACCATTGTTGTTTTAGTCGTTTTAAATGTAACTACTCTCATTATGATATGGATGCATAGGCCACCTCACCCGTTTCGGCCACCCGCCCGTCAGGAGAAATTAATCCCTGATTTAGTAGTGGATGAATTAAAATTAGATGGAAAACAAGAATTGGCATTTAAAGATAGTGAAATCCAACAAATGAGAAAGATAAATCTTTTATTGGACAGCATGCATCAATACAAAAAAGAATTGTTTCTTTCATCTTTTGACCAACAAATTGATAGTTCGAAAATGGAAAGTTTTATTCATCATATTGGAAGTCTTAATGAAGAAATTGACAGAATTACTTTTTTTCATGTCATTGAGTTGAAACATATTTGTAATTCTCATCAACAGGAACTGATGGAAAATCTTTTCAAAGATATGGGGAGCATCGACCATAGGCCACCAGCTGAACGACCTTAAATAGAGTACTTGGAATGCCTAAAGTACTTAGAATACTTAGAGTTTATAATTAAAAGGAATATTTAAACAATTAAAATTTATAATCATGAAATGTCCATGTTCTAAAGAACAACAACCGAGATGAATATATCATGGACATTCTCCCGATAGATCGGGACAGGCTATTGGCGAAACTTGGATACAATTTATTAACTTAAATATTATAACTATACCTATTTCAATAATTTAATAAAATATAAACAAATGAAAACAAAACAAATCGTAGCAGCCATCACAATCATTGTTATGGGATTACAACTTGCTTTATTTGCACAGGAAACGAAGAACAAACCTTCACATCCTGGCATTCAATCTTTGCCAAACCAAATGCAGCATGAAGGCGATTTTAATAACCTTCCACCCTTGCCACCACCACCTCCTCCTGTGCTTCCCGGTATTCCGAATTTAACAAAGGAACAATCGGAAAGTATCCACAAACTTCAAATAAATGTGGCTCAAGCTAAATTTCCATTAGAAAATAATGTAAGGGAAAAAGAAGCCAGACTCCATACAATATCTACTGTTAAAGTGCCAGATATGCAGGCTATTGAAAAACAAATTGACGAAATTGCAAGAGTTAAAGTTCAACTTGCTAAATTACAGGCTGCACATGATCAGGACATCCGTAAAGTGTTAGACGATGAACAACGATTGATTTTCGACAATAGACCTCCTATGCCGGAACCAAGACCTTTTTAGATTAATAATGTTAGCTAAGTTTATTAAAAGACTATTTTGAATACCTTTGTCTGAAAATTATAAATTGATAAGGGCAAATGATAGAAAGGATATGGAATAAGGATTTTGTACTCTTGATTGTTTCAAACTTTTTAATGTATATTACTTATTATGCTGTTATTTCGGCTTTACCGATATATCTGGTAAGTGAATTGCACGCTACCAAGTCGCAGGTCGGATTGGTAGTTGCTGCATATACCCTTGCTTCCGTGTTAATCCGTCCTTTTTCCGGTTTCACCCTTGATAAATATAGTCACCGAATGGTGTTCCTATTGGCATTGGTCGTTTATTCGTTATTATTTGTCGGGTATCTAGTTGCCATAAGCATTACTGCATTAATTTTGTTGCGGTTTGCTCAAGGACTCAGCTGGGGTTTTTCAACTATTTCGGCTTCCGCTGTTGCTATTGATACCATTCCGGCTCCTAAGAGAGGCGAAGGGCTGGGGTATTTCGGAATGTCTACTACATTAGGGATGTCGGTTGGGCCCATCATTGGATTATTTATCAGTCATCACTGGGGCTATATGGCCATGTTTGTTTCTGGCCTTTTTATCAGCCTGGCAAGTCTGACTGCTGCTTATGCGATTCAGCTTCGTAAAAGATTTCTGGTTAAGAAGCGAACTGAATTTGACTGGAAGTACCTTTTTCATAAAAAATCAATACTCCCTTCAGTAAATGTATTAATCGTCATGGTAACTTATGGTGGTTTGCTCTCTTTTATTGCCCTATATGGTCGTGAGCTGGGGATACAAAATACTTCTCTTTTTTTTCTGATCTTTTCAATCGGAATTGTTTGTTCACGTTTAGTTGCCGGTAAAGTATTCGATCAGAAAGGACCGAAAAGAATAATTACTTTTTGCCTGTTATTACTCATCATTGCTTTTCCATTGCTCTCGATGGTACAAAATGCTTTGGAGTTTTATTTGTCGGCACTTATTATTGGGTTTGGTATTGGCGTTGTATTCCCTACTTTTCAGTCGATGGTGAATCTTCTTGCCGATATTAAACACAGAGGTTCAGCCAATTCTACCTTGTATACTGCAGTGGATATTGGAATGGGAACTGGCATGATTATAGCAGGACTCATTGCTCAATATGTTAGCATTTCGGCTATCTTTTTGGCTAATTCATTGGTTTGTATAATCGCTTTGTCTGTATTCAGGATGTATGTGATTCCTTTTTATGAAAAACAGTAATAAGAACTTGGAAAGCCTTGAGTACTTAAAATGTCTTGAGTTATTGGAGAAATAGCTTTTAAAAGTGCAGATAAGCATTATTCAATATAAAATTCCAAGCTATTTTCAATTAGGTATTCATAAGCAGTTTTTCATTTTATGAACCTGATTATTCGCATTTCCTGAATAGAAGATTTACTTAAAACATTTATTAAAAAACAATTAGTTTTCTTCTTTATAGAATAATTTATAAAAGTGCATGCCTGTGCTTTCGTCAAAACCTTTCTCTATCATTTCGCGTTTGCCATGGATATAGATGTGAAAGTTTTTGTCGAGTTTGATAATGCTTTTCATGGAAGCACTTTGCTTTTTTACGGCTGCTTCTGAAATGTCGAAACCGTCGGCAATACGAAGGTCATTTTCTTCTTCGTAGTTTTGCTTGTATTGCTTAAAAGTTTCTATAATCTGAGGTTGTTTCATAACATTCTCAGTAAAATCATCAAAACTAAAATTTTCATTTTCTTTAAAAAATTGGAGGCTGTTGTTGAGCATATCAGCCTGATCAGCTTTGCTTACATCATATTCCTGAGGTAAATTTTTTACTACAAAACTTTTGCATAAATTCAATACATTTCGTGTATGGAAGTATTCGTCTTCACGATTTCTGATGTGCAGAAAATTATCCATCCAGTATTGAGCTTCACTACCTTTGCTGAGGTTGTCTATTACAGCCACTACATAGCCTTTTTCAGACTCGGTATTGAATATCAGACAGCCTTTGTCCAGTTTGTTGATATTAATGCCAGCATCGCTGTCAACCTCATAACCATCGCCACTCGGATAAACTTTAAGATAAGTATCGCGGGTTTCTGATTTAAAAATACCCACAGCCTCCATGTTTTCCCCATCTAATAAACAATCTTTAATATAAACAACATAGATTTCTCCGCTTTTAATCTTGGGATGTACCGATTGCTCGTATAAATGTTTGGCAATATTTACCGATTGTTCATACAATTCCTGAGAATCGGCAAAAATGGCACTGACATAACTATAGATTTCATTTAATTTAATATCGGAGTCGTGATATAGATTGTAATACTCATTTTGTTTGAAAGGTGAAAAGAAATATTTGAGCAATAAATCAGTAATTTCAGTATCAGGCAGGAGAGGGGATTTGGAAAACCGAATGCCTTCATCATTGAGTTTGTTGCCGATTTTATGTAAAACAATGCATTCCAGCTTAGCCGACTCAGGATTTATCATAGATGTATAGGTGTTATTAAAGGGAGTAAAATTACGGTTTTTTAGCAAATTTTCATAAAAAAAGCTCCGTCAAATAATGAACGGAGCTTTTGAATATATTTATATGGAAGTTGCTTAGTACATTCCACCCATACCACCTGGCATTCCACCACCCATTGGAGGTGCAGGGGTTTCTTCTTTGATGTCAGCTAACACACATTCGGTTGTCAACAACATACCTGAAATAGAGGCTGCATTTTCCAATGCAATTCTTGCTACTTTAGTTGGGTCAATAACACCTGATGCATATAAGTTTTCGTAAACATCGGTTCTGGCATTGAAACCAAAATCGCCTTTACCTTCTTTTACTTTCTGAACTACTACAGAACCTTCGAGGCCTGCATTGGCAACAATCTGACGCAATGGTTCTTCCAATGCTCTTAAGATAATTGCAATACCTGTATTTTCGTCTTCGTTATCGCCTTTTAATTTGGCAATCGCAGCAATGGCTCTGATATAACCGATGCCACCACCAGGGATGATACCTTCTTCGATAGCTGCACGGGTAGCATGTAAAGCATCATCAAAACGGTCTTTCTTTTCTTTCATTTCTATTTCGCTGGCAGCACCCACGTAAATAACAGCAACACCACCCGCTAATTTAGCCAAACGTTCCTGAAGTTTTTCACGATCGTAATCAGAAGTAGTTTTTTCAACCTGAACTTTAATCTGATTGATGCGTGATTCGATGTTTGATTTTTCACCTTTTCCGCTAACGATGGTTGTATTGTCTTTGTCAACTGTAATTTTTTCGGCTTGTCCCAAGTAAGATAAGTCAGCATCTTCCAGTTTGTAACCTTTTTCTTCAGAAATAACAATACCACCAGTTAAGATAGCAATGTCTTCCAGCATTTCTTTGCGTCTGTCGCCAAAACCAGGAGCTTTAACGGCAGCAATTTTCAAGCTACCTCTCAAACGATTTACAACCAAAGTAGCCAATGCTTCACCATCTACATCTTCGGCAACGATTAGTAAAGGACGACTTGTTTGTACCACTTTTTCTAAAATAGGAAGAAAATCTTTCATATTAGAAATTTTCTTGTCGTAGATAAGAATATATGGCATTTCGAAAACGGTTTCCATTTTATCGGTATCCGTAACAAAATAAGGAGAAATATAACCTCTGTCGAATTGCATACCTTCTACAACTTTTACAGTTGTTTCGATACCTTTTGCTTCTTCAATCGTGATAACACCTTCTTTTTTAACTTTACTCATTGCTTCAGCAATCATTTTTCCGATAAAAGAATCGTTGTTGGCTGAAATTGTTGCAACTTGTTCTATTTTTTCGTTGCTGTCGCCAATTGATTTTGACTGTTTTTTAAGGTCAGCTACAACAGCAACAACAGCTTTATCAATACCTCGTTTCAAATCCATAGGATTGGCACCGGCAGTTACATTCTTTAAACCAGTAGTGATGATAGACTGAGCCAGGACAGTAGCGGTAGTTGTGCCATCTCCTGCTAAGTCAGCAGTTTTAGAAGCTACTTCTTTTACCATTTGAGCACCCATGTTTTCAACGGTATCTTTTAATTCAATTTCTTTTGCAACAGTAACGCCATCTTTGGTAATTACAGGGGAGCCGAATTTTTTATCAATAATTACATTGCGACCCTTAGGTCCAAGGGTTACTTTTACTGCATTTGATAATGCATCCACGCCTTTTTTTAATGATTCGCGTGCTTCCCAATTGAAAATTATATCTTTTGCCATAATCTTAAATATTTTAAAGGTTAATAAATTTTATTAATTAAACGATTGCGTAAATATCAGCTTCTTTCATAATAAGGTATTCTTTACCATCAATGGTAATTTCGGTACCTGCATATTTACCATATAATACATTATCTCCAACTTTTACAGTCATTGGTTCATCTTTTTTTCCGTTGCCAACAGCAACAATAATACCTTTTTGTGGTTTTTCTTTTGCTGTATCAGGGATGATAATTCCACCTGATGTTTTTTGTTCAGCAGCGGCAGCTTCAATAATGACTCTGTCTGCTAATGGTTTAATGTTTAATTTTGACATAATCTTTTATGATTTTATTTGTTATACAATATGATTACAATATTTTTTAGTTGATGGAATCTTATTATCATTTTTTATGCCACACTTTTTTATAGCTAAAATGCTGACAAAATGTCTGATTTCCATATTTTTTCTCAAAAAAAATGTCAGAAATGAATACACTCTGACATTTTAAATGTTTTTAATTGATGGCTTATTTAGCAGGAGTTCCTTCAGCTGGTTGTTGTTGAGCTGGTTGCTGTTGGGCAGGTGCTTTAGTAGCTGCATTTACTGGAGCAGTAGCATTGTCAGTAGATAATTCTGTTTTTACAGCACCTTCCTGATTGTTGCGAGGAATAGCAAACACAGAAACCAAACTTAAGAAAAGCAATACAACTGCTAATGTCCAAGTAGCTCTTTCTAAAAAATCGGCTGTTTTTCTAACACCCATAATCTGATTAGATGAGGCAAAGTTAGATGCCAGACCGCCACCTTTTGAATTTTGAACCAAAACGATTAAGGCTATTAAGATACACGTAATAAGTATCAATACTGAGATAAAAAAGTAAAGTCCCATTATTATTTATTTTTATTGTTGATTACTAATATTTTTCAATTTTTCAATTCGAGTTGCAAAGGAACTACTTTTTTCGGGATTTTCCAAACTTAATTTTTCATAAATTTTTATTGCCTTTTTGTAATACCCCTGTTTTTCATATACCAAAGCCAATGTTTCGCTCACAATATCATCATTTTCCGCAAGACTGTTTTTTTCGATATCGGGCGAATAATCTTTCAAGGGAGGTGGTTTGCTGATTTTAGGGTTTTCTTTTATGAATTTATCAATGATGATTTCTTTTTCTTTTTTTAATGTTGGAGAAACCGTCTTCTTTTCAACTAATGGAGTAGGTTTTGTTTTTTTTAAAGTTTTATCTTCCAACTGAAAAGCTTGTGTTGATGAAAAAGAGTCAATTAAGGTTTTTAAAATTTTGCGGTTGGGCAAGCATGCTGCTGCTAAAGCAAGCTGTTTGTCAAAATCATTGCTATGGATTTGAAGCAGATTCAAGCATAACAACAACTGAGCTGTTTGGCAATAGGGGAATTTTGCAGTTAATTCCTTAATTTCCTTAAGACTTTCTTTGTTTAAGGTATCAGGCGAAAGTAAATAAGTAATGTAATTTTCTTTTGTCATAATCTATTTTTAAGTGAATTCCAGCCTGTTGGAAGCTGAAGTACTTATGGTAGTTAGGGTTTTAAAAAATTATTATATAATGAGTATTTAAATGAATACTATGTTTTTTAACTTACCAGTTAACTACTGATTTATTAAAAATATCCTCAACCAGTTCTTTATTGATTTCATCGATTAAGCCACTTTCAACCGTTGAAAGATTAAGTTGACTGTTATAATCTCTGTATCTTGAAAATGAAGATTCAAAATCTTGCTTTTCATCCTTGGTATTAGTAAATTTCACTTTTATTGTAATGCTTAACCTGTTTAATGCCGCCTGTTGGTTAGCTTGAACAGAAACAGCCGTAACTGTATAATCTGTGATTTCACCTTCAATATTCAAATCTCCATTGGTTTTAACCAGGTTTAAATTGGTTTGAGCAGCAAATTTATCTCGCAACGCAAGTGTTAATGATTGACTGAGTGTAGGTTGAACCAATGGTGCAATATTCTGGAATTGAAGAATTGAAATAGATTTTGCTTCAGGAGATATGGATGCACCTGTGAATGAGTATACACCACATCCACTGAAAAGTGATGTAAAAAAAAGGATTGAGAATATTTTTAAAAGTTTATTCATTTTAATATAATAAGTTGTTGAATACCAATCGGATTAAATATTAATGTCAAATTCTTTTAGTTTTCGGTAAAGTGTTCTTTCAGAGATGCCTAATTCGGCAGCAGCCTTTTTTCTTTTCCCTTTATATTTTTCAACTGCTTTTTTAATCAAGTCCATTTCTTTTTTTTGTAAAGATAATATTTCTTCAGCTTCTACGATATTCTTTGATGGTTGTTGAATAGCATTTTCAGTATAATTTGGTTGAACTTCAAATTCTTTTTCTTCATCAATAAAGGTATCGAAATCCTGACGGTATTTGTTGATAATTGTATTATTCTTTTGATTAATAGTTGCGTTAATTCCATTTGTCTGCATAATATCAGCAATGATTTTTTTAAGATCATGGATATCCTGTTTCATATCGAAAAGCACTTTATACAAGAGTTCTCTTTCAGAAAAACTTTGTGAAGTATCAGATTTATCAAGCAGAACCGGAAGTTCGCGACGGTTGCTTTCAGGTAAATAGTTAATAAGCGTTTCTAAAGTAATATCTCTATCTCGTTCAATGATAGATATTTGTTCCGTAATATTTTTCAGTTGGCGAACATTGCCTTGCCAATGATAGTTGATAAGATATTGACGAGCCTGCTCTGTAAGTTGTAACGAAGGCATGTGGTATTTTTCGGCAAAATCAGAAGCAAATCGTCTGAATAATAAATCAATATCCTGTTTTCTTTCCTTTAACGAAGGAACTGCAATTGGGACAGAATTAAGTCTATAATATAAATCTTCTCTGAATTTACCTTTTTGAATTGCATCCAAAATTTCCACATTGGTTGCTGCTACCACTCTCACATTGGTTTTAACAGATTTAGAAGAGCCTACTTTCATAAATTCACCAGATTCAAGCACTCTGAGTAAACGAACCTGAGTAGAAAGCGGTAATTCTGCAACTTCGTCTAAAAAAATGGTGCCATTGTTAGCTACTTCAAAATATCCTTTACGGGCTTCATGGGCATCGGTAAACGAACCTTTTTCGTGGCCGAATAATTCTGAATCTATGGTTCCTTCGGGGATAGCTCCACAGTTGATTGCAATATATGGACCATGTTTACGGGCACTTAACTGATGAATAATTTTCGGGAATACTTCTTTTCCAACGCCACTTTCTCCGGTAATCAATACTGTTATATCAGTAGGAGCAACCTGGCAAGCTATATCTATGGCTCTGTCAAGTAAGGGTGAATTACCGATAATGTCAAAGCGCTGCTTAATGGATTGAATATTCATTTTCATTGATTCACAATTTATTAATCATTAATTATGATTTAAAAATCAGGCTATAAAAATACTACATTTTTCTGGAAGTATGACAAAATGTCATGGTTTATTATAAAAAAAGCTTGTACCATCTTTTAAAAAGGTACAAGCTTATCAATTAAAAAGGTTTAAAATATTTAAAATTCAACAATAAATTCAACCCGACGGTTTTGTTTTTGTCCATCCTTTGTTTTATTGTCTGCAACCGGCATCGTATCTCCATAACCAGCTGTTTCCATTCTTATTTCTTCAACCCCATTTTTTAGTAAATAGTTTTTAACAGAAGCAGCTCTTTTTTCAGATAAATTTTTGTTTTTTACGGCGTCTCCAACATTATCAGTATGTCCGTTAATTTTCAATTTATAGCTGGGGTTTTCTTTCATAGCTTTAACTATCTGATCAAGAATAGGAAATGATGGTTTGAGAATTACATCCTTACCTGTTTCAAACTGAATGCCCTGTAAAGCTTTTTTAAATATTTCCTTCACTGCAGCTTTCACTTCAGGGCAGCCTTTGTTTTCTTTTAAACCAGGAACATCGGGGCATTTATCATCAATGTCTGCTACACCATCATTATCTCTGTCAGGACAGCCTTTTAATTCTTTACTACCTTTTTCGTTAGGGCATCTGTCTTCAGCATCTGGTATACCATCTCCATCTGTGTCAGGGCAGCCATTGAATGCTGCTATTCCTTTTACTGAGGGGCATTTATCCAGGTAATCAGGTATACCATCACCGTCAGTATCTAGGGGGCAACCACTGGCATCTACTTTAACATTAGCCGGAGTATTCGGGCATTTATCTTCTGCATCCGTTACACCATCACCATCGGAATCGGGGCAACCCTGAAATGCAGCAATACCTGCAATGCCCGGGCATTTGTCCAAATAGTCAGCAATGCCATCTCCGTCGGTATCGAGAGGACATCCATTGATATCAACTTTTACACCCATCGGAGTATTTGGACATTTGTCTAATTTGTCAGGAATGCCATCTTTATCTGAGTCTTTATTTAAACCAAAACTAAATACCAATCCAACTGATTGTTCGATAAAATTATCATTTTTTTTAGATACAATAAAATCCTTATCATCTTTATTTGTAAAACTATATAAAAGCTGATATTGTAAAGCAATCCAATTATTTAAATTGCATTTTAAACCTCCACCCATGGTAAAAAGTAAATCATATCCAACTTTAATTGTACTGCCTGCTCCATTATAATTCCAGGTTCTGTCCATTCCACCTCCTGCAGCTAAATAAGGTGCAAGTAATGCATTTTCCTTAAACATATAACCGTTGTTTAATTTATAATCGAGTAATAAGAATCCATCAGTTTTTCGCCCCTTGAATTTAAGTAAATTGTTTTTGTTATAACCATAATTTCCAAATGTTCCTTGTATACTTACGTCAAAAGATTTGCTGATGTAACGGCTTAATGATATACTTCCAAACCCATTGAAATCCTTACTGAATTGGAAGAAGTCATTTCCTAAATCGCCATTGTATTCGTTTTTCCCAACTAAAACGCCAATGCCCCATTTTTTATCAGCATTTTGCGCATTTACACTAATTAATATATTAATTAGCAACATAATAGTAATTAATTTCTTCATATAAATTATTTTTTTGATGATTGACTTTGACAAAGATAGTATTTTAAATTTCTTTTTATTAATTTTTTGTATAATATTGTCAATAAGTTTTAACAATTAAGATTTTAGTAAATTTACGTTTTTCCAATAATCCAGCTATAGTTTGCAATATATTTTAATGATTCATCTATCAGCCGTTGTATTTGATTATTCTGCACTTTTGTTTTCTTTACATAAAAAAAGAGATCTGTTTTTACAAATCTCCTTTTTTATAAATTTTAAAATCTTTTTAATCAAGACTTATTACATAAGGTAATCTTGCCTGAACACCTTTCATTAAAGTAACTGATTTCAATGTTTGGTAATAGACGAAGTTTTCTCCCAATTCTTTTTGTAATGCCTTTGTTGAAGCATTATCACCTGAGAATTCTTCAATAAGCTGTTGGATAAATTCCTTTTGTTTAGGATAATCAACTACTTTGTATTCGGTAAGTTTTGCTAATTTAGCGGCTTCTTCAATGGCTTTGTCCATACCTCCAAAATCATCCACTAAACCAATTCTTTTGGCATCAACGCCACTCCATACTCTGCCTTGTCCAATGTTGTCAATTTGTGCAATTGTCATTTTTCTACCTTCAGCAACATGGGTTATAAAAACACCATAAATTCGTTCAATCTGATTGAGTATTTGTTTTTCCTGAAAACTGCTCAAAGGCCTGTTTCCTGAGATAGCTGCAGCATTTTTGTTGGTTAAAACTGTGTCGAAGGTAATACCCAGTTTATTGCTAAACATTTTTTGAAGGTTAGGAATCATACCAAAAACACCAATTGAACCTGTTATAGTTGTAGGATTGGCAATAATTTTATCAGCAGCACAGGCAATATAATATCCACCTGAAGCAGCATAATCACCCATCGAAACAACAACGGGTTTTGCTTTTTTGGCAAGCATTACTTCTCTCCAGATTACTTCTGAAGCCAAGGCGTCACCACCCGGAGAGTTTACTCTTAATACGATAGCTTTAACAGCTTTATCAGTTCTTGCATCGCGAATTGCTTCGGATATTCTTTCGGAACCAATGGTTTGGTCGTTACCTTTCCCACCTTCTATTGCTCCTATAGCATAAACAATTGCTATTCTGTTTTTAGAAAACTTTATTTTACTATCAGTAATTTTTACATCTGCATATTTAGAAAGTGTAATATAATCAATTTCATCATTGTCAACCAATGCTAATTTTTTTCTCAATGCATCTATCACCTGATCTTTATAAACCAGCTCATCTACAAATTTATATCTGAGTGCATCTTCTGCCGATTGAACTAACAAACTATCTGCAATATTTTTTAATTCAGTTAAGCTTATTTTTCTTGAATCGGAAATGCCATTCACAATATGATTCCAAATACTTCCAATGAACAAACGGGTTTGTTCACGGTTAGGATCACTCATTTTGTCCAACAAAAAGGGTTCTACTGCGCTTTTAAATTTCCCATGACGGATAATTTGCATATCTACATCTAATTTTTGCATCAGCCCTTTAAAAAACATTATTTCTGCAGCCAGTCCATGAAAATCGATGCTACCTTCTTTGTTCAAATATATTTTATCAGCTACAGATGCCAGATAATAAGCTTTTTGTGAATAGGATTCGCTGTAACTTAATATAAATTTGCCGGATTTTTTAAAATCAATTAAGCCGTTTCTGATTTCTTCTAAAAGTGAAATCCCAACCGAAATATTTCCTAAATCCAGGTATATTCCTTTTATATTAGGATCGGTTTTTGCTTTTTTAAGATTTAATAGTATGTCATTTAAACCAAGCTCTTTATTGCTTTTCATGGTGCTGAAATTAAATTCCTGAAATGGATTATTTGAGGATCGGTCTGTTATTGAGCCTTCAAGCTTGATGTGAAGAACTGATTTTTCTGAAATTTTAACTTCTTCTTTACTTGAAAAAGAAATCATGGACACCAAAATTCCAATCATTAGGAAGAAAAATACTAAAAATGTTAGAAAAGTACCTAACATGGAGGCGAACATAAATTTAAAAAATTGTTTCATTTTATTTAAGTTTAAATTGTTATAATTTTTCAGCAAGTTTACGATTTTTATTACATATTTTCAAAGTAATTTCGATAAAACTGCTGAATAAAACGATAATCCATCTATAAAAAACTTTTAATAGCTTTTGTTTCGAATATTGCTGTTTTTTTAATATTAATCTTTAATTTTACCCAATATTTTTAAAAAATAAAAATGAATACAGCATATTTGCTTTTGGGTGGTAATGTTGGTGATAGATTGGCTGTTATTGCAAAAGCGATTGCTTTTATTCATTCCAGTTGTGGAAAAGTAATCAAACAGTCTTCTTTATTTGAATCGGCACCCTGGGGTTTTGAGGATGATAAAAAATTTGTGAATCAGGTAATTATGATTGAAACAGCCCTTTCTGCTGAAGATTTGCTTCAGAATTTATTGAATATTGAATTGCTACTAGGAAGAGTGCGTAAAAATACAGTCAATTACAGCTCAAGGAACATTGATATTGATATTTTATTTTTTAACGACGAAATTATCAATGAACAGCTTTTGAAAATACCCCATCCTTTGCTTCAGGAACGTAAATTTACACTGATGCCACTCAACGAAATTGCTTCAGATTTACATCATCCCATATTTAATAAAACAGTGAATGAACTGTTGAATGAATGTAATGATACGCTTGAGGTTGTGAAGTTAGGTGATTAGTTATTGGGTTATTGAGTGTTTGATTTACATTTTTTTAGGGTAGAGATTTTTTAATAAATAAGGTTATATTTTATATTTTTTATTCATCATTTATTATTTCATGACTCCATACAACTACATTGTGATAGAAGGCAATATTGGCGCTGGGAAAACATCACTTGCCACTAAGATTGCTGATCAGTATAATGCCACCCTGATACTTGAACAGTTTGAAGAAAATTCGTTCTTGCCTAAATTTTACAAAGAACCCGACAAATATGCTTTTCCTCTTGAATTGTCATTCCTGGCCGAAAGATACCAGCAATTGAAAACCCAGCTGATTACCCAGGATTTATTTAAAAATTTTGTGATTGCAGATTATTTTATCGACAAATCTTTGATTTTTGCCCAGAAAAATCTTCCGCAAGATGAATACTCCCTATATTCAAAACTTTTCAATATCATTAACCCAACATTACCAAAACCTGAGCTATTGGTATATCTATACGTGAACATTGACCGTTTAAAGAACAATATCAAACATCGTGGTCGTTTATATGAGCAGGATATCAAAGATGAGTACCTCGAGAAAATTCAGGCGGGCTATTTTGAATACATTAAACATTTACCCGAAACCAGAGTGCTGATCATTGATGCAAATACGATTGATTTTGTGAACAAAGCAGAAGACTATCAGGCATTACTTGACATTATATTTAAAGATTATTCCAAGGGAATACACCGAATCAGTATATAATTGAGCAGGATAGATATTTAATTGAAAGACAAAAATGAAATTTGCAAATCAAATAGCTTGTTATAGATTTTATTTTTTAAATGTTTATGGTTTATAGATTTATTACCGTACTTTTGTGTTTAGAAAAACACTGTTTTAGAAAAATATATTTATGAAAAAAGTCCTTAAATATCTGTTTGTCAGCTTCTTTTTTATAAATACTGTGAATGGTATTTATGCTCAAGGCAGTGCTGCAGATAAAGCTTACAAAGTCAACTGGAGGCTTGTTTTTGCCGATGAGTTTGATTCGCTTGGTCTGAATGCTCAGAAATGGAGCAATCAATTTCCATGGGGACGATGGACGCATGGCCTGCATTACAATACCAACGGTCAAAATTTTGTTTTTGACGGATCACATCTTACGATTAAAACAGATGACGATAGCTTAACTGGCATGGTCATGAATTGGGATGCTATGGGGAATTATATTCCTTACTATAAACATTTTGATTATACTTCAGGTATGATTTATTCAAACCGTAATTTTAAATACGGCTATTTTGAGAGCAAAGTTAAAATTCCTGCCAACAAAGGACTCAATGCTGGTTTCTGGTTATATGGCCCTGATGCCTGTGAAATAGATGTGTTTGAAATTCAGGGGAGCACCTCCAATAATGCTCAAATGACCTTGCACTGGAAAGACCTGGACACTATCAGCAACAGCCTGCAGAGTATTTATCATACTTATAGCATCGATTCTACTTTCGCCCAAAAAGAATATACTTTTGGTGTGAAATGGAAACAAAATGAATTAGCATGGTATGTCAACAATAACGAAATTATAGAAGATTTTTATACCCGAATTACACGATCGAGGCATATTCCTCACGTGAATATGAATGCCATATTTACATGTGAAGTAGGAACCATGGATGGTTCACCTGACACTACTTCCTTTTTCCCTTCTTATTATAATATTGACTATTTCAGGGCTTATAGTGAGGATACTGTTCCACCACCATTGATTACCGGACAGATTCCAATAATTATTTCATATTTTTCCTCTCTGGCAATTGTTCCCAATATGCTCTTTGTGAATGATTTTTATCATACCTATCCTGCAGGATTTAAAGTAAAAGTGATGAATGGTAGTGATTATAACCTGAATGGAAATATAATTACACCCATCCATAATGATAAAGACAGTATATATGTTGCAGTAAAAGTCAATGATGGGTTAGACGACAGCCCTGTATTTTATTTATTGGTCCAAGTTCCCGATGCCAATTATATTCAAGAAAATGAAAATAATAAAGGTTTAATACTCTTTCCAAATCCTGTATCAGATTATTTAAAAATAAAGCTTCAATCTAAAAAAGAAAGTATTGATTTTATGGATATATTCGATGCCAGAGGAATGCTTTCTATTCATAGTTCAGTGAATAATTCAGAAAAGATTGATGTAAGCTGTTTAGCAAAAGGCATGTATTTTATTACTTTGACGACCAATAAAGGAAAAAGGATGTTAAAGTTTGTAAAAGAGTAATATCCAATAGCTGTTTATTTTACCAATCCTTTTTCAATCAAATACTGTGCAATTTGAACAGCATTGGTAGCGGCACCTTTACGGAGATTGTCAGCCACTATCCATAAATTCAATGTATTGGGGTTGGATTCATCGCGGCGGATTCTACCAACCAAAACTTCGTCTTTGCCTTCAGAAAGAATAGGCATGGGGTAGATGTTTTTTTTAACATCATCCAATACCAGTATTCCAGGCATCTCAGCGAGTAATTTTCTCACATTTTCGAGCATAAAGTCATGTTCAAATTCAACATTTACTGCAATTGAATGTCCCCCTGTAACAGGAACTCTTACAACGGTAGCTGTAATTCTCAGACTATCATCTTCCAGGATTTTACGTGTTTCTTCTACAAGTTTTTGTTCTTCTGAAGTATAGCCATTTGCTAAAAAACTGCCTCCGTGTGGGAAAAGGTTTCTATGAATCGAATAAGGGTAAGCCATTTCAGTGAGTATCCCTTTGGTTTCGTTTTCCAGCTGTCTCACTGCTTTTACTCCGGTACCTGTAACCGATTGATAAGTTGAAATGACCAATCTCTTGATTGAATAGGCCTGGTGAAGCGGAGCCAGGGCCATTACCATTTGTATGGTCGAACAGTTGGGATTGGCAATAATTCTGCTTGTTGGTGTAATGGTATGTGCATTTATTTCTGGAACTACTAATGGAACTTCTGCATTCATTCGCCAGGCTGAAGAATTATCAATGACAAAGCATCCTATTTTAGCAAATTGAGGTGCATATTGTAAGGATGCATCCGAACCGGCAGAAAAAATGGCCATATCGGGCTTTTGTAAAAGTGCCTCTTCTACAGAAATCACAGTATATTCTTTGTTCAGATATTTTATTTTTTTACCCACTGAAGCTGGAGAAGCTACTGCTAAAAGTTCGATGGTGCTAAAACCTCTTTCTTCCATTACCTTAAGCATAATATTACCAACCAATCCGGTAATGCCAACAATTGCAATTTTCATTATTTTTTTTATTTTAAAAGCGACTTCAAATTTACATTTTTTTTAGCGTAAATGAGATTTTAGATTAAAAATTGTGTAGATTTGCTTATTGAAGTTTGAGTCAGCATTATAATTTGTTAAAACGCCGATTATTCTACAAAATTATCTGTTTGAATATTGACTAAGACTTATACAAATGAAAAAGTTATTTGTTTTATTCATTTTTCTTCCTTTTCTTGTTCAATCACAAGTGACTGAGAACTTCAATGATGGTGATTTTACCAATAACCCAAGCTGGATTGGAGATAAAACCAGTTTTAATATAGAAAATTTTCAGCTTCACAGCAATGGTCCTCAGACTTCCTCCAAAATATACCTGAGTACGATGAATACCATGTTGGATAGTACTGAATGGAACTTTTTGGTTGATCTTAAGTTTGCCCCTTCATCCACAAATCTTGCACGTATATATTTAGTTGCCAGTGATTCAAACCTGATTACTGCTGCAGATGCTTATTATATCGAAATTGGGCAGAGCAATCAGGATAGCATAAAATTTTTCAAAAAGCAAGGAAGTATTTCCTCATTAATATTTACTGGTAGTAGTTCTTTTGGTACAAGTATTACGGAATTGAAAGTCAGGATTAAAGTTTGTCGTGATAACAATGCCGTTTGGAAAGTATTTGCTGACAAAACAGGAGGCTATAATTTTAATTCTGAAGGAAATTCTTTTATTGAAAATAGCATTCAAAGTACAGCTTATTTCGGGTTTTATTGTCAATATGCAACTGCCAGTCGCTACAATATGTATTATTTTGACGATGTGTTTATTGAAAATATCATAGCAGATACAACCAAGCCTATTGTAAGTTCGATACAAGCAAGGACAATCAGAACCCTCGACATTTTGTTTTCGGAAGAAGTAGAGGCCTCAACTTCACAAAATTTACTGAATTATACGGTAGACAATGGAATTGGTAACCCGATTGTAGCTTTTAAAGAAGTAAACAATAATGCATTGATACATTTGCAATTTGCTCAGGATTTTCCAATGAATGGAATCAGTCATCTTGGCATAGCCAATGTGATGGATTTAAGTGGAAATATTATACTACCCAAGAGTTTTGCTTTTGCATTCCCAGTTATGGCATCTCCCAATGATGTGGTCATCAACGAAGTGCTTTTTAACCCAAAAGACGATGGTGAAGATTTTGTAGAAATATATAATCGTTCGCAAAAAAACATTGACCTGACAAAATTAATGATAGCAAGTTATGATGTTACATCAAATAATTTAAAGTCAATGTATGCAGTAACTTCCGAGTATAATATTTTATTTTCAGGTGAATACCTTGTGTTGACCAAAGACCCCGACAATATTAAATCGTTATATTTTACTGAAGCACCACAAAACTTTCAACAAATGACCGCTATGCCTTCGTTTAATAATGATATGGGCATTGTAGTAATTGCCCTTTCAGATTCTACGATTATTGACCGTTTTGATTACAATGAAAACATGCAATTCCCTCTTCTGGTTAACGTTGAAGGGGTTTCGTTAGAACGAATTAATCCCGACAAACCTACACAGGATGCTAATAACTGGCATTCAGCTGCACAATCGCATGGATTTGCCACACCAGCTTACAAGAACTCTCAATACTGTAGTTTTCTGTATCTTGAAGATCCTATTACCATTGTTCCTGAGATATTTTCACCTGATAATGATGGATACAATGATGTTTTACATATTAATTATCGGTTTTCAAATTCAGGATATGTAGCCAATGTTATTATCTTTGACGCCAAAGGAAGGCTGATTAAGACATTGATCAAGAATGAATTATTGGGTGTAGAGGGTGGTTTTAGCTGGAATGGGATAGATGAAAATAATCAAAAAGCCCTTATCGGAATTTATGTGATTTATATAGAAATATTTGATACCAAAGGCAATGTAAAAAGTTTTAAAAAAACAGCAGTCCTTGGAGGCAAATTTTAGCTCAATTAATCTTTCACTACAAGCATTTTTTCTGTAGCAATAATATTGCCAACGCGGTTCTTCAATTTTACAAGATAATTGCCTGATTTCAGTGCTTTACATGAACGATGGATTGAATTAATTTTTCTGTCAATGGCAAAGCTATCAACTATAAAGCCTGAAGGAGTATATGTAAAAGCAAATGTATCTTCATTCACATCATTGATCCGGAGGGTATATTCTCCTGCGTTTGGGTTGGGGAATAATTCCATTTTTTTAGGTTGGGCTGGTAATAATTCGTTCAATCCCGATTGAAAAGGTTTACCAACGCCCAAAACATATTCGCCCTGTTGAAGATGGTCTGTGGTCATATAACCCGAAAAGCTATCGTCGTCTTTCACAAAATTTACAATGTGCCAATCGTCGGCGGTATTCTGACGATACAACAAGATTAAAGAATCCGTTGACATATAGGAAGGCAATAATGTTAAATGATCCAAATACAAGGGCGTTTGACAATTATAATAAAATTTCCCCTTGGTATCGAATCCATTTGGGAATATTCCCTGCACCAGCCAGTAGCGGACAGGACTTATTCTTTTGATTTCAGGATGGATTGATTTCAGTGTGTCAGGTTTTACCCAATTATGTACAACACGTACCAACGCAGAATCGCTGATTTGTTGTACATCTAACTGAAAAAAACTTGCTGGATAATCCACGATACCGGTATTTTTCACGATCTCATAACTATCGGTAGTTGCATCGGCCAGTTTTTCTTCCATATCAAGCATTGCAATAGTGGGGACAAAAGGCATATGAAAAGCTTTCATTCCATATGCTCCATCAAAATGAATCGTATCGGTATACTTATCCCAGTTGTTATTCATAAATGTAATTTCCACTATATTGGAATTGGCAAAAGAAGTAGCTCCTTTTAATTTCTGACGAACGTAAACATAATGATTGGAAGGACAAGAGAAGTTAATAACACTATCGATGGAAAAATGTGTAAACCCTGGATTGTAAACATGAAAGTTGAAAAAATCGCTGAGATTTACACCGATTTGATTGCTCAAAAAATCACGCATTTCGGAAGTAGAAATGTCATGATAGGCATATTGATTCAACATTTGTTTCACACTTCCAAAAAACAGGCTGTCGCCCAGATAGCCTCGTAAGCTCTGAACCACACAACTACCTTTCTGGTAAACGGTTTCACCATACGTATAATTTGTCGGTATGCCGTATAATGCTCTGTAACCGGCGTCTTTTTTGTCGCAATACTGCAATACCTGTTGAAGCTTGTTGCGCAGATATTCTTTATAGGCTTTTTTCCCGTACAATTCTTCTTTGTAAAGAGCCTCATTGAAAGTAGCCCAGCCTTCGTTGATCCACATATCTTCGGCAGTTCTACAGGTAATTAGATTGCCAAACCAATGGTGTGAAAGTTCATGAGCCAGCATCCATTCATCTTTAAGCGTTCCGTCGATAGAAGTAGCAGGATACGCAATATTGGTAGCGTGCTCCATTGCACCTTCTGTAGTCGCAACATAACCTACTCTTTCCCAACGATAAGGTCCCCAGTAATGCTCAAAGGCTTGCAAAATGTTGTTCAGGTGAATGAAAGAAGCTTTTGCTTTGGCTGTATCAGCAGGCAGCACATAAACAGCAGTAGGTATATTGGCATGCTTTCCCTGGAATATTCCGCTTACAGCTACATAATTATACACTGCAACCGATGCAAGGTAAGTTGGAATGCTATTATTGAATTTCCAATGGAAAGTTTTACTTCCATCTCCATTGATCAAAATATTCATCAATGTACCACCACAAACTGCATATTTTGTAGAATCTACTGTAATGTAATAATCATAAAAAGCCCGGTCTAAAAAGTCATCTATACAAGGGAAAAAGCATTTTCCGTAATTGTGGGGGTTATCACCGAATGAGATCCCTAAATTGTATGAAAGCCCTGAACTGATATGAAATCCTCCCCAGCCAGATGTTTCTAAATGAGGTGTTCCACGATAAAATACTTTTACATTCAGCGTATCACTTAAATTGGCAGCCACCGCAAGAGGAATATAAATTTTGTTATTGATATAAAAAAACGCATTGTTTGTATTGTTAACAGCAACAGAATCAATTGTAAGATACAATAATTCAAGTGTAATGTTATGGATGGAATTAATTTTTGGACACAATTTAACTTCTGTAAACCCAGACAGCTGATTAGAAAATTTATGGGCTACATCGATATGAATATCGTAATGCAACACATCTATAGAATCGCTTACCAATGCTTTGGGAGATGAAGTTTGAGAATAAGAATTAAATAAACAAAAGAAAAGTATAACTAACGGTAAGACAATCAGATTTCGCATGGTTCAACACTTAAAATGGATAATTCAACTGCAAAAATAAGCCTTTGAGCGAAAAAATGTAAAATAAAATACAATTATTATTTAAAAACGAAGTTTTATACCTACTTTTGATACCTTATTTATTAACGGACCTGTTTCGATAAATTGTTTAAACAGAAACATATACATTTATAATAGATGAAAAAAACATTCGTACTGATCATCATACTGTTTTTTGTTTCCAATATTCAAGCCCAAAAAAAATGGACATTGGAAGATTGTATCAAATATGCACTCGATAACAATATACAGGTGAAACAAAGCCAATTAGCTGCTGAATCAGACAAAATAAGTGTATTGCAAACTAAATTAGATGTTTTGCCAAACCTCAATGGTAGTATTAGTCATAACTACAATTGGGGGCGAAATATTGATCCATCGTCCAACTCTTATACTGACCAACAAACCCAATCTAATTCGTTTTCATTAAATTCATCGATTGAAATATTTAATGGCTTCCAAAAATTAAATACCATTCGTCAGAGTCAAAGTAATTATATGGCCAGCAAATATGATGTTGAAAAAATGAAAAACGACATTATACTACGCATCGGACAAGCTTATTTGCAAATACTTTTTAATAAGGAACAAGTAGAAATATCACAAAATCAGGTTGATATAAGTAATCAGCAAATTACAAGAACTAAAAACCTTTTTGATGCTGGCAGCATTGCAAAGGGTAGTTTGCTCGATATTCAAGCCCAGGCAGCATTGGAAGAATCCAATCTGGTTGCAGCTCAAAATCAATTAGAGCTCTCTTATCTGGATCTCACTCAGCTCCTCGATTTGAAATCAACATCAGACTTCGAAATAGAGAAACCAAGTATTCAAATGGAAACTCAGGTTACATTGATTCCTGCCAGTCAGGTATTTGCTTATGCTACCGGAGTGATGCCTGAAATAAAAAGTGCCGAATTTCGCCTTGAGAGCACTTATCGCGGTTTGACAATTGCTCGCAGCCAAAGATACCCTAGTTTATCCTTGGGTGGATATTTTGGAAGTAACTATGCTAATAATATTCCTGATAATTATCCAAACAATAATAGAATCATGTCTTTTAAAGACCAATTAGATAGAAATTTAAGTAAATCATTAAATTTTTCGCTCAGCTTCCCTATTTTTAATGGGTTTAGGGTAAATGCTTCTATTGGAAAGGCAAAACTAAATACCTTAAATGCTGATTACAATTTACAAACAGCTAAAAATCAATTGCAAAAAAGCATTGAGCAAGCTTATACTGATGCCCAGGGAGCTTTAAAAAGCTACCATGCTTCACTCAAAGCTGTAACCTCTTTCCAGGAAGCTTTTAACTATACTCAACAGAAATTTGATGTTGGTATGATAAATTCTGTGGATTATAATGATGCTAAAAATAAGTTGATTAAAGCAAAATCAGATTTATTGAGAGCAAAATATAATTTCATTTTCAAAAAAGTGATACTCGACTTTTATCAGGGCAATCCTGTTACATTATCAAAATAAAACAATTCAATAAGGCAAATAAAAAACTAAATACACATAATTTTTTCACCATGAAAAAGAAAAATATTATCAGATTATCTATCGCTATAGGCATCCTCATCATTGTTTTTTTACTTATCGCTAAAAAAAGCGGATGGATAGGTGGAGATGCAGTGATGGAAGTTTTTACAGAAAAAGTTACTAAGAGAAACATTACCGAATCGGTTTCTGCCAGCGGAAAAATAAAACCTGAAGTTGAGATTAAAATCAGCCCCTTTATTTCAGGAGAAGTAGTTAAGCTTATGGTCAAAGAAGGGGATGAGGTTAAACAAGGCCAATTACTTGCAGATATTGACCCCGAGATTTATAAATCTTCATTTGAACAAAGCCTGGCAATGCTCAATGGTCAAAAAGCAGGATTGGCTAATGCCAAAGCAAATCTGTCGCAGGTAAAAGCACAATACAACAATACCCGCATAACATTCGATCGCAACGATAAACTTTTCAAACAACAAACCATTTCTGCAGCTGATTTTGATGCAGCCAAAGCTGCCTTTGATGTGGCAAAAGCTCAAGTAGAAGCTGCTGAACAAAATGTAGAAGCTGCAAAATTTAATGTAAGCAGTTCCGAAGCAGCCTTGAAACAATCGAAAGAAAATTTGAGCCGGACTTCTATTTATGCCCCAAATAGCGGGACCATCTCGAAACTCAGTGTGGAAGTGGGCGAAAGAGTTACCGGTGCTTCACAATTTTCGAGCGGTACCGAAATTATGCGGATTGCCAATCTTAATAATATGGAAGTAAATGTCGATGTCAACGAAAATGATATCGTGAGGGTGAAATTAGGTGATACTGCATTGATTGAAGTAGATGCCTATCTGAATCGTAAATTTAAAGGCCTGGTCACTCAGATAGCCAATTCGGCCAATACAACCGGTGTAAGTGCAGATCAGGTAACCAACTTTAATGTTAAAATCAGAATTTTGCAATCCTCTTATCAGGATTTAATGAAGGCAGATAAACCCAACATCAGTCCTTTCAGACCAGGCATGTCGGCGACCGTAGAAATTCAAACAAAAAGTGCCATCAACATATTAACCATTCCTATTCAATCTGTTACTACCAGAGAAGATACTACAGGGAAGAACTCTTTATTTCCTAAAAAAGCAACAAAGGGCGAAAATGAGGACCAAAAAACAAGCACAAAGAAAACAACCACCCAAGCAGTCGTAGAATATGTATTCCTCTATAAAAACGGCACAGCTTTGATACAAAAGGTTAAATGTGGTATTCAGGATAATAATTATATCGAAATTTTGGAAGGCCTTAAAGAAAATGATGAAATCATTGCCGGACCATATACTGCAGTTACAAAAACCCTCAAAAACAAAGCTGTTGTAAAAAAAGTTGAAAAATCGAAAATGTTTGAATCCAAAACTGAAAAAAGCAAATAAAACAAATTAATGGGATTGATTATATTGATAGAAACGGCTACAGAAGTTTGTTCTGTGGCCTTAGCTTTTGACGGTCATTTGGTTTCACTTCGAGAAACCAATCAAGGTAATTCTCACTCGGCTAATGTGGCTGTGTTTATAGAAGAAGTATTGAAAGAAGCAGGGAAAACACCCAAAGATTTAGATGCTGTGGCTGTTAGTAAAGGGCCTGGTTCTTATACTGGTTTGCGAATTGGGGTTTCTTCTGCTAAAGGATTAAGTTATGGGTTGAAGATTCCGCTTATATCCATTGATACTTTATTAGCTATTACATATGGTGTGCTGGAAAGTCATTCAGTAAATAAAGCAAATACTTTGTTTTGCCCCATGATAGATGCCCGTAGAATGGAAGTTTACAGTGCTTTTTATGATGCTCATTTGCGTGAGATTCGCATTGTACAGGCTGATATTGTGGATGAAAATATTTATCTTGATTTTTTAAACCAACAAACTGTGTATTTTTTTGGGAATGGGTCTCAAAAGTGCAAAGAGGTTTTGTCGAAACATGCAAATGCGCATTTTATTGAAAATATTCAACTTTCGGCTGTTCATATGATGTATTTTGCTGAAGAAAAATTCAAAAAGAAAGAATTTGAAAATTCAGCATATTTTGAACCGTTTTATTTAAAAGATTTTATAGCAGCAAAACCCGTTGTAAAAGGACTTTATTAGAAGTGATGAATGATGAATGATGATTTTTTTTCGATCTAATAGATAAGCATTACGTGCCATAACCTAATAACCAATAACTATTTACCTATAAAGATGGACGAAGGAAAAAATCAACAAATCATTGTTTTTACCGATTTTACAGAGAGAAGCAAAATTACAATGGATCATGCTATGGTATTGGCTGAGGTGTTGGAGAAAGAGCTTACTTTGGTCTGTCTTATGCTGAATAATGAGAATGAAGATAGTTTGCACACGAAACTACAATACATTGCGAAAGAAAGAAATATTAAAGTAAGTACCTTTGTACTCAGGGGAAATTTTGCTAAATCTTACAATGAAATGGTTCCTGAAGTCAATGCTGTATTGTCTATTATATGTTTCAATACCGATGATTCCAAAAACATGTTTCATCCTGCCCGATTGCTGAAAATGTTTCATAAATCAAGGATTCCATATATTTTTGTCAATAGCGCCATCACAGACGCCAGCTATTATAAAAAAATAATCTTACCCATTGATTCTACCAAAGAAGCAAAGGAGAAAGTATTATGGGCTAGTTATTTCGGGCGGTTTAATGAAGCTGAATTAAAGGTAATGGCTGCATCAGTTAAAGACGAATATTTGTTGCGTCAATTGAATAATAATTTAAAATTTATCAAAAAGATTTTTGAAAGTTTTGAAGTAAATTACGAAATTATAAAGACTGCCGAAAAGCAATCTAACATTGACGACGTTGCAATTAATACAGCAGCTGAAGAAAATGCAGGATTGGTCATCATATTATCTACCAAGACTTATGGCATACTGGATTTATTGAAAGGTCCCAAGGAATTAGCATTAATTACCAACAAAGAGAAAATTTCTATAATGTGCCTCAACCAGAGAGATGATTTGTATGTGATGTGTGATTAAGACTGGCTTTAAGCGTTTAGGTTGTTGGGGAGAAAGAATTGATAAATTTGGAAGACTTTTTTATTTCCCTCTGCCTTGCATTATAATAATGAAAGTATATAAAAGTATTTTCAAATCAGTAGCCAAGGACATATTTTCGATATACAACAAATCATATTTAAGCCTTTCTATCATTTCATCCACATTTTCGGCATAGCCGAATTTTACCTGTCCCCAGGATGTAATCCCAGGTTTTACCTTGTGTAGTAAACGATAATGGGGTGCTTTTTTCATAATCTCGTTGATAAAATATTGCCTTTCGGGGCGAGGCCCTACCAATGACATATTGCCTTTGAGGACATTGAAAAACTGAGGAATCTCATCTAATCTAACTTTTCGCATAAACCTACCGAAATTAGTGATACGGGCATCATCTTTGCAAGACAATAAAGGAGTCCCATTTTCAGCATTTAAGTACATCGAACGGAATTTGTACATCAAAAAAGGTTTGCCTTTTAAGCCAATCCTTTCATGCGAATAAAAGACTGGACCTTTGGACGATGATTTGATGATAAGTGCAGTAGCAAGGTATACAGGTGATAAAAGTATCAGCATCAGTATGGCTGAGATTACGTCTAATATTCGTTTTAAAGATTGTTGCCAGGCGGGCATCAGGTCGGGAGAAATAAGAATCAAGGGAGCCTGGAATATTGCACTCATTCTAACCGATCCCAACAAAATGTCCTGAATGTCAGGAATTATTTTTATAACTACTTCGCTGTCTTCTAATGCAGTAATAATATTTCCAATCAGTTTATGTTCCGATTCTTCAATTGCAATTACAACTTCTTCAATCTCTAATTCTTTTATAATATTTCGAAGTGAATTGTAGTTACCCAAATAGGGTAAATAATTGCTCATCAACGATTGCTTGTTCCCATTAACACCCACAAAGCCAATAAATTTATTTCCAGAAGATTCAACCTGATTCTCAATGTCCTGAAAAGTTTTTAATGCATTTTCGCAACTCCCGACAATAACCGTGTTAAAACCTAAGATTTTATGATGAATCTTATAGGCAGTCATGGACGTAATAATTAATCGGAATGTATAAGTGATAAAAAAATGCAGGGAAAATAAAACCAAAAAGGATTGATAATAATTTTTATAGGTGACAATGACGTCGTCTAAAATCAATGCGAAAAAGATAATTAAAACGCCTATTAAGCTTATCAGAAATGTTTGTTCGAGTTCTTTTAATCTTGATTTCCGATAAATTTTGCGGTAAGTACCCATCATCAGATACAACAACATCCAGAAAAAAGGCACCAACAGCACACCTTTGTATAGATTTATATCATTGATAATACTATTAAATTTTTGAAGAATATCTGGTTCTATTTTGGTTTTTCGATAAATAAAAAATAAACTCCACGCCAGCATAGCAGAGAAAATATCAGCGAGCACATATTTGGCAACATGGAGTTTTTTATTCATTCTTTATTTTATTTTGCTATAGGGAAATGAACCAGTTTTATATTGTCCAATAATATTTCAGCAGTTTGTATGCCTTCATTTTTGTATCCACCGATAAAAACTTTATAACTGTAAGCATTATAATAATCACTAATATCGGGGGTGAAATTTATATAAATCTTTTTCCATTCGGTAGTAGGTTTGAGGACAATCGTTGAAACCTGAGCAGTAGGTAAAATTTGATTAGAGGCTGAAAAAGTTAACAATCCAACATAAACGCTATTGTTTGTTTTGTAATTCATTTCCAAAAAAACTGGGGAAGCGCTTTTAGGTAATATAAAATTATCGCCGTTTGCATCTGGTTTTGTTTCAATTTCAAAGAAAGTTTGATTTGGATTGATTGTAATGATTCCTGAAGGAGAACCATCAAAAAAATTAGCAGGAGCAAGGGTTTGTATTATTGTTGTGTCGCTGTTGGTGCGTTTCTGGAATTTTAAAGTGCTACTTTCAAAATCTTCTATCCAGAACAAGGTGTTGTCTTTATAGGATGTTCTGGTAACCGTTGTGTCAACTTGAAGAATACTTCCTTCTTTAAGCGTAGAATCAGAAATAATGATTTTTTTATAGAAGTCATATTGTACTCTTGTTCCGGATATTCCATTCATTTTAATACCTGGATAGATGCTGATGATGCGTTTTCCTTTTTTTAATACTGGGAAAGTAGCGGGAAGTTCAAAAGCTCCTATTAACTCATCGTCCACATATATCCAAGCATCCGTAATTTTACTGGATAAACTGCCTTCCTTATAAAGTAAACTCGGGTTTCTGTCTAATGAAATTTTTTCGATGTGAATATAAGCAGGTATCGTTTGCTCACCGTCAAATTTGTCGCAAGAAATCAGTAATGCTGCGCAAATAAGGAAGAGGTAAGATTTTTTTAAAACTGAAACGAAAGAATACTTCTGCAACATTGTATCAGGATGTGTAAAAACAAATATAGAGTTGTAACGCTGATTTTGATGGATTATTATATAAGGAAGCATTTAGTTTCCGATACTGTAAAGAAAATGAAAAGTGCTCAATGTTTGCTAAGTGATTCATTTGTGAGACTAATACAATGATCAGATTTTAAGTGCATTATCCATTTAGTTTATCAATAATCTGATAGGCCACATTTAAAGCATTGTATCCATCTATAATAGAAACCACTGGCGTTGTATCATTAACGATAGCGTGGTAGAAAGTTTCCAGTTCCATTTTAATGGCATTTACAGCCTGTATTTCAGGTTTTTCAAAAATTATTTGCTTTGAGCCCTTGTTTTCACCTAATTCAATAATCATGGCAAAAGGATCGTTATCCAAAGGATTCACTTCTTTCATACGAACAATTTCGGTTGTTTTATCCAAAAAATCGACGGCAATATAGGCGTCGCGTTGGAAAAATCTTGATTTACGCATGTTTTTCATTGAAATACGACTTGCTGTGAGGTTAGCAACACAACCATTTTCAAATTCAATACGGGCATTGGCAATATCAGGGGTATCGCTTACTACTTTTACACCACTTGCACTTATTTTGCTGACTTTTGATTTCACAACACTCAATACGATATCAATATCGTGTATCATCAAATCGAGAATTACCGGTACATCGGTACCACGAGGATTGAATTGAGCCAGGCGATGGGTTTCAATAAACATCGGATTATCGATAAAATTTACAGCAGCTGTAAAAGCCGGATTAAACCTTTCTACATGTCCTACCTGAACTTTTACATTGGCTTCGTTTGATAGGACAATCATCTGTTGAGCTTCGGCAGCTGAAGCAGCAATGGGTTTTTCGATAAAAACGTGCTTTCCTCTTTTCAATGCCTTGGCAGCACAATCGAAATGCGATAAGGTAGGTGTAACGATATCAACAACATCTACTTCATCAATTAACTCTTCTATTGATGCAAAAGAATGTGTGTTGTATTCTGCTGCAACTTTTTTTGCATTTTCCTGATCAGGATCAAAAAATCCAATAAATTTATATTCAGGTATTTGTTGTATACATTTGATATGTATTTTTCCAAGGTGACCAGCACCCATAATGCCTATTCTTAACATGCGCTTCTATTTTTTTTGCAAAAGTAATTTTTTATCATCATTGAAATGAGTATTTTCGCAAAAAAATAAATAAAGATTGAAGAATTTCATAAATGATAGATTCATATAAACACAAAGGCCTTCGAAAACATCTTATTGTCCTCATTAAAACAAAAGGTATAAAAGATGAAAATGTATTGGCTGCTATCGAAAAAATCCCACGTCATTTTTTTCTGGATTCTTCATTTACTGAATTTGCCTATCAGGATACAGCATTCCCTATAGGTAATGGACAAACAATATCGCAACCTTACACCGTTGCATTTCAATCGGAATTATTGAAAATAAAAAAAGGAGAGAAAGTACTTGAAGTTGGCACTGGTTCAGGCTATCAGGCCTGTGTGTTGCTTGAACTGGGTGCTAAAGTCTTTACGATTGAACGGCAAAAGGCTTTGTATCAAAGAACCAAAGCTTTTCTGCCAACGATAGGGTACAACCCTCGTATGTTTTATGGAGATGGTTATGCAGGTTTGCCTGCTTTTGCTCCTTTCGATAAGATTATCGTTACGGCTGGCGCTCCTTATATTCCCGAAGCACTGATTCAACAATTAAAAGTCGGAGGCATTTTGGTGGTTCCTGTTGGCGAAGATGTGCAAACCATGATCAGCCTGAATAAAATTTCAGAAACTCAGATTGAACAAAAAGAACACGGGAGCTTCAGATTTGTACCTTTGCTGGAAGACAAAGCGGACGGGAAATAGGGGCTGAAGTTAAAAAGGCTGTAGGTTATAGGAATTTAGGCTGTATAAAGAACGAAGTACTTTGAGTGCCTAAAGTGCCTTGAGTACTTAGAATATTTAAAATGGATAGAGTACTTAAATTGCCAAAAAAAATTCTTGGTTTTTGCGAAAATATTGATAAAAAATTTGGATACTAATTGCTGTCAGATGCAAATCAAAATAGCTAAAATCTATTCCTACTCGATATTATACAATTTGTCTTTATTGCCATAGAAAACTGAAACAAATCTGTGTATTGAACTGTTTTGTAATTTACAAAAGATTGTTCATAAGAAAACAAGACTCTTTGCGTTAGTTAAATAACATTGTATAAATTTGCGTTCATAAATACTTCTATGAAAAAAATCATCACCTATAACGTCAACGGTATCAGGTCGGCTATGTCGAAAGGCTGGTTGGATTGGGTAAAAATTGTGGATCCCGATATTATTTGTTTGCAGGAACTTAAAGCTCAGGGCGATCAACTGCCTTTGCTTGAATTTCAGGAAGCAGGTTATACCTGTTATTATAAAACAGCAGTTAAAAAGGGTTATAGCGGCGTAGCTATACTTACTAAGGAAATTCCTGATAAAGTTGTATATAGTATTGGTATTCAGAAGTATGATGATGAAGGAAGGTATATCCGTGCTGATTATGGCGATGTTACAGTAATAAGTGCTTATCATCCATCAGGCAGCAGTGGTGATGAACGTCAGGGTTTTAAAATGATATGGCTCAATGATTTTCACGAACATATCAATGAATTGAGAAAAGAAAGACCCAATTTAATATTGGCAGGCGATTACAATATTTGTCACAAGCCCATCGATATACACGATCCCATCCGCAATGCAACCAGCTCAGGCTTTTTGCCTGAGGAAAGAGAATGGATAGACGGTTTTATCAACGATGGCTTTGTGGATGCTTTCAGAGCTTTTAACAATGAACCCCATCAATATACCTGGTGGAGCTTCCGCACCAGAGCAAGAGACCGCAACCTCGGCTGGCGTATTGATTATCTGATGGTAAGTGAAAACATGAAAGATAAAATGAAACGCTCGGTTATTCTGGCCGATGCTGTTCATTCGGATCATTGCCCGGTTTTGCTGGAGATTGATTTTTAAGAAAGAAAGTACTAAGAGTGCCTTGAGTACTTAGAGTACTTAAAGTTAAAAAACACATTGTTTTTTGAATAAACTCAATATTTATTTATAAAAAATTGAAAATGAAAAACTTAATTAATTTAAAATTGCTGCTTTTTGCAGCTATGCTGATAATGGTTTCATCCTGTGTAACTCAAAAACGTTATGCCGATCTGGAAACCAAATATAAAAAATGCAACGATGATTTAACGGCTATTGATAAATCGAAGAATGATATGGCCGTACAAAATACCGAACTGACTGCAGCAATTGAGAAAATGAAGAAACAGAAAACAGAACTGGAAACATCCTCCGGGCTGATGAAAGAAAATTATGATAAATTGCAGACTGAACAGCAAGTTTTATCTACGGATTATGCTGCATTGCAGCAAAAATACAACAAACTATTAGGTGGCAACCGTGCAGAAACTTCTGAAATCATGGAAGCTTTGCAAAAAACGCAATCTGATTTACTGAAAAAAGAAAATGATTTAAAGAAAACCGAAGCAGATATGCAACTCATGCAAGTGCAGCTCAATGAGAAAAAGAAAAACTTAGATATTTTATCTGCTGAAATGGATGTAAAAGAAAAAAAGTTAAATGAATTACAGGCCATACTCGATAATAAAGACAAACAGGTCAATGATCTGAAAAATAAAATTACCGATGCCTTGCTGGGATTTAAAGACAAAGGCCTTACCATCAATACCCGCAATGGCAAAGTCTATGTATCGATGGACGAAAAATTGCTTTTTGCTTCAGGTAGCTGGAATGTTGCGGAAGATGGGAAAACTGCCTTACGGAATGTAGCTAAAGTACTGGAATTAAATCCTGAAATCAATGTGATGATTGAAGGCCATACCGACAATGTGCCCTACAATGGCGCAGCACAGGTAAAGGACAACTGGGACCTGAGCGTGTTGAGAGCCACTTCTATTGTAAAGATTATACTTGAAAACAAAGGCATAGAAGCCAAAAGAATTACGGCTTCGGGTAGGAGCCAGTTTGTGCCTGTTGAAGCCCTGGATACCAAAGAAGCCCGTGCAAAAAACCGCCGTACCGAAATTATTCTTACTCCTAAAATGGATGCTTTGTTTAAGATACTGGAGTCGAATTAGTTTGTAAAGTTCTTAAAGTTTGTAAAGTTTATAAAGTTCGGGAAGTGCTAAAAACTGTAGTATGGAAAATACTCTTATTTATCATGCTTTGATTTAGTCGAAGATTTACAATAGTTAGATAAGAGGTGAGCATTAAATGAACTATTTGCAAACTACAAATCCGCGATAATTCTTGTTACCGAAGGTATCCGCATCATCCGTGTTCTAATAAAGCTTTATTAATAAAAATGAATAATTTTAAATTAATTCTAAAATACATAAAATACCGTTTCTCGGCGCAAACCAAATACGATATTCATTCGCCTTTTGTTTATCAGTTGCTTACAACCGTAATCAGCGATAAAAAGCCTTTGCCTGAATACAGCAAAATTGAAGATTTGCGTTCAGTGCTGTTAAAAAACAAAAGCGAAATCCGTGTTGAGGATTTTGGAGCAGGCAGCTTGAAAAGCAAAACAAAAATAAGAACGATTGCTGAAATCACCAGGAATGCAGCCAAATCAACCAAATATGCGCAGTTGTTGTACCGCTTTGTAAAACATTTTCAACCAAAGAACTTAGTTGAACTGGGTACTTCTATGGGAATCAGTACGGCTTATATGGCCAAAGCATGTCCTGAAACTAAGATATTTACACTGGAAGGTAGCGAAACCATTGCAAAACAGGCAAATAAAAATTTTCAAGTATTGAAACTGCCAAACGTTGAGGTCATAACAGGCAATTTTGATGTGCAGCTTCCGATATTATTACAACATATATCGACTTTTGATTTTGTTTTTTTTGATGGAAATCACCGAAAAATACCTACACTCTCCTATTTTGAAAGCTGCCTGAAGCATAAGCACAACGACAGTGTTTTTGTTTTCGACGATATTCATTGGTCGGCTGAAATGGAAGAAGCCTGGGAGATCATCAAACAATCACCTGAAGTAACGGTTAGTATTGATTTGTTCTTTATCGGTGTGGTTTTCTTCAGAAAAGCATCCACAAAAGAAAATTTTAGGATACTATTTTAGTAAAAATGGCGTTTTATTGATTGTAAAAGAGGGAAAGAGGTGTCATTTCTATTCCTATTTTTAAATAGTTTTTTTTTGCCATTCCGAGCAACAGCGAGGAATTTCATAATATTAAATGAGATGCTTCACTTCATTTAGCATAACAAAAGAAATCTTTACCAAATCACCAAATCACCCAATCAAAATTTAACTTTATCACAAAATTTTTAGTAGTTTTGTCATTCAAAATAAACACAGAAAATGGCTGAAGAAATTATTAGCTTGAGCAATATCGCAAAGCATTACAAAGTAGGTACAGAAATCGTTAAAGCATTACGAACCATATCTTTAACAATTTATAGAAATGAATATGTTGCCCTGATGGGGCCCTCGGGTTCCGGTAAATCAACATTGATGAATATACTGGGTTGTCTGGATACACCCACATCAGGCACTTATATTCTAAATAAAAAAGATGTAAGTAAACAGGACGATAATTCGCTGGCTGAAGTCCGCAACAAGGAAATAGGCTTTGTTTTCCAGACTTTTAACCTTTTACCCCGTTCTACAGCCCTCGAAAACGTGATGTTGCCACTGATTTATGCAGGTATGAACAAAGCTGATCGTATTGAAAAAGGCGTAAAAACATTGGCCGATGTTAAACTTGCCGACAGAATGACTCATAAACCCAACGAACTGTCTGGAGGACAGCGTCAACGTGTTGCAGTAGCCAGGGCATTGGTAAACGATCCTTCTATTATCCTTGCCGATGAGCCTACCGGAAATCTCGATTCAAAAACATCGGTTGAAATTATGGGATTGTTTGAGGAGATTCACAAAAAAGGAAATACCATTATTGTAGTTACCCACGAAGAAGACATTGCCCGTCATGCCCATCGCATCATTCGATTGATCGACGGAGAAATAGCCTCTGATGAAATCAATCCCAAGATTCGTAAAATGGCCGATTATTTAGTGGAAGCTTAATCAGTAAACAGTGATCAGTGAACAGTAAACATTGATCAATAAACAATAACCAGTAACCAGTAACGAGTAATCAATAACCAATAACCAATAACTGTCAATGGCAGAAGAATGGAAAATATACACCAAAACCGGCGATAAAGGCGAAACCTCTTTGATAGGTGGAAAAAGAGTCCCTAAGTACCACGAAAGGATTGAGGCTTATGGAACTGTGGATGAACTCAATTCATACATTGGGCTGATACGGGATCAGGAAATAAATGAACACTATAAAGAAATGCTGCTCGAAATTCAGGATCGCCTTTTTACCCTTGAATCACTATTGGCTGAAGATACTGAAACCTCTCATAAAGCATTGCCTCAAATTTTTGAAGCAGATATTTTATTACTTGAAAACGAAATGGATAGCATGAATGAAGCGTTGCTACCCTTGCATTCTTTTATACTTCCAGGGGGCCATGCTGTTGTATCTCATTGTCATGTCGCGCGTTGCATATGCCGTAGGGCCGAAAGAATCACGATCAGATTAGCTGAAACCAATGCAGTTTCCCCTTTGGTGATTAAATATTTAAATCGTTTATCGGATTATTTATTTGTCCTTGCCCGAAAAATTGCCAAAGATTCTGGAGCCAAAGAAGAAGTTTGGAAAGCAAGATTTTAAAACTGCGTTTTTAAAAGCTTTATTTTCCGAGATTTAACAAAAATATTATTTTATTAAAAATAAAATTGTTTAATCAAAAAATAAATTACTTTTGCAAAAAATATATAACCTAAAAATTTTCGTAATATGTATTGGACATTAGAATTAGCATCAAAGCTTGAAGACGCTCCTTGGCCCGCAACCAAAGAAGAGTTAACTGATTATGCGCTCAGATCCGGTGCACCACAGGAAGTGATTGAAAACCTTCGCGAAATTGAAGATGAAGGTGAAATTTACGAAAGTATCGATGATTTATGGCCCGATTATCCTACCAAGGATGACTTCTTCTTTCATGAAGACGAATATTAAAAATATTAAACCGTTTTGCTATTGTGAGACGGTTTTTTTTACAATAATAAGCCAACTTTCTATTTAATTTTATTAAAAAAGGATGCAGATTGCAATATTTAGGTTAATTTTGCTTTGTATAGCTATATAAAGATTTTAAACGCAAAACTTTATTTTAATGGCTTCATTTATAAAACTGTTAACTCTATTAACTTTATAATTTTACACTTACTATGTTTAAATCGTTTAGTAAATTATTCGGAAATAAATCCCAAAGAGATATAAAAGAAATTACGCCCTTATTAGAGGCGACTAAGACTGCTTATCAATCTATTACACTGCTCAGCAACGATGAATTAAGAGCCAAAACTCAGGAATTCAAAGATCGTATTTCGGAGTATGTAGCTGATGAAAGAACTCAGGTAGCAGAAAACAAAGAGCGAATCGAGCTGGAAATTGATATGGATGTGGATGAAAAAGAAGTATTGTATCAGCAGATTGATAAGCTTGAAAAACAGGAATATGATAAGATTCAGGAGATTTTATATGAAATTCTTCCCGAAGCTTTTTCAGTAGTAAAAGAAACAGCCAAACGTTTTACCGAAAACGAAAAAGTTGAAGTAAGTATTATGCCCTGGGACAGGGATTTGGCTGCCAAACGCGACAGTGTTAACATTGTAGGTGAAAAAGCGTATTACGACAATAAATGGTCGGCAGGTGGAACCATGATAACCTGGGATATGATACATTACGATGTGCAGCTGATAGGTGGTATTGTGTTGCACTCAGGTAAAATTGCCGAAATGGCTACCGGTGAAGGAAAAACCCTGGTAGCTACCTTGCCTGTTTATCTGAATGCATTGCCCGGAAAAGGCGTGCATCTTGTTACTGTAAACGATTACCTGGCCAAACGTGACTCTGAATGGATGGGCATGTTGTTTGAATTTCACGGCATGAAAGTGGATTGTATCGACAGACACGAACCCAATTCAGAAAGTCGTAAAAATGCTTACCTGGCCGATATCACCTATGGTACTAATAACGAGTTTGGTTTTGATTACCTGCGCGACAATATGGCCCGTAATGTTGAAGAACTGGTACAACGTAAACATAATTATTCCATTGTAGATGAGGTAGATTCTGTGTTGATTGATGATGCACGTACTCCTTTAATTATTTCAGGTCCCACACCCAAAGGCGATAACCAGGAATTCGAAGTGTTAAAACCCAATATTTTAAAGATATACAATGCACAACGTAATTTGGTTACTCAATTATTAGCCGATGCTAAAAAGCTATTAAACGACAATCCAAGTTCTGAAAACGAGAAAAAAGGGGGTGAATTATTGTTTCGCTCTCACAGGGGTTTACCCAAAAATAAAGCCCTTATTAAGTTTTTAAGTGAACCGGGTATGAAAGCCTTGTTGCAGAAAACCGAGAACTTTTACATGGCAGAACAATCTAAAAATATGCACGTTATTGACGATGAGCTGTTTTTTGTGATTGACGAAAAAAACAATACCATCGACCTTACCGACAAGGGTATTGATTATGTTTCGAGCGATGCCGAAGAAGCAAAGTTTTATATACTTCCGGATGTTGGTGCTGAGATTGCTGAACTCGAAAAATTAAATCTAAATCCTTCAGCAAAAGTTGAAAAGAAAGCCGAAATTTTACGTACTTATGCCATTCAGTCCGACAGGGTTCATACCGTTAATCAGTTACTGAAAGCATATACATTATTTGAACTGGACGTTGAATATGTCATTATCGACAACAAAATCAAGATAGTAGATGAGCAAACAGGTCGTATTATGGAAGGCCGACGTTATTCCGATGGTTTGCATCAGGCGATTGAAGCCAAGGAAAATGTAAAAGTAGAAGCTGCTACACAAACCTATGCTACCATTACCTTGCAGAATTATTTCAGGATGTATAGCAAGCTGGCAGGTATGACCGGTACTGCCGAAACGGAAGCGGGCGAATTGTGGGATATTTATAAATTGGATGTGGTTGTAATTCCAACCAATCGTCCCATCGTTCGTAAGGATTGGGAAGATCTGGTATATAAAACCAAGAAAGAAAAATACAACGCGGTTATTGAAGAAATTCAAAACCTTGTAAACATTGGTAGGCCTGTTTTGGTTGGAACAACTTCTGTTGAAATCTCGGAATTGCTCAGCAGATCGCTAAAAATGCGCAATATCCGACACAACGTGCTGAATGCAAAACTGCATAAAAAAGAAGCTGATATTGTAGCCGAAGCCGGAATAGCCGGAACTGTTACCATTGCTACCAATATGGCTGGTCGTGGTACAGATATAAAATTAGGACCTGGTGTAAAAGAAGCAGGTGGTTTGGCCATTGTAGGTACCGAACGTCATGAATCCCGTCGTGTGGACCGTCAGTTGCGTGGACGTGCCGGACGTCAGGGAGATCCCGGAAGTACACAGTTTTTTGTTTCACTGGAAGATGATCTGATGCGTTTGTTTGGTTCTGCTCGAATTGCCAGTGTAATGGATCGTTTGGGATTGAAGGAAGGTGAAGTGATCCAACATTCTATGATTACAAAGTCTATCGAAAGAGCACAGAAAAAGGTAGAAGAAAATAACTTCGGCGTTCGTAAACGATTGCTCGAATACGATGATGTTATGAACTCACAACGTGAAGTAATCTATAAAAAACGTCGCAATGCATTGTATGGCGATCGCTTGCCGATTGATATTTCGAATATGATGTTTGATGTAAGCGAAAGCATTATTCACGATCATATCGAGGCTAGAGATTTTGATGGTTTCAACCTTGAGCTGATCAGAACTTTCGGTGTTGAATCTCCCATTAACGAGAAAGAATTCTTTAATGCAAAAGTGGAAGAAATGTCGGATATGGTTTTTAATGAAGTTTATCAATCGTATCACAACAAATCCATATTGATGGCCGAACAAGCATTCCCGGTTATTAAAGATGTTTATGAAAACAACGGCAATCGCTACGAAAATATAGCCATTCCAATTACTGACGGAAAGAAAACATTGAATATTGTAGCTCCCATCAAAAAATGCTTCGATACCAAAGGGAAAGAATTAATTGTAGCTGTCGAAAAAAGCCTTACCCTTGCATTGATTGACGATGCCTGGAAGGAACAACTCCGCGAAATGGATGAGTTGAAACAATCTGTTCAGAATGCCACTTACGAACAGAAAGACCCCTTGCTGATTTACAAATTTGAATCTTTCGAATTGTTTAAAACAATGATTCAGAATATCAACAAGGAAATTAGCTCGTTTTTATGCTTAGGAAAATTACCTATCAATGATTCGTCCAACGTAAAAGAAGCCAAGCTGCCTCATAACGACCTGAGTAGGTTAAAAACAAGCCGCGACGAACAACCACCAACCGGCAACCGAACCCAAAGTGATGAAAAAGTGCAGCCAGTAAGAGTTGAGAAAAAAGTAGGCCGCAACGATCCTTGCCCTTGTGGGAGCGGTAAAAAATTCAAACAATGCCATGGAAAGGATTTGGAGAATTAGTGATTTGATGATTTAAAAGATAACGACATACTTTAGTTATTGCATTAAATAAGTACTTTAAGCACTCTAAGTACTTTATGCACTCTAAGTACTTATAAGAACAATATGCTGATAGTCTATTATTTAATTTCAATAAATATACTCTCAGCATTTGTGTTTTATACCGATAAGCGAAATGCTATCAAGAAACGCTTTCGTGTTCCTGAAACAACGCTTCATCTTCTTGAGCTGCTTGGAGGTATTTTTAGTATACTACTGTTAATGTATGGATTGCATCACAAAAACCGAAAAATTTCTTACTTTTTAGTCAGTTATCTGATATTGATTGCTTGGATAATGCTGTTTTATTATTTGATTTCCTTCCCAATTATATAAAAGTAATAAGGTTTGTTTGAGTGTGATTTTTTTTCTATTAAGGTTGTAAAAATAAAATAAGGGGCTGTAATTTAGCTAATTAATTGATAATTCGTCATAAGCATATTTAAACATACTACTTCGTAGCAGAAAGAAGAGGTATTAACTGAAAACCAGGTTAATTTTACTCAAGGAAATTATGAAATTTAAAGATTTTATTGTCACTGATCACTGTTTATAGCTTTTTTCCAACTCCTTATACCATTTTAATCCATATTTCCGGATCAAAGGCGTTTTTAGAAATTCATAAACTTTTACGTTTAATCTTTTGCCATTGACCAATGCTTTTTCGCAGATGTGCCAATGTTGGTAGTTGACTGCATCAAAATCGTTGTAATGATTGATTCTTACAGGATATAAGTGGCAGGAAATGGGTTTCTGGAATTTCAGTTTTTGCTGTTCCCAGGCTTTTTCGATGGCACAAAAAGCAATCTCGTCTTCAAAATAAACAAAAGCACATTCACGCTGGTTTACCAAAGGTGTAACCATATTCCCCCAGGCATCCATTTCGAAAACGCCGGTTTCTTCCACAACAGCAATGCCTTCTGGCCTCATAAAAGGTTTAATTACTTCAATTTCATCTTCCAGTATGCTGACTTCTTCTGTATCCAGGGGAGCACCAGCATCACCTTCAATACAACAGGCGCCTTTGCATTTCTTCAGATCGCATACAAAGCAAACCTCATTCAGGTCGTCGGATATAATGGTATTGTCAATCGAAATCATGCTGCAAAGGTAGTGATTTTATAGAAATCAGATTAAATGGGAAAGAGATTTTTAGTCTGAAGTGATAATGAATAATAATGCTTTGTTTATGAATGAATTTATAAGTGTTTAGCATTGAATATTTTTCTTGTATTATTTATTTCAATACTATTAAATAAACGAAAAGTTTTCGTTGAGGTTAATTTTGTACTTATCATAAAATTTAGCAGGTTGAGGGATTTCTAATTGCTTACAAATTAGTTTACAAGTATGATTAGACAATTCGTTGTGGCGGGGTATGCTAGTATGTTTATTGCTATTTTTATTGATCCATATAGAATGATTACCGTCTTCTCTATAATTTAGGCAACCATTGCGTTTTAAATGTTTTCGAAATCTAATCGTTTCATTATGCAAATTGCAATTTGAGCTTTGTTATTTTTTTACTGGCGTAATCTTTTCTTAAATCTTCTTTTTGAACTTCAAGCAATAATTTTAAAGCATCTTTAAGGTTTTCTTCTAATTCGTCAATGGTTTTCGCCTGAGAAATTGCTGCAGGGAATTCTTCAATTTGTCCTACAAACCAACCACTTTCTAAATCTTTCTGGACAATAATAGTTAATTCTGCATTTTTCATTCTACTGTTTTTTACAAAAGAAATATTTTTTTTTAGCTATTTAATAAAAAAACAATTTAGCTTTGACGATTAGAAATTTTATAAAAATCACGAAATCACCTAACCTCCAAATCGCCAAATCATTTTTTTTTGTATTTTTGCAGCATGGCAAACAACGAAGACATTTTCAAAAAGATTATAGCTCATGCCAAGGAGTATGGGTTTATTTTTCCGTCGAGCGAGATCTACGACGGTATGGCGGCTGTTTATGATTACGGTCAGAATGGGGTAGAACTTAAAAACAATATCAAAGCTTATTGGTGGAAAGCAATGGTCCAATTTCACGAAAACATCGTTGGGATAGATACGGCTATTTTTATGCATCCTACCATCTGGAAGGCCAGCGGACATGTGGATGCATTCAGCGATCCGCTGATTGACAACAAGGATTCCAAAAAACGCTACCGTGCCGATGTTCTGATTGAAGATCACGTGGCTAAAATTCAGGATAAAATTATAAAAGAAGTCGAAAAAGCAGCCAAACGTTTTGGCGAAACTTTTGACGAACAACAATATTTAAACACCAATCCCCGCGTTGTCGAATACCAGCAAAAGATAGATGCGATCAATAATCGTTTTTATGCAGCACTTGGAAAAGAAGATTTTGCCGACGTCAAAGCGCTGATTGAAGAGCTCGGTATCGTTTGTCCGGTTTCGGGCAGTCGTAACTGGACAGATGTCCGCCAGTTCAACCTGATGTTTTCCACACAGATGGGTTCGATTAGCGAAGATGCAGGTCAGGTTTATCTGCGTCCCGAAACGGCTCAGGGTATTTTTGTGAATTTCCTCAATGTTCAAAAATCGGGGAGAATGAAAATTCCCTTTGGCATCGCTCAGATAGGCAAAGCATTTCGTAACGAAATCGTGGCCCGTCAGTTTATTTTCCGCATGCGGGAGTTTGAACAGATGGAAATGCAGTTTTTTGTTCGTCCGGGTGAAGAGCTTAAATGGTTCGAATACTGGAAACAGGAACGCCAAAAATGGCATCTTTCGTTGGGTATACCCGAAAAGAAATATCGTTTCCACGACCACGAAAAATTGGCTCATTATGCCAATGCTGCTGCTGACATTGAATTTGAATTCCCATTTGGGTTTAAGGAACTGGAAGGCATACATTCGCGTACAGATTTTGATTTAAAGGCACATCAGGAATATTCTGGTAAAAAATTGCAGTATTTTGACCCTGAACTCAACGAAAGCTATGTCCCTTATGTAGTTGAAACTTCTGTGGGCCTTGATCGTACTTTTCTGGCGGTATTGAGCCATTCATTTACCGAAGAAAAACTGGAAGATGGCAGCGAACGGGTTGTGCTGAATTTACCTCCAATGCTTGCACCTTATAAAGTAGCTGTTTTGCCGCTGGTAGCCAAGGATAATCTACCCGAAAAAGCCCGTGAAATTATGGATAAACTGAAGCTAAGTTTCCAGTGCGCTTACGAAGAAAAAGATTCTATCGGTCGGCGTTACCGTCGTCAGGATGCCATTGGAACACCTTATTGTATTACCATCGATAACGAAACCCTCGAGAACAATACTGTAACCATCCGTGATCGTGACAGCATGAAACAGCAACGGATTGCAGTTGATAAAATAGTTGAAGAAGTGAATAAGTTATTATCATCACTTTAGTGGATGTTTTCATTTTTTTAAGAATTTTATTCCCGTTATTTTGTAATTTTTTGCTTATTTTGCAAAGATTATCACTACCGTTCAAATAAAATAAATTAGATTTGGGCTTAAGCCCAATTAATCTAATTTAAAAAAGAACTTTAGTCCATGAATTTTTATTGGACAATAGTGAAAAATTATTTAATACTTAAAAAACGGAGCAGGCATGATGTTGGTAAAGCGAGTGAGGTCAATTATTATTTTATTTTTATTTTTTATTCAGGCAAATGTTTTGTTCTCAGCAAATTACACATTTTTGCCTATTCCTATTGATACCGTTAAGATCAGCAGTAGAGATTTTCAGGCAAATCTGGATAGTTTGTTGAATAATTTCTTTGTGAGTCAGTCACTTAAAGTAAATACTAAGAATATTAATATGTCGCAAGATGCAGATGCATTCAATGATATTATCCCTCATTTTTCTGATTCAGTTTATATTCACCGGCTTCAATCGCTTCCATCGGTCATCGACATGACTTACAACGATAAGGTGAAAGCTTTTATAGAATTGTATGTCAATAAAAAACGCAAAAATGTGAAGGTAATGTTGGGCTTGTCTCAGTATTATTTCCCAATTTTTGAAGAAATCCTCGACCAACAGGGTGTGCCTCAGGAATTAAAATACCTGACTATTATCGAATCGGCCTTGAATCCAAGAGCAGTCTCCAGTGTCGGTGCTTCTGGATTGTGGCAATTTATGTATACAACCGGAAAAATCTACGATTTGCAGGTTAATTCATTGGTAGATGAGCGCCGCGACCCCATTAAAGCCAGTTATGCTGCTGCTAAATACCTCAAAGACTTATATGGAATTTATAAAGACTGGACTTTAGCTCTGGCTGCCTACAACTGTGGGCCGGGCAATGTAAACAAAGCGATCAAACGTTCTAAAGGTAAAACCAATTTCTGGGAAATCTATGATTATTTGCCAGCTGAAACAAGAAGCTATGTTCCTGCATTTATTGCTGCCAATTACATGATGAATTATTATAAGGAACACAACCTTTTCCCTCAGAAAATTGATTTCCCAACTCTTACCGATACCGTGATGGTAGATGCAGATATGAATTTTAAAGAAATCTCTGAAGCTTTAAATGTTCCTGTTCAACAACTCAGAGATATGAATCCTCAATATAAGAATGATATCATACCCGGAAATAGTGAGGCATATTCGTTAAAGCTACCAATCAATCTGGTAACGACTTTTATTGGAATGGAAGATACCATAGCTGCCAAAACCAAGGAATCTATGATGAGATATGCTGATGTAGCTCCTTCTCATAATTATCTGCAGGTTAGTCCCAATGATGATATTATACGGATAAACTATAAGGCCAAAAAAGGAGATACTTTTTTTAAACTTGCCAACAAATTTAATGTTGATGCTGATGCCCTTAAGGAATGGAACCGAATGCGGAATAAAAAAATTAAGCCGGGTCAAAAACTGATTATTTATACTACTAAAAAAGAAAAATCAGAAAAGAAAGAAAGTAAGCCATTTACAAAAAACAATTGCGAAACAAAACCAGATTCTACTGTAAAAAAGACAAATTTAAAAGAAGAAGTAAAATCTAAAAAAACGAACTCGAAAGAAGAAGGTAAAACAAAGAAAACCACTGAAACTTCAAAGAAAACCGAAAAACAAAAGGAAAAATCAAAACAAACAACCTATAAAGTAAAAAAAGGAGAAAGCCTGACCGCGATAGCCAGAAAATTTGAAGGTGTTACCGTAAACGATTTAATGGAATGGAATGATATTGATAAAAATGACAACATTACACCTGGTCAGTTACTAAAAATCAAAACAAAAAAATAGCAATTTTAAATAAACTACATTTACTTTAGCGTTTACGAATGAAACCCTTTAAAATTCTTTTATTCCTGATTTTTGTTTTTTTTCTGTTAGCTTGTTTAATCTTCATTTTTCCTAAAGATGGCATAAAGATCAATAAAAATATCAGTCTGTATTTTCCTGATTTCGAAGAAGTTTTTTCAAGTAATGGGAAAAAGTATGCTGATATTTCCGGTATAGTGGCTGATCCCCTGGATAGTACTAATAGCATTGTAAATATTGATTCATTGGTAAATGACACATCAAAAGCTTCCCGCAATGCTTTATTGCAGAATATTCACAAAATTGAATATCCTAACAACAATATCTCAATATTATACCCTCTTTTTCAATCGCTTTATAAATTGAAAGATGCTACTGAACTCATCAGGATTTTACATTATGGTGATTCTCAGATTGAAGGGGACAGAATCACAGGTTTTTTAAGGTTTAAATTACAGGCTAAATTTGGCGGAAGTGGTGTGGGATTGATGCAATTGGTAAATGCAACACCGTCGGCTTCCTTAGCAGAATCAGTATCTGATAATTGCGTTAAATATACCCTTATTGGCAAATCATCTCCTAAAATTGCACACAACAGATATGGTGCTTTAATGGGTTTCGCAAGATTCTCTTCTGTTTTTCAGGATTCTTCTTCTACTGACTCCTCTCATTTTCAGGGGAGTGTTTATATTCATACTTCCAATCAGGGATATGCCAATACGCGCGATTTTCAAAAATTGCGATTGTTTTATGGATATAATAAAAAAGATGTGAAACTCAATCTCTTGTCAAATAAAACAATCTTAAGCAGTGAAACGCTGGCTCCCAATAAAGACCTGAATGTATTTGAATATGATTTTAAGAAATCTACTGCATCCTTTACCATGCAATTTAAAGGGAAGGATAGTCCCGATATCTATGGTTTCGCTCTGGATGCTAAAAGAGGTATTGCCGTGGATAATATTCCTTTACGTGGAAGTGCCGGTTATGGTTTTACCCAGATGAATTTTGATTTTCTGAAAAAGTTTTATGAATTGCTGAATGTAAAAATGGTAATTATGCAATTTGGTGTGAATGCTGTCCCTGAAAACGAGAAAACAATTGTCCCTGATTACTCTTATTACGAAAGAGGATTTTATAATCAACTGAAAACCATTAAAAGTATTAACAAAGATATTTGTGTTATCGTTATTGGCATTTCCGATCGTTCACGCAAAGCGGGTGATACATACGAAACCAATCCAAATATTGAAAAAATAAGAAAAGCACAAAAAAATGCTGCTTTTAAAGCTGGTTGTGCGTATTGGGATTTATTCGAAGCCATGGGAGGCGAAAATTCAATGCCCAGCTGGGTTTTTGCAAATCCAGCATTGGCCAATAAAGACTTTACCCATTTTAACGAAAAAGGAGCCCGTGTGGTCGCTGAAATGTTTTACAATGCTTTGATTTATGACTATTTCCAATATTTGAAATTTTCAGAAAGCGGAATTGGTAGACTGGCACTGAACAGATAAGTTTTTATTTACTTTGAATACTTGAAGAACTTAGCGTGCCATTCGTTAATAATGCGAATCAAGCGTTAATTTTTTAGTTTATTTGTATTTTTTAATATTTACTTTTGCCTGTTAGGGCATTCAGATCAATAAAAAGATATAAAATGTATTATTTTTTTGTCCGGAGGACATCAACAAAGAATTGGTTTATTCCCTATGGGAAAATATTCATTTTATTGAATTACTTTCTATTGACATTATTCTGCTACGAAGAAAAAATTACTAGCTGCCAACTGCGATTAAAAGCTGTTAAATTCCCTGAAACTTTATACCTACTTTAAAATATCAGGGCATTTATAGTAATTATTACATTTTGATGAAAAAGTTTCATACCTTGATTGTAATTTATAAGCAGTACTTACTATTTTAGAAAATAAATTGATGAATGCTATTTTATTATAAAGTCAAAAAGGGTTTAATATTGAAATGATAAAAAGACTGATATTTATATTATTTGTATCCTTTTTTTGGGGAAAGGTGTTTTCGCAAGAAACACCTTACAAATATATTGCCTTTCCATTTGTCAATCAAGAGGCGGATAGCCTGCATTTTTTCGGAAATGCTCAGGCCGATTTCAATAATGTCTGTAAAAATCTGAACCAATTAATATTGAAAGGTAAAGGACAAATAAAGATGCTCCATATCGGAGATTCTCATATTCAGGCTGATTTATTTTCGGGAAGTTTGCGGGCGAGTTTACAAAGTTTTGCATTGGGAATACAAGGGAGCAGAGGATTTATTTTCCCTTATAACGTAGCGGCTACAAATAATCCCGATAACTACAAGGTTAAATATTCCGGAAAGTGGCAGCACTGCAGGAATACTCAAAATATGAACGGTTGCGAGTTAGGAATCGCAGGGATTTCAGTTACAACAATCGATTCAACGGCAAGTATTCAAATCATACTGAACAATAGAAATTATCCACATCAGGATTTTAATAAAGTCAAGATTTTTCATAATCTTGGAGATTCCGTATTTCAGGTAAAACTGATGGAAGATCGGGTTATCAATGGCGTATTCAATTCTTTAGGTTATACTTCTTTTACGACAGATGATCATTTTGATACATTGAATTTGTTTTTACAAAAAACAGATAGCCTGCAATCCAGCTTTGCCTTGTATGGAATTGAATTAGACAATGACGATCCGGGCATTATCTATTCTGCAGTAGGTGTAAACGGTGCAGAGACGGTTAGTTTTTTAAAGTGTAATTTGCTGGAAGCTCAATTAAAAATATTAGATCCGGAATGGGTGATTATTTCGTTGGGTACCAATGATGCTTATGGTAAAAATTTTGACAGAATTAGTTTTGAAAATCACTACAATCAATTGATTCAAAAAATTAAAAAGGCATTGCCGCATAGCTTTATTTTACTGACAACACCTGCTGACAGTTACAGGAAGAAACGCTATCCGAATCCTGATATGATGGTTGCCAAAGAAGTGATAATGGAAATAGCCCATCAAAATAGTTGTGCTGTCTGGGATTTGCATGAAGTAATGGGTGGATATAAATCAATGAAAAAATGGCAATTAGCTGGTTTAGCAGCCAACGATAAAGTTCATTTTTCTAAAAAAGGCTATGAACTTCAGGGTGATTTGTTGTTCAATGCATTTTTAAAAGCCTACGACCGCTTTATTGAAAAGAATGAGAAACTATAAAAAATTCGTGAGTCAAAATTCGGAAGACGAAAGACAGAAGTATTACAATAGAAAATAATATAATCAACACTTAAATAACTGATGAATTAAGTACTTTGGTCACTCAAAGTACTCAAGGCACTTAAAACTTTTAATACAAACATGGATTACCTAAAATATATATTTACATACGACCCTCAGGCACCTATGATATTTACCCGTTTGTATTTCTGGGTATTTTTTGCGGTAGTTTTGACCATCTATTCTGTAGTCTATAAGAAAAAACCTGCCCGTAATGCCTATCTTTTACTGGTTAGTTCATTTTTCTACTACAAATCGGGTGGGTATTTCTTTCTCATACTGGCATTTACTACCTTGTTCGATTTTGCAGTAGGTTTGTGGATAGAACAGGCGAAAACCCAAGGACGTAAGAAACTATATCTGGCCCTAAGCATTATCATGAACCTGGGTGTGTTAGCATATTTTAAGTACAGCTATTTCTTTCTGGATACTATAAATACGATCTTTCATAGCAATTTTAAAGTAGTCAATTACCTTGCTTACTGGACCAATGGCGTAGCTGGCACTCACCTTGATATTACTTCTATCATCTTACCTGTGGGGATTTCTTTTTATACTTTCCAATCCATCAGTTATACAGTTTCAGTTTACCGTAAAAAGATAAGTGCTTTGCACAATATTTTGGATTATGGTTGTTTTGTAACTTTTTTTCCGCAATTGGTTGCCGGCCCTATTGTGAAAGCTTACGACTTTATCCCTCAATTGTACAAAGATTTTTCGCTTTCAAAAAAAGAGTTTGGGTTCGCTTTATTTTTGATATTGAATGGACTCATCAAAAAAATGTTGATTTCCGATTATATCTCCACCAATTTTGTCGACAGGGTTTTCGACAGTCCGATGTCGTATTCCGGTTTTGAGAATTTAATGGCTGTATATGGCTATACGATTCAGATTTATTGTGATTTTTCGGGTTATACTGATATTGCAATTGGTGTGGCGTTTTTATTGGGTTTCCGTTTGCCTGTTAATTTCAACTCGCCATACAAAGCTGCCAATATTACCGATTTCTGGCATCGCTGGCATATATCATTATCAACCTGGTTGCGCGATTATTTGTACATCCCCCTGGGTGGTAACAAAAAAGGGAAAATCAGAACCTATATCAATTTGTTGCTGGTGATGCTCATTGGAGGATTGTGGCATGGGGCTGCTGTCAGGTTTATCATTTGGGGTGGTTTACATGGCTTAGGACTGACTTTCCATAAATTATGGATGAAATGGTTTCCTTCCAAAGAAAAGATCAGTATATGGAGTAAGTTTTGGGCAGCCTTCCTTACTTTCCATTTTGTGATATTTGCCTGGATCTTCTTTAGAGCCGACAGCATGAGGAGTGTTGCTATGGTATTGTCACAGATATTTAATCATTTTAACTGGCAGCTGATACCCGAAGTGATGGTCTCTTATAAAAACGTCTTTTCTTTGATTTTAGTGGGATTCATCATTCACTGGTTACCGCAAACTACCAAGGAATTTTATAAAAATTATTTTATCAACATCCCTTTTCTTGCAAAAGCTATCGTAATCGTATTGGTTGTATTTATGCTGTATCAGGTGAAATCTGCTGAAATTCAACCATTTATTTATTTTCAGTTTTAGGAAACCTATCAAAAATCTTAAATATCAAATACTTTTTTCAGGGTTTATCTGATTTCATAACGAGTATATTATTCTTCTGACTTCTGTCTTCTGACTTATCCTAATTCAACCCACCTTGTCCTCTATAGAGTTTAATGGGTTTTTCCAGTTTTACTTTTAATACGGTGACATATTTATCCATCACATTTTCAGGCACGTCAATATAAACCAATCCCGGTACCGGGCTCCAGGAAATTTTGCCTATCACTTTATGTGTGAGTTTTGAGCCGTTTCCTACTACTGTAATATCTTCAATTTTATTGATCAATCCTTTCAATAAGAGCTTGCCGTTTACATTTCCATGTAAAAACAGGTATAGAGTTGTTGAATCTTTTGAAAGGGTGGTGGGGCCGTAAAAATGACCTTGTGGAATACCTCCAATGGTATTAAAGATAGCTTCCCCGTTTTTCTTGTTCCAGGCACCCAGTTCTTTGAGGACATGAATTTGTTTTTCGGGGATAGTACCGTCTTCCATTGGGCCCATATCCAGTAATAGGTTACCTCCATTAGAAACGGCATCCACAAAGATAGTAATGATTTCATAAGGTGTTTTCCAGATGGTATCGTGGTGATAGCCCCAGTCTTCAGTAGTGGTCATACACAATTCCCAATAATTGAATTTTGGACGGGAAACCGGAAAATTCTGTTCAGGGGTGTCGTAATCGCCATAACCCTGCAAACGGCCATTGATAATGGCTTTGGGATTGGCCATCAGTATCATTTTGCGTATTTTCTGGGCTTCCCATTCTTCGGCACTGTGTTCCCAGTCGCCATCAAACCACCATAAATCCGGTTTCAGATTAAGGCTGATTTCTTTGATCTGTCCCTGAAAGAAGTTGCGGAAGCGCTGCCATCTGGGATAATCATTTTCTATCTTGTATTTAGAACTGTCTTTTAAAAAACCGGGATAATTGGCATCTGTCCAGTCGATAAGAGAAAAATAAGCCCCGCATTTGATGTTGCGTTTGCGCAATTCTTCAAAAAATGGCTGTATCATATCGCGTTTTGCCGGTGTAGCTTTCACGATACTGAGGTTGTTCATTTTAGTATCGTACATGGCCACGCCATCGTGGTGTTTAGTAGTTATAACGGAATACCTGGCACCACTTTCCTGAATGAGATCTGCCCAGAAGGCTGGATCGTAATTCTTGAGGGTGAAACCCTTCAGCTGTTTCATATAATTGGCGTGACTGATCTTTTTATTATGAAAACTCCAGGATTCGTCGATGCCATCTACCGCATAAATGCCGGCATGGATAAAAATACCCAGTTTGGCATCGGCAAACCATTGCATTTTATCGGCAATCTCCTTTGGATCAACTTTGGACTGGGAATAAGTTGTTGCAGCTGTTATCAGAAATAAACTGCAGATTAAAATCTTTTTCATGTGTTATTATTTTTATTATTTATTGGTCACATGGAATTACTCACATGATTAATTATTTTTTAAATGTGTTCGTGAACTTCGTTTCGACATATAATATCATTCTCAGCTTGTTTGAATATTATTCGTATGGCTATTTCATTTGTTTGTGTTTTGTTAAATTTCTGAAATAGTTCTTGTTAGAACATTAAAGTTAATAAATTGTATTCAAGTTTCGCCAATGCCTACCTACCGTCAGGCAGGGAATGTCCATGATATATTCATCTCGGTTAGTGTTCTTTAGAACATGGACATTTCATGCGATATTTTTAAATTATAAAGGATTAAAAAATGGCTTCTATTATTATTTATAGATTGTTTTTTTTATTCATGACATTCGCAAATTGGATATTACAAAAGTAACAAAATAAAACTTGAGGCCACAAAATGTGACCTCAAGTTTTACTCAAAAGTAGTTTTTTATAAAATTAATGCCTCTATCATGATTAATAGGGATAAATATTTTTAGCTCTTAATATACATACTGTAAAAATGATGGGCCGTTAGCGGCTTTTCTTGGGTATTCCTGCAATCTAGTGGCCCAAGCTGTTTGGGCTACCAGGAGCCATCAGCTGTAAAATGCTATATACTAAATAGTTTGCTTATAGTTGGCTGCAAAACTCCATATTCTGTATAATCTACCAATATTGTCAACTGTTTTTTTTGTTTTTATAGCTTTTTGAGTAGCGAAGTTTATTAATCTTTATTTGTCTCTATTCAAATACCATACTTTCCTATTATTATCTCTTTCTTCAACATTATATACTGCATTCGATCTCGTATAGCAATTTTCATTTATGCTTAGAAATCTCCTTAACTTCTCGGATATAAAAAATATTTTACAACATTTTCTCTTTTAATAAAAACAACTAAACAGAATAAATCATTACTTTCATTGTTTATTACGATAATAAAATTTGCTTGATAAACTTAATATAAAATTGCTAAACGGCTGCATTAATTTTCTTCTGCAATTTCAAAATCCATTTGTTTTTTAGCAATATCAACCTTGACGATTTTGATTTTAATACGGTCGCCTAATTTATACTTATGACCGTAACGTTGCCCAATCACCTGGTAGTTTTCCTCATCTAAAAAATAATAATCATCAGCCATGTTTCTAAGCGATACCATGCCTTCACATTTGTTGCTTTCGATTTCAACAAACAAGCCCCATTTACTCACTCCTGAAATTAAGCCAAAGAAGGATTCTCCGATTTTGTCAGATAAATATTCGGCTTGTTTGTATTTGATTGAAGCTCTTTCGGCTTCGGCAGCCTTGCGTTCCATCATGGATGAATGTTCGCAGCTTTCTTCGTATTCTTTTTTATTTACCGAAGGTTTGCCATCCATATACATTTCGAGCAATCGATGTACCATCAAATCGGGATAACGGCGGATAGGGGAGGTGAAGTGCGAATAATAAGGGAAAGCCAGTCCGTAATGACCGATATTTTCTGTTGAATAATAGGCTTTTGCCATCGTTCGTATAGCAATGGTTTCTATCATATTTTCTTCGCCTTTTCCTTCGATGGCTTCAAAAAGATTGTTGAAAGATGTTGCCAGGTTCTTGCGTGAACCTGTCTTCATGGTATAACCCAGTTTTGAAAGAAAAAGAACAAAAGTGTTTAGCTTTTCGGCATTGGGTTCGTCGTGAACCCGGTACACAAATGTTTTGGGGGTTTCGTTGCCTTTTTTCATGCCGATGAAAGTGGCTACTTTTTTGTTGGCAAGCAACATAAAATCTTCGATCAATCGATTGGAATCTTTGATTTCCTTAATAAAAACCCCCAATGGTTTCCCATTTTCGTCCAGCTGAAATTTTACTTCAGTCGATTTAAAATTGATGGCACCGGTTTTGAACCTTTCAACCCTGAGTTTGAGTGCAAGTTTGTTCAAGCTAAGCATTTCTGTGGCAAATTCCCCGCTTTCGGTTTCAATAATATCCTGGGCTTCCTGATAAGTAAATCTTCTGTCGGATCTGATGATCGTTTTTCCGAACCATTCGTTTTTGATATGGGCCATATCGTCCATTTCAAAAACTGCAGAATAGCAAAGTTTATCTTCGTTGGCCCTCAGTGAGCACACTCCGTTCGATAAACGCTCAGGCAGCATCGGAATTACGCGATCGACCAGGTAGATAGAAGTGCCTCTCTCGTAAGCTTCTTTGTCAATCAATGAATTTGGCTGTACATAAAAGGAAACATCCGCAATATGAACGCCTACTTCCCAGTTCCCGTTTTTTAATTTTTTGATAGAAAGTGCATCGTCAAAATCCTTGGCATCTTCAGGGTCGATTGTAAAAGTGACAGTAGAACGAAAATCTCTGCGCTTGCTGATTTCTTTTTCGGGTATGGCTTCGGGGATGTTGTCGGCTTCCTTTTCAACATTTGCAGGGAAGGATAATGGGAAATTGAGTTCGGCTAATATCGATTGCATTTCTACATCGTTATCACCCGGTTTACCCAATACCTGAATAATTTCCCCAAATGGATTGCTGGCTCTCTCAGGCCAGTCGGTGATACGGGCCAATGCTTTTTCGCCATTCTTAGCACCATTTAGGCAATCGAGCGGGATGAAAATATCAACCGGTATTTTGTTGTTGTCAGGAACCAGAAAGGCAAATTTTTTGGATAGTTGTACAATCCCTACGAATTGCTTGTGTGCTCTTTCGATGATTTCGATAATTTGGCCTTCCAGTTTTCTGCCTTTGCGGCGTGGAAAAAGGAATACTTTTACCTTATCTCCATGCATGGCATGATTTGTATTGTTGGCTGAGATAAACACATCCTCGCTTTCTTTATCGATGATAATATAGGCTTTGCCGGTTTGTTTCATGTCAACAATGCCGGTGATATAGGAGGAAGGTATCAGACTTTCGTTGATATAGGATGGGTTTAGTTTGTATTTTCCACGACTGTCTTCTTTTAAGGCTGCTATTTTTACCAGTTTATGAATAACATTGATTACAAGCTCTTTGCTGGCTTTATCGCTAACGCCCATTCGGGCTGATACCTGTTTATAGTTGAAAGCCGAAAACGGATCATTTGAAAAGATACGTAAAACGCTGGTAACAAATGTATTGTTGCTCAGTTCGATATCTTTATGTTGTTTTTTCATATTGGTTTTTGTTGTTTTAAATAGCATTTATGTTTCTTCGTAATTTGTAATTTCAAGTAACCTCATCCCCATCCCTTCTCTTAATAGGAGAAGGGAGGTTCTTCGATCTAATATTTGCGAAAATTCCTAATTTTTTTATGAGATGCTTCACTTCGTTCAGCATGACAAAAGAAAATGAGATGGTCGCCTCTACGCTCCGTCACTTTTTCGTAATTCATAATTCGTAATTCTTTAAGAGATGCTTCACTTCGTTCAGCATGACAAAAGAAAATGAGATGGTCGCTTCTTCGCTCCCTCACTTATTCGTAATTCGTAATTTATTAATGAGATGCTTCTCATCATTCTTCAGGACTAAAAATAAAAATCTCCACCTCAAAATTACATTATATTTGCCAATAGAACAAATTATTTCAAAAAATGATCGCTTGTATTTTTTTCTCCCTAAGAGAAAAATGTCAATAAAAAAATAATTCAGGATTATGAATTATTTCCCGTAGGGAAAAACCAATTGATAGTTGATGACCTACGGATAATAAAAATAGCATAATTTCATATTTTTTTATTGACTTGAATGCCCTTAGGGGCAAATTAATTATTCAAAATAAATGCTAAAAAACAAATTTAATTCTCCTAAATAATTAATTATTAATTTTTTAAGAAAAAATTTTAAAATTATAATTTTTTTTACTCAATTTGATTTGTTGACTATGATATATTATTGTAATTTTACAAAACTAAAAATAGAGCATGGAAAAGAGGTGGGTTTTTAAGAAACAAGGTGATACTAAAATAATAGCAGACTTACAACAGGCTTTGAATATTGATATTCATCTGGCTAATTTATTGGCTCAAAGAGGGATTACAACCTACGATGAAGCCAAATCTTTTTTCCGCCCTCAGCTTACGGCCCTCCACAATCCTTTTATGATGAAAGATATGGATAAGGCCATTCAACGCATTGATACTGCCATTCAGCAAAAAGAAAAAATACTGGTGTACGGCGATTATGATGTAGATGGAACAAGTGCAGTAGCTTTGGTTTATTCATTTTTGAAAGAAATTTATGAAGGCGTCGATTTTTATATTCCCGACCGCTATTCGGAAGGCTATGGTATTTCGTATAAAAGTATTGATTTTGCCGAGGAAAATAGCTTTAAACTGATCATTGCATTGGATTGTGGCATCAAAGCTACTGAACACATCGCTTATGCCAAAGCAAAGCACATCGATTTCATCATCGGCGATCATCACCGCCCCGGCGATATCTTACCAGATGCTGTTGCGGTGCTGGATCCAAAAAGATTAGATTCCACTTATCCTTACGATGAATTGTCAGGTTGTGGTATTGGGTTTAAAATCGTTCAGGCTTATGCTCAGCAACACAAAATTCCTTTTGAGCAAATTGAAAAATACCTCGATCTGGTTGCTATCAGTATTGCTGCTGATATTGTTCCCATTACCGGCGAAAACAGAATACTTGCTTATTATGGTCTGAAACTGATCAATTCCAATCCACGCCCCGGTATTGAAGCTGTTTTGAGATACAGCAATGTTTGTAAGAATGATCTGTATACGGTTGAAAATGAATTGTTTTTTAAACGCGGACTTACCATCAACGACCTTGTTTTTCTGATCAGCCCCCGCATCAATGCAGCAGGACGTATCGAATCAGGTCGAAGTTCTGTAGAACTGCTGATATGTAAAGATCTGGAAGCAGCCATGATTTTTGGCGAACTCATCAACAATAACAATACCGAACGAAAAAGTCTGGATGCCACAGCAACCCAACAAGCACTCGATTTTATCAAAAACGACGAATTTTTGATGAAGAGCAAAAGCACCGTTATTTTTAACAAGGAATGGCACAAAGGTGTGGTTGGCATTGTGGCCTCACGCTTAACGGAAGAGTATTACCGCCCCACTGTTGTGCTTACACAATCCAATGGCTTGATTACCGGCTCTGCCCGTAGTGTAAAAGATTTCGATATTTACGATGCCATCGAAGCCTGTAGTCATCTGCTGGAGCATTTTGGCGGACACAAATATGCAGCTGGCTTATCTTTAAAACCCGAAAATCTGGAAGCTTTCTGCACTCAATTTGAAGAAGTTGTCAGCAAAAGTATTACCCCGGAAATGCAAACACCCGAAATTGAAATTGACGACAGCATTCAACTGAAAGATATCAATACCAAATTTTATAATATCCTTAAACAATTTGCTCCTTTTGGCCCCGGCAATATGTCGCCTGTATTTCAGACCGATAATGTCAGAGATGCCGGATACTCGCGTATTGTGGGTAATAACCATATTAAACTTTCTGTAATCAGCCCCGATGTGGCCAGTTATCCTATTTCGGGCATTGCATTTCAACAAGGCGATTACTTCGATGCAATACAAAAAGGATTTCCCTTTTCAATATCCTATCATATCGAAGAAAACGAATGGAACGGAAAAATTAGCCTGCAACTGAACGTGAAAGACATCAGATTTGAATGAGAAATTAGGAATTTAGAGAGTAGGCTTTAAGAAATATCAATTAGGAATTAAAAATTACGAATTACGAATCTCATTGCGCTCTCTCAGTCTCTCAGTCTTTTTGTTAACTGATAACTGTTCACTAATTCTTTATCGGTAGTGTAAAATAAAACGTTGATCCCACGCCTACTTCACTTTCTACCCATAAATTACCCCCGTGTTTTTCGATAAAATCTTTGCAGATGAACAAACCCAGGCCAGTGCTGAGTTCTTCGTCAGTGCCTTTACGGTTGGTGTCGATGTCAATTCGGAAAAGATTTTCTATCATCTCAGTATCCATTCCAATACCCGAATCCTTAACTGATACTTCTAGGTTTTGATCCATGTTAGGTTTTGCTGAAATCTGGATATTTCCGCCTCTGGGTGTAAATTTTATTGCATTTGAAATAAGATTGCGGAAAATGGTCTGAAGGATGTTGCTATCGGCAAAAACCTCTGTTTCGGAAGAGAAGTTATAGCTTATTTTAATTCCTTTTTTTTCTGCAGCTTCTACAATCATTTCTACACTTTCGTCGATGATTACCCACAATGGATTCAATTTAGGTTTAAAAGGTATCAAACCTTGTTGTATTTTTGCCCATTCCAGCAGGTTTTCGAGCAAACGGTAGAGGTTGGTAGCTGAGCTTTTCATGCTGTTAGCAAACTTTTCAATCTCATCAATCGACAAGGTTGTTAATGATTCTGCCATTATTTTGGTAAGTCCCAAAAAATTACTGAAAGGACCCCGTAAGTCGTGGGCAATGATAGAGAAAAATTTATCTTTTTCGGTGTTGGTTTTCAATAGCTTTGCATTCATGTTTATTATTTCAGCTTCTGCCTGTTTGCGTTCACTAATGTCGCGGTCAATACCAAAAATTCCGGATACTTTCCCCTGGTGATCGTAGATGGGGCCTTTGGTTGAAAGAAGACAAATGACACCTTTGGTTGAAGTAACTATTTCTTCATAAGTAAGAACTTTAGAATTTTTCATCACATTCCTGTCCCCATCCATTATTATCTGAGCTTCTTCGGCTGGAAAAAGGGAAAAGTCATCTTTACCCAGAATCTCTTGCTGTTTTTTCCCGACCAAATTACAGCCTTCCTTATTGATCATCAAATACCGTCCATTGATATCTTTCACATAAATAGCATCTGTTGAACCGTCACTGATAGAAGCTAACAATTCATAGGCTTTCTTCAAATCCTGTTCAGCACTTTTTTGTTCTGTAATGTCGATGGTATAACCAGCTAAAAGATTTTTATCTTCTTTTGGAATCGGGAATTTAAAGGTTGTGTAATTTCTGCCATTTATTTCTTCATCCAGTTTCAGCATCTTTGCGTTGGAAATGACCGACCAATCGTCGGCTGTCATTTTAGCTGCCAATTCAGGGGGGAAGAGTTCATACATGGTCTTGCCTCTCATTTCTTCACCGGCGATGCCAATCATTTCTTTAAAATTTTCGGATGCTCTCAACACACGACTTTCATCAGGTTTTACTTCTTTTATAAAGGAATAAATGGGTGAGTACTTCATAAACAAAGAAAATATTTCGTAACTTTCCTTGAGTGCCTCTTCTGATTGTTTGCGTTGGGTAATATCGGTATGGGTGCCATACATCATCAGCGGTTTGCCGTCACCGGTGAAGCTGATAACACTACCACGGTCGCGGACCCAAACCCATTGGCCATTCTTGTGTTTTATCCTGCATTCGCAGTCGTAATAAGGCAGTTCACCGGTAAAGTGCTGTTCCAGCAACATAGCTGATTGCTTTAAATCGTCTGGGTGAACCAATGCTTCCCAGGTCTTGATGCTGATAGGTGCCAACTCATCGAGGGTATAGCCTATGATTTCGGCCCAGAGTTCATTAAAAATAGTTTCTCCGGTTTGGACATTCCATTGCCAGGTTCCGATAAATGAGGCCTGGATGATGCTCTCCATCCTCCATTTTGAGATTTGCAATGCTTCCTCTGCCATTTTGCGTTCGCAGATATCCCATACAAGGTCAGCCAATGCCGAAACCATTTCAATATCTTTGCTTTGGTAGTCTGTTGGTTTATTTCCAACACCCATTATAGCTTTTATTTTGCCTTTGCGAATGACAGGCACTACCATTTCCCTAATTACTTCAGCGTGTCCGGGAGGCAAGCCTTTTTTAACGGTAAGCGAAGCATAGTCATTGTGAATGATAGTTTTCCTCTGACGGATACAGTCGACCCAAATGCCAGCCTTGTCAACTTTATATTCCATATCTATAGCTTCGGCCCTGCAGAATTCCTTTTTGGTACGGCTGGACCAATTCTGTAAACGAAGGGTTTGTTGGTCATCTTCAACAAAGTGAGAAAAACCTATTAAACTGCCTGTCA
>CAZCBG010000006.1:0-4637 GCA_964496885.1 uncultured Bacteroides sp. | reverse complement strand
AGGGTTTGTTGGTCATCTTCAACAAAGTGAGAAAAACCTATTAAACTGCCTGTCAATATTTCTAACTGGTTGAGTGTTTCTTCAAGTAATTCATTCAGTGTATGTTCTTCTGCAAATTCCAATAAATGTAATCTGGCGAATTGAACCTTTGCTTTTTGCTGTTCTGCCTGAAGGTAAGCGTAATGTTCGCTTAAATCGACAGCAGTGATTAGAAATTGATTCTTGTTTTCGTTCAGTGTGCCAACCAATTGAACAAAAAAGGGAGGATGGCCATTAGCAGTAAGACTCAGCTCGCAATAGGCAGTTTTTGTGTCCTCTATTACTTCGTCGAGAAAGGCAGCAAATTTAGGTTTTTCATCGTCAGTAACAAAAAAAGCAAAACTACTGTTGATTAAAGATTGTCTGTCTTTGCCCAATAGTTGAGATGCTTTCAGGTTTAGCTTAATAATTTTAGCTTCCTGAGAAAGCGTAAAATAGGCCGAAGGAGCAAAATCATACAATTCTACATAACTTTCTGTAATCTGTTTTTCAGCAGCTTTTGCCAGTAAAAGTTCTTCGTTTTGCATTTCAAGTTCAACCTGATGCACCTCCAAATTGTGAATGAGTTTTAACAAATCATCTTCAGATAGCTGATGAGGGTGGGAAAAAGCTGTGCTGATTTTTCTATCCCTCAATAATTCCTCAGCTTTTTGGCGGAGGAGGGAGGAAGGTGTATCTTTTGCTTTTTTCATAACATTAAATATAGGTTTCTAGGCTGTAGGCTTTTAGGCTATTTAAACGAAGCATTCCACTTGGTTCAGTCACCAGATGCTTATTTTTGCTATCAAATCCCTGTTTAAAGTTTACGATTCCCAATAAAAATAAATGATAACGTTAAGTATACATTAATTAAACCTCAAAGATAATAAAATAAATAGCTTCGTTCGATTTTTTTTATTTTTTTTTGTTTTAGGTAGAAGATTATCTCTTTGCTCTCTTTGTCTCCTTTATTACCACAGAAACACTGAGATTACAAACTTCACGGAGTTCACATTCAGTCCTTTCGTCCCTTCGTCTCTAAGTCTCTCAGTCTCCCTTTCGCTCTCTCGTTTTTCGTAATTCGTATTTTTTATGAGATGCTTCACTTCGTTCAGCATGACAAAAGGAAATGAACATCCCTCAGTCCCTCAGTCCCTCAGTCCCTCAGTCTCTCATTCTCTATGTCTCTATGTCTCTAAGTCTCTCCGTTTCTAAGCCCCTAAGTCTCTCAGTCTCTTCGTCTCCCTTTCGCTCACTCGCTTTTTCGTAATTCGTAATTTTTAATTTTTAGCTGCCAGTGTAAATTTAAACGTACTTCCTTTGCCTTCTTCACTTTCTACCCAGAGCTTGCCTCCGTGTTTTTCGACAAAATCTTTGCAGATGATCAGCCCCAAACCCGTGCTTGCTTCTCCATCAGTGCCCGAACGATTGGTGTTGACATCCATGCGGAAAATTGTATCCAGCATGTTCTTGTTCATTCCAATGCCTGTATCTTGAACTGCTATTTCAATGTATTGATCGCTTAGGGCTTTTGCCGAAATATGAATGCTTCCCTGTTTGGCTGTAAATTTTACTGCATTCGAAACCAGGTTGCGGATGATAGTTTGAAGCATCATGTTATCGGCAAAAACCTCCATGCTATAAGGAATGCTTGTTTTTATTTCAATCTCCTTTTTGGTTGCGATATCCACTACCATGGCAATACTTTCGTCAACAATAGGATACAATTTTGCTTGTTCGGGACCAAAAGGTATCAAACCTTGCTGAATGGTTGCCCATTCCAGAAGGTTTTCGAGCAAAAGGTAAAGATTGTTGGCTGAATTACTCATACTTACAGCATAATTCTGAATTTCCTCTTTTGACATGGTTTTTGATTCTTCCACCATAATTTGTGTAAACCCCAAAAAGCTGGTAAAAGGGCTGCGCAAATCGTGGGCGATGATAGAAAAGAATTTATTTTTTTCGTTATTGATTTTCAATAACTCTTCATTGGTTTGACGCAAGAGTCTGGCATCGGATTCAAGTTCGTGATTTTTTTCGTGGATGATGACAAAGAGTTTATGTTCCATTTTAAAATAGCTGTAAATACCAAACAATCCAACGATGAGAATGAGAAAATGTGCAATCAGCAAATGAAAGAGTCTTGCATTTTGCGATTGGCTGTATACCAATGAAGGAAAGGAAATGCTGATACCTCCCCTGATATCGCCTTCCTTATAACCTTGAACAGCATGGCATTTCAGACAGCTCTTTTCGGTTACCAAAGCTGCCATATAGCGATAATGAGGAAGGGAATCATCCTTCACCAACTCCAACAACTCATGTTTACCATTTACAAATGAATTGAGGGCTTTGCTTTCCCAGGCATCGGCTTTATTGTCGGGCCTGATAGGGTTTATACTTGTAATGTGAAATTGCAGATCATTTTCTGCTTTATTGATTTCGGCAATCTGGCGGGTCATAAAAGCCGGATTGATTTTAGTAAGTTTTAAACCACCAAGAGTGGTAACATCCCTCAGCGAATCAACTAAGTATGGATTCGGCTGTGTTTCTTTTGTTACCGGTACATATACTCCACCATGCTTTGAATTCCACGATCGGGTTACTACAATCTGACTAAAAAAAGAGCGGGCTTTGTTTTCAACTACTTTCAGGGTATTGCTTTCTGCAATATAATAATTCCATGAATAGGAAATAACAATGAGGAGTATCCATAAGCTATATATCCAGGTAATTTTTTTTGTTTTCATCTTTAGTTAATTGATTTTGCTAGTGATATATTGATTTGGAAGTAGAATGGTTTGGTGATTTGTTGCATTTCTCCGGCATCAATTGCATGCTTAAAAAAATGAGCAAAGCCAACGCTGCAGCGGGAAGCAATATTCGGGGTATCAGTTCGATGCTTTGCCGTAAGATTGTTTTTCTGGCTGTAAAGTTTTGTAATTTGTAAGCCCTCAAACGAAGGCTGTTGGTGACTACAAAAATGGAGCTAAAGGCCATGGCTGCAGCTGCATACATTGGATTCAACAAACCAAAAGCTGCAACAGGAATCAGGGCGACATTGTAAAGCAATGCCCAGATGAGGTTCTGTACAATGGTTTGAGAAGTGCCTCTGGACAATGAAACTGCACGTCCTACACCTGAAAGCTCTCCACTGATGAGGGTAATGCCGGCTGCTGCTATGGCAATATCAGTTCCGGTACCAATGGCGATACCCACATCAGCTTGTGCCAATGCCGGCGCATCGTTGATGCCATCACCCACCATGGCTACTTTGGAAAGTGTATAATTGTCCGGGCTGGGAGCAGCCTGAAGTTTTTTAATGGCCAGGGCTTTATCGGCTGGCATCACTTCGGCCAATACTTTTTCGATGCCTAATTGACGGGCAATCGCTTCAGCTGTATGCTGATTGTCTCCTGTAATCATTACGATATCCATACCGAGTTGACGTAATTCGGCAATGGCTTTTATTGCTCCTGGTTTTACTGTATCGGCAACAGCAATAATCCCGATGGCCTGGCAAATATCATTAGTACCGGGCTGATTGACTGCAACAATCATGGCTGTTTTTCCTTCTCTCTGCATTTTGATTACTTCAGCCTGGATGTCCTCTGTAGAAATCCCTTCTTGCTGCATCAGCCGCAGATTGCCAATCAGCACCGTTTGATTCTCAACAATGGCACGGATGCCCAAACCTCCCAATGAACGGAATTGCATTGGATTGACAACTGCCAGTTTTTTTTCTTTTGCTGCCTTCACCATGGCTACACCTACAGGATGTTCTGATCCCAACTCAGCACTGGCAGCCATGCGTAACAAATAATCGGCGGTATAATCAGTAAGGGGGAAAACATCGCTTACTTCGGGTTTTCCCTCCGTAAGGGTACCTGTTTTATCGAGAACAACGATGTTGAGTTTTCCGGCTTTTTCAAGCATTTCGCTGTTTTTGAATAAGATGCCGTTTTCGGCACCTTTGGATGTACCTACGATGATGGCAGTAGGAGTAGCCAAGCCAATTGCGCAAGGACAGGCGATGACAAGTACCGCAATAGCATTCATCATGGCAGCCGTCCATTCGCTGTGAGCTACATAGGCCCATCCAACAAATGTAAATAAAGCAATGCCGATAATGATGGGGACAAAATATTTCCCGATTTTGTCGGTTAGTTTCTGAATGGGTGCTTTGCTGGCCTGGGCTTGCTGCACGAGTTGAATAATCTGCGAAAGGCAGGTATCCTTGCCTACCCTGGTGGCTTCATATCTGATCAATCCTTCGCGGTTGATGGTGGCACCTATCACTTCATCACCGGGGCCTTTACTCACAGGCATCGATTCACCACTTATCATCGATTCTTCAAAGGCCGAACGACCTTCGCAGATAATGCCATCTACAGCCACTTTTCCGCCCGGACGAACCATCAGTAGGTCGCCAACTACTACTTCTTCGATGCTGATTTCCATTTCAATTCCGTTGCGGGTGACCAAAGCTGTTTTGGCACGTAAACCCATCAGTGCTTTCAATGCCTCGGAGGTTTTGCCTTTGGCGCGGGCTTCGAGGTATTTACCCAGCCTGATAAGGGTGATAATGGATGCTGCTGTCTCGAAATAAACATGGGGGC
>CAZCBG010000005.1:10680-81568 GCA_964496885.1 uncultured Bacteroides sp. | reverse complement strand
GGGTCCTGGGTTCGAATCCCAGCATGATCACAAAGAAGCCTAATAACATCTAGTTGTTGGGCTTTTTTTATTCTTCATCTTTTTCATGTAGCTCAACTGGTTGAGCATCCCGATTTTATCGGGAGGGTCCTGGGTTCGAATACCAGCATGATCACAAAGAAGCCCAATAACATCTAGTTTTTGGGCTTTTTTTATTCTTCATCTTTTTCATGTAGCTCAGCTGGTTGAGCATCCCGATTTACACATCACAATTTTCAAACAAATCTGAACTTGTCCACTGATAAAATGATATTTATGAATTGGGATTTTATTATTTATGCAAGCAATCTTTCCAGTTTCATTTTCCATTTTTCCCAATCCGGCATTTCCTTGGTTTGTAAGTCAATAAATTTCTGAGTATGGTCATGAAAAATCAAATGACACAACTCGTGGATAATCACATATTCTATACATCCTTTGGGTGCTTTGATTAATTCAGGATTTAACATTATTTTACCTATAGAAGTGCAACTTCCCCAACGGGTTGGCATCTCTCTAATGGATAATTGATAGTTGATATTTGATAATTGATACTTTTCAATAAAATTAATTAATAGTGGAATTGAAATCTCATTGAGTTTTTCATTTGCTTTCTTCCGGTACCAGCTATTGACCAAATCTTTTACATTTTTCTTATCTGATGTGAAAACTTCGAGAAAACCACCTTTTAACTTTACACATTTCTCATTCTCAGTTATTAATTTTTCTTTATTAATTTTCAAGCGGTATTGCCTACCAAGATATAAATGAGTTTCACCTCCAACATATTTCCTTGCCGGAGTTTTAGGATGAAAGCTAAGGAAAAAACTTTGCTGCCGGAGAATCCATGGAGCTTTCTTTAGGATTTTCTCTTTTACTTTTTCCATCGGAGTATCAACAGGAGCTTTCACCAATACATCTAATTCAGATGTAACAGTGATACCTAATGATTTCCTGTCGGAATATTCCAAAGAAAAATCAATCTGTTTTGAACCAAATTGAATAGCATCTTTCATTATTTATACCTAATTTTAGCCACATCAATACATTTGTTCGCGATTTCATCCATCTCACCAAAACTAAGATTAATATTATATTTGTCTCTTACCTCATCAATCAAATAATCACCGATGTCAATTTGCAGTTTACCGGTGATGTTGGTTTTGTATTGCCATTCAATAATTGGCATTCCATTGTCCAAAACAGCTTGCTGTATCATATCATCAATAGTAAGCGCAGCCTGAGTTGAGATTTCTTTTCTTACAATTGGATCCAGAATTTTATCATGCAACGATTCTGTGCTCAACCCATAAAATGCTTTCGCCACATCTTTATCTCTCAATGATTCCGGAATATCTGCATCGGTATGTGCCAATACATTGTTCATGATTTCCTGAACCCTGTTTAGATATTGTGCTTCGCTGATTCTTCTTGCCTCATAGTCAGCTATGGAATCTTTAATAAGTTGGGAAAACTTTTTATAAAAAGCTGGATCTTCATCCATTTTTTCTGAAATATGTTTGGATGTTCTGCTGGCAATCTTATCTGCTTTTGCTGCTTTACCTAATGTATTTTCAACTTCAAGCTGAAATTTATCCTGATCGAAAATATTTACCAATTCAGTAATAATTTCAATCTTTTCAGTTGAGATATGTGTATCAATCAATTTCTGAATCTGACCTTCGTATTGTTTGTAATCAATAGTATCAGAGTATCTTTCAAGCACAGCCAACCTAAGTTTTATGAACATGGACAAATCATCCTTGTATCGCTTGATTGTTTTTTCTTCTACATCTTTGTAAAACTGAATTGAAGAAAGTGCCAGTTTCAAGCCTTTTGCAAATACTGCAAGTTTATCGTAGAATAACGCTCTGATTGCTTCATCTTTCAGCAATAATTGATAAGCTTCTGCATCTCTTTTATTGGCAAGCATTTTAAAAATATCCCACAACTCCGAGTGTTTCTGAGGCAATTTTTTAATTTCATCATTGATATTCGTGAGAGTTCCGGTTAAATCATCATTGTCAAATTCTTCAAACGAAGAATATAGCAACAATGCATCATCCAAATTTTCGATCACTCCATAATAATCAACAATGTATCCAAATTCCTTATCCGGATAAATACGATTTACCCTTGCAATTGCCTGTAAGAGTTTATGCCCTTGTAAATTCCGGCAAAGATAAAGCACTGTATTCTTGGGTTCATCAAAACCTGTTAATAGTTTATCGACTACTATGATGATTTCAGGGTCTTTCTGATTCTTAAAACGGCTGATAATATTTTTTTCGTAAGTTTTTGAATTACCATGCTCATCCATCATTTTTTTCCAGAAACGATTTTCTCTTTCCGTGGATTTTTCATACGCACTTTCTTCGCCTTCTCTTTCATCAATGGATGAAATCAAAACTTCACTACTTACAATTCCAATTTCATCTAAAAATTCTTTAAAACGGATGGCATTGACTTTCCGGTCACAGACCAATTGAGCCTTGAATGCAGTCCCTTGCCAGTTATCTCGAAAATGGAAACTGATGTTCCAGGCTATCATTCTCATTTTTTGTTCAGCGCTGTTCAATTGATCGGCTCTGCTGAATTTCTTTTTCAAGTCTGCTCTCTGATATTCTGTCAGGGGTTCAGAAATCATGGAAAAAAAAGTATCCAAGGGACTTTCATTTACTTCCTGAATAGCCAATCGTCCTTCGTACAAAAGTGGAACAACTGCTTTGTCTTTTACAGCCTGATCAACAGTATAAGCATCAATAATACCACCGAATTTGGCAGCTGTACTTTTATCTTTTTTAAACAGTGGCGTACCCGTCATGGCAATGAAACAGGCATTGGGTAATGTCTTTTGCATTTCAATATTAAAAGTTCCGTATTGCGTACGGTGTCCTTCATCTACCAATACAAAAATATCATGACTTTCAAGAGGTTTGCTGATTTTTTTAATGGCTGCCACAAATTTATTGATGATAGTGGTAACAACAGCATCACTTTTGCTTTCAAGGAGTTCGACCAGTCGTTGTCCGGTAGCAGCATTCTCAACAAACTTACCACATTTACGGAAGGTTCCTGTAATCTGATTGTCTAAATCTGTACGATCTGTTACTAAAACTATCTTAGGATTGCGGATTGATTTTTCTAACGCAATTGCCTGTGCAAGCATAACCATGGTCAATGATTTTCCACTGCCTTGTGTGTGCCAGATAACACCCCCTTTTCTTTTACCTCCTTCAATATGCAAAATGCGTTGCATAGATTTCTTGATGGCAAAAAACTGCTGGTATCTTGCTATTTTCTTTTCACCATTGTCAAATAAAATGAAATTGAAAATGATATCCATCAATCTTTCAGGACGGCATAGGCCATATATATATTCATCCTGGATGGTAGGTAGAATATTTTCTGTTTCCAGATCATCAAAATATTGTCTTACATATTTAAAACGTTCCGAAAACAACTTGTCTTTTTGTATCAGAGTTAATGGCTGGTTTTTTATTGCCAGTAAATCCTTTTTGTATTTTATTTCTTCTTCGTCAGTGGTAAATTTTTCTTCCCATTTTGCCCAGAACTTTTCAGGCGTTGCATTGGTAGCAAAAGCAGCTTGCTGTGTCGCCACACTGAGGATCATTTGTGCATATACATATAAACCCCTTATACCGTCTTCCTGCTGACTGCGCAAATGCTGACTGATTGCCTGCACCAAAGGTTCTTTCATATCCGGCCGTTTGCACTCAATCACACAAATGGGAATTCCATTTATGAACAACACCAGATCCGGCCGGTAATGTTCCTTGCTGGTGCTTCGCATTACACTGTATTCTTCGGTTACATGAAAAACGTTGTTCTCTTTATTTTTCCAGTCAATATATTGCAAGGTTATACTTTTTTTATCCCCGTCGAAACTCTGTTCAAACGCTTTGCCTAAAGTAATGAGATTGTAAACTGTTTCACTGGCAGCAATATAACCTTCGTTCATGGGCAATTCTTTCAATGCCCGGATACCGTTTTCGATATTGGCATCGCTTATATAGGTCGTCTTTGTAGAACTGATTCTTTTTTCCGAATTAATTTCTTTCAGTTGTTTACGCAAAATATCATCCAGCAACACATTGGTGGTTTTCCCGCCACGAAGCAAATCTGCTTCTGAAGGACTGAGATAGGTATAACCCAGCTTTTGCAACAACTGCAATGCAGGTATCTGGCTGATATGGTCTTCTTTGAATGAGGGTGTATTCATTATTTTCTCTTTTTCATTTTAATCTTTCACCTGGAAATTGAAATTTTAATTATTATAAAATTTATCTGCCTCCCAATTATCTGGATTGTGGATAATATAATCAGAAATTTTTTGATGCGATATTTCGTTACGGATAATATGATCATGAAATCGTATTTGCCATTTGAAATTTTCAAAATTATATTGATTACACCATCGTTTAACCGATGATTTATATTGTTGAATAATCACCGAAACCGAACCGGGTATCGGTTTCGAAAATTGATTTTCGTGTGGTGGTGGTACGGGTTGATTTAAAACGGTATCTTGTTTGGACACGTTATCCTGTTCGGACACATCATTTTGTTCGGACACATCATTTTGTTCGGACAAGACATTTTGTTCGGACAAGACAGCACGTGTCCCTAAGGATGTTTCATTGTTTTCCCGTAGGGACATCACATGTGATGTCCCTACATGTGATGTCCCAATATTTACATTTTGTTTATGCAATATCAAAATACAATGTACATGATTGGGCATTACAATAAATTCGCCCATTTCAACATGTGAAAAATGATTGGGTATTTCATTCAAATATTCATTCGCAATTTCACCAATTTTATTAAATATCATTTTTTTATCTTCAATTTTCCCAAACATACATTTTCTATCCTGCACACAAATCGTTATAAAATACATTCCTGCCTGTGAATAATCATATCCTTTCAGACGGATGCTGCGACGGTTATGGAATGGCATAATGATTAAATATTAATTGTTTATAATTTGATTTCTGTTGATTAATTTATTGATTGCGTAACATTTTATTCCGGAATGATATTGATAATATTTGATGTTGTTGTTGGTTTTGTTATTGTTGTTGGTTTTTGAAATGTTGTTTGGACACGACATGTCGTGTCCCTACCGATATATAATTGACAATGTCCGTAGGGCCATCACATGTGATGGCCCTATATGTGATGTCCCCCACATGTAATATTCCAATCTGCAATATTTCATTATATGATGTCCCAATATTTAACATCCCCGAATGCAAATTTTCCCCACATAATAAAAAACGCAAAAAATAAATAATGCAACAATACACAATCCAATTTGCGAATAATCATGTCTTTTCATGCCGATGCTTTTACAATTATGTATTATTGAAATGTAATCCATGTATTATTTCTGAATATTTGAATCTGTTTTATTATTGACTGTTGTTTTTGCCTGATGTTGCTTCAATAAATTATTAAATTCAACATCTGCCTTTATCTTATCCAATATGGTTTTAACCACCGTATGTATTTCTGTATTTACAGAATAATCTGCTGCACAGGCAAAGTTTACACGGTTTTCTGAAATAAGTTTTTCCGAAACCGCCTTTTTGGTTGAATTTCTGGGTTTATAGACTGCAATAGAATGACCGCCCTGTTCTTTTACCAACTTCATACAGGGAATATCCGTTTCCCCGTCTCCGAAATAAATCATTCTGCTGAAAGGAATCCTGCGTTTATCATCTTCTATGAATTCATTTACCCTTTTATTGTCGTTGATGCTATCAATGCCTTTATTGATTTTAAAAAGGAATTGTGTTTTGGTGGTATAGTTTACCGCTACTGCAGGCCAATAGGCTTTACCATCCACATCATACAAATAAGAACAAGCATAAATCTTTTTAAACTCTTTTGCAATAGAGGTTCCTTCTATCATCTCAATAAGACCTGATGAATTAATATAGTGTTCAATTTCTATCCCAATTGATTTCCCATAAGCATTAATTAATTTAAACCATTCTTGCACACCCTTAAATAATTCTATCTTTTTTCCAAAGCTTTTAAAGGATTCTCTTTTGAGTGATATATTTTCTGCATTAGCTTTCTGTAACATTAAATACATATAGGTCAATATCTGATCTGCATCCTTATCCTGAGCCAGTTTGGTATTTTCTGTCCAGAATTCATTGGCTTTTTTGCCAATGGCTTGCATAAATCCAAATTCCTGCATATTACCGGGTGATAAGGTACCATCAAAATCATAAATTAAAGCGATAACAGGTTTCTTCTTTTTCATATCTTAAATATTATTTTTCATTTATATATGTATTCAAATCTGGATTTTTAATAGTAAATCATTTCATTAAAGAGATATTATTGAACAAATATTGGAAATATTACATTCTCATTGTCTGAATGTTCTCTGATAATTTTACATTCAACATGATGATGGCCCAAATAAGCAGCATGTGTTTCACAATAATTCAATCCATTATAGCTTTTCCCAAAATCATGTCTTAATGCATTATTATTCTTAGCTTGGACACCTGAATTAAAAGCATACCATTCTATTTTTTCAAAAGGTTGTTTTATAAATGAAGAACTATTCCTCATTAATTTATATGTGATTTTTTTATCTTTAGGTATTGATCTTGAATTTGGATAATACCTTTCTGATTCACTTCCATTTTCATTTGAAATATAACATTCAATATAAAGATTTTTTTCCTTAATTTCTAAATCTTTACCATTTGAATTTAATTCCATAAAAGGCAAAGTGCGTAAATAAGTTTTCCAATCAAAAACAAAAAAAGGATATGTAAATCTTTGTGAAATATAGTAAACTCTTTCTTTGCTTTCTAATGTTTCATAATATTTCCAAAACTCCTCTGTTAAATCTAGTACTTCTTTAATATTACCACCAATTAGTATAGTATTATCATCTGCTTTTGCCTGAAGTTTTGCAGCCATATCTGTATGAAGACTTGTTGTAGTTAGTTCTTTACAATCAGATATTCCGTAATGAGACCATAATACTTTATCATTATCTCCAAAATCAATTCCAACTCTTATTTTAATCGGTTTAATTCCATTCTGTGTAAACATATTTGCCAAATCTACACTAACAAATTGAGTCAAAATAGAAGTTGCATTCAATGCATTTATTATAGCATCATTTTTATTCTTATATCTTCTAACGAATTGTAAAAATATCCCATCACCTTGCAGTCGATGAACATGACCACCAAATTGATTAGCAACATGAATAGCCAGTGTAAGCAATGAATCTTTAATCATTCTCACTTCTTCAAGAGAATATTTTTCTATCAGTCTGGTTGAACCTTTAATATCAATAAATACAGATACACAATAATGATATAATGTTGTATTGAAATTCAAATCTTTAAAATCTGGATGTGGTCCTATTGTGATTTCATCAAATGAATCAGGATTTGAACCAAAATACTTTGTAATGTTTGACTTATTATATGTAAATATAACTTTATTCCCCTCAATTTTTTCAGGTGTATTTACAGCTTCCATATTTGAATACAAGTTCGTTTGAATACTCTTTTGAAAAGAATCATTTAGATTTCTTTGTGTGTTTTGAAACTGAATATTTCCTGTACCTTTTTTTGAAAGTATTCCATCAAGTCCTTTTAAATAATCTTCAAATAAATTCATATTAGTAAATGCTTAATATTATTAATAAAATAGTGAGTATTGTCAATTCTCCATATACAAACCACATTGCATATTTAAGGAGTCTGAACTTCTTCTTTAGCCCTTTAGCCAAATGATATGATTGATTTGCTAAATCTTCATCAACTTCTTGTGCTGTTTGTTTATTTAGGGAAGTGTAATATTTATTTCCATTTTTAAATTCAGCAACAGAATTAAAAAAAATGTGTGAATGATATTTATCTATGCTTGAATTACCCGATTTTAAAAAGGGATAAACTGCATTAATTATAAAGAAAGTTGTAATAATACTAAAAATAAAAAGTGCAATTATACAATAATTGACAAGATAGTAATTTGATGGGCAGTCAACAAATTCTAATAAATACTTATAATTTGAAATTATTCCACCACATAAAAACGTATTAAATGCTAAAAGAAAATTTCCTTTTGTATTTGCTGCATTTATATAATTATCAAATCTTAATATAATAAAACGACTTTGATCTTTTTCCATAATATTAATTTTTTAATTTATTTCCAATCTCTTCTTCCCCGTAAACAATATCTGCATCATCCCCTTTTTCTCTTCCTTCAATTTTTCCGCTTTACTTTTCAATAGTTGTATTTCCTTATCGGCTGCTTGCAGCAATCTGGCAATAGCAGTTTGTTCATCAAAAGAAGGAATTGTAATTTTTAATGCAAAAAAGTCAGAGGGTGTTACATTTAATAAACCATGCGCTCTACCACCTTCATGAGCAATTTTAGTAAGACCGATGTCTAATAAATTTGCTTCGAAATATTGCTCAAAAAAATCACCTGACGTTTTAGTTTCATCTTTTATACTAAAACATATATAAAGTGTAGTTACAACTGCTTTTTCAAAATCGTTTAATCGTTTGGTTGCACCCCAAGGATAGCCATTTGAATAGCTTTTATTATAACAGAATTCTCCTTTTTTTACTAAAAAATAGTTGTCAGTAATTTCACTTGCAATGTTTTTATTAAAGAAGTCAGTTTGTCTTACAAAACCTCTCTGTGCAGATATTGTAACTACATTTGTATTGTTCTCTATATTTTTTCTTGTTACTCTATCAAAAACTTCATTTAACCTTACCTCCTTCCAAGCTTCCTTATATCCTTTTACTCTTTTCTTCCCCGTCAACAAATTTTGCATCAGCCATTTCTTGCTTAGTTCTTTTTGTAATAGTAAAGCCTGTGTTTTGCTTATTGCTTTATCCCAGGTAGAGAGAAGTTGGGCAATGGCTTTTTGTTCGGGAAGAGAAGGAATAGATAACTTTAAACCTTTAACTAAACCAGCACTTAAATTTGGTTGTCCTCCTTGTGTAAATTCATTTAAAATATTATCTTTATTAAAACCAAGGTAGAAAAATAAATAATTTTTTAATAATCTTTTCTCATCTGGAAAAATAGCAAGAATTGCTTGATTTAAAGCTGCATTAATATTTGTAAATCCGACAACACCAGCAGTTGCACCATACAAAGCGTATAACAAAGTGCCTTTTGGTGTAATTTTTGCCGAAGAGTTTTTTAAAGCTTTTTCAGTAATACATTCTTCTGTTTCATTTATGTAAATTTGATTTATTTCACCAGATTTTATCCATGGAATAGTTCCATTATTATAATATTCTTGAACATTCCTTGAAGGTGTTCCACCTGAATATGAATCAAGAATTACTTTTCCCAACTCCTCTACAACCCAATCACTAGGAATTTTGCCAAGTGGAGTGTCTTTATATATTGTATTGTTATTGTTTTCTTTATTCATCAGTTATAAGTTAGTGTTTTTGTAAACGGATACTGCAAACGGTTTTATTGTAAGTATTTGATATTGTGTCGCTATTTCTTTGCAATGCGTTTGCAGAAGTTTAAAAAAAGGCAAACTGAAATGCAAACACTTATATATTTGCAAGAAATAAAGTTTGCATTTTTGCAAAGAAGATTGCAAAGAAGAATTAATTAACCTATTGAATATCTGAATGTTTTTCTTTGCAATCATGCTTTTTTATATGTTCGTTGGTTATGTTTTAATTCTGTAGCAATTTTAATTAAACCTGCTTCCACCATTTCACCAAATAATCTTGAGATATATGAAGCATTTGTATCAGGTATATGAAGCATTATTCGTGCAGCTTCATTATCAATTTCATCAGCAGTATTCAAATACCTTATAATTGCTTCAATTTGTTGGGCTTTTTCTTGTTTTTTAAGTTTTGAATAGCTAATTTTGTCATCGGTAGAAGCTAATTTGCTTCTATGTAAAATGTATTTTAATCCAGAAGTCCTACCAGTCGTTTCAATAAATTCAATATCTAGTAATTCACTTAGTATTAGACGCAACTGATATGTATTAATAAATGGCAATTGTTCTAACTGTTGAAAAGTTAGTTTTTGCCCTGTATAAATATGATTTAGAACAATAAGTTTTTCTAAATCAATATCCTTTTTAAGTATTTGCTTGTAAAGAAAACTCAGTTCAGCAAGTTTTTCCAAATACATATCTGCTTCCACTCTAATTAAGATTGAACTTTCTGTTTGAATAGGAGTAGGTAAGCTTTTTCCTTTAGACAAAAGTGCAGTAAAAATCTTATCAAAACCGCTCCCTGCTTTTTCTGCATAATTAATTTCTCTGAATATATCCATAATGCCAGGATTTCGTGCGTTCGTTTTTCTTAAAAAATTGGTTTCGTCAATCCCTTGAGGAAAATGTCCCGGGCTTTCAAACTCCAGATATTTCGGATATTTTCTGATTTCAATGATCTGTTGCCGGCTATAGTCTCTATGTACAATAGCATTTATTAATAGTTCACGAAGAACAATTTCAGGATAATCTTCAATGTATTCACGAAATAAGCCAAAATGAAACTCTTTAAGTTTGATTTCAGATTTTAGTTGATTGAAACAGGAATCCGCCATTTCGATGAGGTTACCGTTATATTCATAAGGTGTTCGCGAACCGTCTTCATCGTATCTGATATATTTTATCTGGTTATAAGGGAATTCTTTAAGCACTTTTTGATTACCTATAAATAAAATACCTGTAGTAGTCGGAAGATGTTTGCCATTTACATCTTTTACAAGCCCCAACGTTTCAGTAAACTCAACGGAATTGTTTTTCAAATATGGGCTTTGTGGTTTTTCTTTCTGAATCCTATTCCACAGTTCTCTGCTTCGTTTTATATCCTGCCAACCTGGAACTTCGTTTCCCTGTTTGTCTTTTTCTGAAGTTTGAAAGGTAAAACGCCAGGTTTTTTGATCATAAACTATCAGTCCTTTCTCTGCCTGAATAGTAGAAATTTCGTGAGGTTCTATATATCGGTTCCCATCATTACTTCTTGTTAAGTACTCACCTTTTGAAGTTCTGTGCAATTGTTGGGAAAATGGTATTTCAAGAATCAAAATATCTTTATTCTTTATTTTTACACGGTATGGTTTAAGTGTAATTGAAGGATTTGTTCTGTCCTGTATTTGTCTAACTAATTCAAAAACTTTTGAATCAATATATTCAAAATCATTGCTTAATTCTTTTGTTTCATCAACTATTCCAACAAAAATAAATCCTCCTTTTTTATTTGCAAAAGCAACAACATCTTTGGCAATTTCTGCATAACTTGACGAAAAATTTTTATGTGATTTGCCAAAAATAATTTTATCATCCAACTGTTCTTTAAAATCAAGGATATCACATTCCCCTTTTGCAAGTAAGTTATAAAACCATTGGATACTATGTCGGGTAAGTTTTTCCATATTAATAAAGTTGTTTTTGTTCGATAAAGTAATAAGGTTTATGATTCATATTATGCTTTATTAATTTGATTATCAGACTTAATAATATCAAAATAAGCAGCAGCATTAAATTTTTCATGCTCATTGTATTTCACATATCCCAGCTGATTGCATAGCAATTGCGTTTTCCCTATGGCAAAATCTTTGGTATTGCCATGGGTATGACCGTATATCCAGAAATCAGGTTCTTGGTATTTGATTAAATCGTACAATTCCACGGCAAAAGCTTCATTCAAAGTATCTCCCTTGTATTTTGCAGGATAATTCAACATCGTGGGAACATGGTGTGTAACAACAACTGATTTATTAGTGTCTTTTTTGCTTAATTCATTGCTTAAAAAATGCAGACAATTCTGATGTAAAGTATTAAAGTGTAAGGGTCTGAATTTTTTCCCATAATTTTTTATGACTTGAAAATCACTCATGCTATTTTCGATATTCCATTCGTTGATAGGCCTTATCTTACTCCATAGCGTAGAGAAAATTATTTTTACATTCTCATGTATTACACTGGTGTTGTTGATCAACAAAACATTGCTTTTAATAGCTTCCTGCAATACCCCTGATCTTTCGGAAGCATCGGAATGATAGTATTCATGGTTACCCGGCAACCAATACACCATTTCAAAATGATCTGACAGATAGCTAAAGAAATCATCAGCTTTTTTCATTACTGCAAATGGAACGATATCCCCGGCAAGGAGGAGAATATCTCCTTTAGCTTGTATCGGATGCTTTTCCAGAAAATCCTTGTTTTCTTTAAACTCTAAGTGTAAATCGGATGCGTACTGAATGATCATTTTTTCTTTTTAGTTATTAATTTAATTGTCGTCCTTTTTAACAGGGATACCACGAAAATTTTACATTATCTATCTCTCTTTTTGATACTATGTCTAATGCTATCATATCGAGGATATCCTCGATATGGTCAGAAACCGTAATACCACTGTTCTTACAGGCATCTTTTGCACGCTTTCCACTCATCATTTATCATTCTTAATTTATAATTTATAATTTATTTAAACTCCCAATTCTTTTAAATATGTATTCATTTCAGCCTGTACAATTTTCAGTTCTGCTTCCAGTTTTTCAATTTCCTGCTGAACCGCTGCAATATTTACTTCTGCTTCTTCCTCAAAAGTGTCCACATAGCGGGGAATATTCAGATTGAATTCATTTTCCTTTATTTCTTCAAAACTAGCTACATAACTAAACTTATCCTCTGCAATTCCGGCTGGCAGTTTGCCTTCATTGAAGCTTCGGTAAGTACTTACAATGTGTTCAATATCTGTATTCCTGAGTTTGTTCTGGTTTTTGGCAGATTCATACTGTTTACTGGCATCAATAAACAATACATTGGTGTTGTCCACTTTGCCTCTGTTAAAAATGAGTATCGCAGCCGGTATGCCTGTACCGAAAAACAAATTGGCAGGCAAACCAATCACGGCTTCCAAAATGTTTTCTTCAATACATTTTTGCCGGATTTTACCTTCGCTGGCACCACGGAAAAGTACTCCGTGAGGCACCACAACCCCGACTTTCCCTCTGCCTTCGTAAGTAGTTTCTATCATGTGCGAAATAAAAGCCCAGTCACCCTTGCTTTTAGGTGGGGTTCCTCTCCAGAAACGATTGTATTTATCGGTTTCAGGATCAAAACTATCGCTGGCTTTGTTTTCTTCTTTATCATCGCTTTTGCCCCATTTATCGAGGGAAAACGGAGGATTTGCCACCACGGTATCAAACTTCATCAATGCATCGCCTTCTTTCAGTTTCGGATTGCGGATGGTATCGCCCCAACGAATGGTGGCATTGTCAAAGCCATGCAAAAACATATTCATCACGGCCAATGCCCAGGTACTGCCATTGGCTTCCTGCCCGTAAAGCGAAAAATTATCGGAACCCACTTCTTCTCCGGCTTTAATCAACAAAGAGGCAGAGCCACAGGTTGGATCACAAATCCGTGAACCGGGTTTCGATTTGGTAAGCTTTGCAATGAGGGTAGAAATTTCTTTGGGTGTAAAAAACTCTCCTGCTTTTTTACCGGCATCGCTTGCAAAATTTTCTATCAGAAACATATAGGCTCCACCGATAATATCTACACCATCCAGATGGGAAGGTCGCAGGTCCAGTTGTTCTTTGTTGAAATCAAGCAAAAGGTTTTTCAAACGGGTGTTTTTGTCTTTGGTATCCCCCAACACACTGCTGTTAAAATTGATGTTCTGGAAAATACCAGCTCCATCTTCGCTGTATAATTTATCACGGTTGGCTTCTTCCAGATCTTCCAGGGCAATATCAATCAATTCGCCAATATTGACTTCGTTACGGTGTTCAAACAAATAGTTAAAGTGGCTTTGTTCAGGCACAACAAAACGTTCATGTTTCATGGCTCTTACGGCTCTCTCTTTATCCCCGGCGTATTTTTTCAGATGTGTTTCATACTTATCATCGTGAACATCGCTGAGGTATTTAATAAAAAGCATGGTAAGCACATAATCCTTGTAAACGCTGGGATCAATGCTTCCACGAAAGGTATCGCAGGCTTTCCATACTGCATCGTTGATGTCTTTTTGGGTTATCTTTTTCATTAGAATTATAAATTTAAAATGATAAATTATGAATTATAAATTATGAATTGTTTTTCTTTGAGGTAATGATGGCACTGCGTAACATTTTAAGCAATTCATCAGCTTCGGTATATATAGCGTTGAATTCTGTTTCATTTAAATATTCTGATTGATGAAGCAATTCCATCCAATATAATGTTTCATCACATTCTTTTTGCGAAATGGATAATTTATGAATGAAATCAGGTTTACTTTGGGCGTTCTGAGCTTCTCTTATATTTGCACCTACAGAAGTACCTGACCGAAGGAGTTGCTTACTTATCACATATTCTTTCTTGACTTCAGTTAAATATTTATATAATTTAATAATCCTTAATGCAAACAGAAAGGACTTATCTTTTAATGGGTTTTTCTTTTCATTCATAATTTATAATTTATAATTTCCCTAATTTTGACGTCCTCAAGCAACTCAATTTTCATCTTCAATTTCTTTTCCTTATTCCTGAGTTGAGCAATTTTCAATATAGATTGTTGAGTTTGCATTACAGGTATACTGATCTCAAGTGCTTCCAGAACTTGTTTTGAAATGGATGAAATGGATGAACCGATTGCTTTCCCTTTCAGTTCTTTTTGAACATCCGCCTGATTGATAAACCAGACCAGGTATTCCGGTATAATTTTATCATGGTATTCTTCCAGCAGCCGGATTACAAAAAATGAAGTAGATGCAACTGCAGCCGGATTTTTACTTTCGTAGATGGCAGCAAAGTTTTTATTCCCTTTAGCTGCAAACAATACATCGCCATCCTGCAATAAATGTTTTGCTGAAATGCTGTCTGCATTCAGGTCTGGATAAAGGATTGAACTGAGTTGACCCTCATCATCAAAATGCCTGGTTTGCAGGTAAACCACCTCGCCCTTTGCAATGGGCTTGGCAAAAATACCTGTTTGTATGCTTGCAATATCTTTTAAAGCTGTTTTCAAAATTTTAATTTAAGTATAACGGCTACAAAAGTAGATCATTTTAATTCAATATGCAAATTTATTTTCATTTATATTTAAGTATGCGTTCTACAAAAGTAAAAATATATTGAAATTAGTATTCAAAACATACAAATAAATATCCTTTTTTTTGTTCTTGATGTATTTCAAATATCTATTTACCAATGATTATTACAATATGAAAATTAATATATTTGTAAAATTAGGAAAACAAATACAATTAGCAAACATTAATGGGTTTATTTGTTAATAACATCATTATAAATACAGAAGTTCATAAAAAGTATTAGCAATTTCGTAGTACTTACTGTAAAAAAAGTTTTATGATAATTTATCCATTTTACACTTATAAAAAAAGGTGTAATAACTCTAAAATTATCACACCTTTTCCGAAAATCAGTTAAAATCTAAATAAATCAATTTACTGCAGCTTGATCTGCATCCTTTTTTTTATGCCAACCCCCTATTTGTCTTGCGTTGGCATATTCTGTATAGAAATCCTGCTGGCTGTTTTTATAGATTAGCATCAAATTGTCCAGGCGTTCATCCAACTGAATATCGCATTTTTCATAAAAAGCTTCTATTTCTTCTTTACTGCTCTTTTCAGCTTTAATCACTTCACGGGGTGCAGCTATCAGCTGATCAAAAGCAATGGCAGTCGTCATAAGATATTGCAGATGGTCGGTCGGTAAATTATAGGCTTGTAAAGCATCGCTTATGCCTTCAGCAGCTTTACAGATGTTTACACAACGATGGTAAAAATCCTTTTCATTCCCATGCAGCAAATCGCTTTTGGAAAAATTGAATCTGGTTTTCAGTTCCATGTTGTTGATTTGGCTGGCGTATGCTGTGCCGGCTCCGCAAACCACTAAAACTGCATCCATGAGTTCGCGACTCATTTGCTTCTTATTTTCACTAACCCCCTCGCTGCCTGTCAACGCTTGTGTTTTTTTGTCAATCGCAATTAGATTGGCTTCAAACTGATTCACCTCTGTTTTAAAGGGAACAGAGCTAACCCATACATCGATGTAAGCTTTTAAAACGCTTAAAACGTTTAGGTACATCTTCAATTTTCGAAACAATACATTCTTCATAACATAAAATTTAAAATGTTAATAAAAATTTTAATTATCTTCGATTGAGTACCTTAATAAATTTTACACTGTAAAGATATAACATTTAAAATCTGAAATCTTAAAATAGGCTAAAAAAAATTTCTTTTTTGTAAATATTTTAATAAAATATTTTACCCCTTAATTATCAATGAAATAAAATTCATAAAATTTAAATATACCCATGATTTTTCTGTAAACCAATGTAATTGAAGGCTTAAAAAATCGATTGATATTGCTGAAAAAATAATTCGATAATTAGCCATTTGCAGTGACCCAACGGCCTTTCCTATTTGAACAATGTGAATTTGAATTGAAAAACTATATTTGTTATTTGAACAACGATACTGTAAATTTGAGCAACTTCACTTTAGATTTAAACAACCTCACTTTGCAATAATCCTAGGCGAATTTGCAGTAAAAAACATCTCTTTGGATTGATTCAATAAGAATGTCTAGTTGAAAAATGTCGCTTTGTATATAAACAACAACTCTTTGGATTGATTCAATGTGAATTTGTATTTGAATATAGTGAATTTATATTAATCAATCTCCTTCTCTTCTTCCCAACTTCCACTGGGTGTAAACAAAAAATCAGTCAGAGAATCCACATCGTAGAGATATTGATAGGCTTTGCTGTCTTTCTTACAAAAGGGTTCTATCAATGCAAGCATATTTTTATATCCGGCTATTGTCAAATCACAGAAGAAGGCATCATCATCGTCAGACGTAATTCCCTCATCAGTTTCAGATAACCGCAGCACAAGGCTGCAATTGCGTGCCTGAATAAAATCAAGAGTGATCAGATCGAGTTCTTTTTGATCAACAACAAGTCTTTGATGAACGATCTGACAAAACTGAAGAGCCTGAGACTTGTCAAAATTGTACAATCTCACGATATTATCTCCGTATGCATTGATATGATCGATATAGTCGAGTTCCATTTTTTAGATTGATTATTAAATAAGGTCAAATATTTTGCAATTTCACTCAACATCCTCGCTGACTTACTGAATATTTCTATTAAAAAAGCCTTGCTAAATATTTAACAAGGCTTATTCGTAGGTAAATTGATATTAAATTTATTTTAAATAGATTCGCAGCTGCAAACTAAATTACGGTCACCAAAAGCATCATCTATTCTGCCAACTGAAGGCCAGTATTTATCATCATGAGGCAATGGAAAGGCTGCCTGTTGACGGGTATAGGGTTTATCCCAATCATCAGCCGTAACTTGCTGGGCAGTATGGGGCGCATTTTTAATCAGATTGTTGTCTTTATCAGCTTTACCGCTTTCGATATCGGCAATTTCCTGACGGATGGCAATCATAGCATCAGCCAGACGATCCAGTTCAGCCAAAGGTTCACTTTCTGTAGGTTCTATCATCAAGGTACCATGTACAGGAAAAGCTACGGTTGGTGCATGAAAACCATAATCCATCAATCGTTTTGCAATTTCAATTACAGGCAGATTGGCAGTATGGTGAAATTCGTTGCAATCCAATATCATTTCGTGGGCGCACATACCATTTTTGCCGGTATAAAGGATTTTGAAATGTCCTTCAAAACGGGCTCTCAGATAATTTGCATTCAAAATAGCAAATCGGGTAGCTTCAGTTAAGCCATTACCGCCCAGTAATTTTACATAAGCGTAAGAGATTGGCAATACCATCGCACTTCCGAAAGGAGCAGATGAAACGGCATGAATACCTTGTTCACCACCGGTTTTTACCATTTTATGAGTGGGTAAAAAGGGAAGTAGATGCTTGGCAACTCCAATAGGGCCTACTCCAGGACCACCACCACCATGAGGAATGGCAAATGTTTTGTGTAAGTTCAGATGACATACATCGGCATTGATATTGCCTGGATTGGTCAAACCAACCTGTGCATTCATGTTTGCACCGTCCATATATACCTGACCACCATGACTGTGAATAATAGCAACCACTTCTAAAATACTTTCTTCGAAAACACCATGGGTAGAAGGATAGGTTACCATCAGGCAGGATAAGCTTGCTGCATATTGTTCAGCTTTGGCTTTTAAATCGGCAACATCAATATTCCCCATTTCATCGCATTTGGTAACGACTACTTCCATGCCAGCCATGGCAGCAGATGCAGGATTGGTTCCGTGGGCAGAAGAAGGAATCAGACAGACATTTCGATCCATATCTCCTCTGCTGCGATGATAGGCACGAATAACCATTAAACCTGCATATTCTCCGGCAGCACCTGAATTTGGCTGAAAAGAAACACCTGCAAAACCTGTGATTTCGCACAGGTCTTTTTCGAAATTGCTGATCAATTCGAGATAACCGGCTGCCTGATCGGCAGGAACAAAAGGATGGATGGCACCAAATTCAGGCCAGCTCATAAAGAAAAGTTCAGTTGCAGCATTTAGTTTCATGGTACAAGAACCCAATGGTATCATTGCACGGTTCATGGACAAATCCTTGATTTCAAGTTTTTTGATATAGCGCATCATTTCTGTTTCGGAATGATTGACATTAAAAACTTTTTGTTGCAAAAATGTCGAAGTTCTCATTAATTGAGAAGGAATTGTAGTAATTAATTCGCATTCGGAAGGGACACAGACAAATTTTACATATTCTTTATGATTGGCATCCGCAAAGATATTCAGGATTTTATTGATATCGCAAAGCGAAGTAGTTTCGTCAATACTAATCCCTATCGTCATATCATCGGTATAACGGAAGTTCATTTTTAAAGCCAGGGCGGCCTTTTTAATGGCTTCCATTGATACGCCGCCAGGTAATTCTACTGACAGGGTATCGAAGAAATATTGATTGCGCTGTTGATAACCGTATTTTTTAAGTTCATTGTTCAAAACACCCGTCAGAATATTGATATGACGGGCAATTTCTTTAATCCCTTTGGGTCCGTGATACACTGCATACATCCCAGCCATGGTAGCCAGTAAAGCTTGTGCTGTGCAGATATTGGAAGTTGCTTTTTCGCGTTTAATATGCTGTTCGCGGGTTTGTAATGCCATACGAAGGGCACGGTTACCATGAACATCCATCGAAATTCCAATAATACGACCAGGAATCTGACGTTTAAAATTTTCGGTACAGGCAAAAAAAGCAGCATGAGGTCCACCGTATCCCATGGGAATACCAAAACGCTGACTGGTACCAAACACACAATCGGCACCCCATTCGCCCGGGGGAGTTAACAATGCCAGCGACATTAAATCAGATGCAACACCTACATAACTTCCATTTGCTTTAGCTTTTGTAACAAAAGCAGAATAGTCGTTTACATCACCAAATTGATCAGGATATTGAACAATGGCAGCAAATATTTTTTCAGTAAAATTAAAAGTTTTATGATCACCAAACACCAATTCGATACCCAGCGCGGTTGCACGAGTGACAATTACATCAATGCTCTGAGGAAAGAGATTACAGGAAACAAAGCATTTATCAGCACCTTTTTTTACTGTATCACGTGAACGGGCATTGAAAAACATAATCATCGCTTCAGCAGCAGCAGTACCTTCATCTAACAAAGAAGCATTGGCGATAGGCATGGCTGTAAGATCACTTACCATGGTTTGAAAATTCAGCAAAGCCTCTAAGCGGCCTTGAGAAATTTCGGCCTGGTAAGGAGTATAGGAAGTATACCAACCCGGATTTTCTAAAATATTTCTTGTAATAACACCCGGAGTAATGGAGTTATAATACCCCATCCCAATATACGTTTTATAAATTTTATTTTTAGAGCCTATTTCTTTGATATGGTTTGAATATTCAAACTCATTCATACCCTTTGGTAAATTAAGTGGAGCTTTTAAACGTATTGACATAGGAACGGTTTTGTCAATCAGCTCATCCAAGGAGGCAACGCCAATCTTTTTTAACATCAACTCAACTTCTTCTTCGCGAGGACCGTTGTGACGTTTTATGAAATTATCAGTAATCATTTGAATGTATGTTTGTTGATATTAAATAAATTATTTATAGAAACGCAAAGATAAGAATTTTTTAGAAAATGGAGGAATAGATGGAAGAATTTATTGCTTTGGGAAGTTGAAAGATTAAAAGCAATCAATACCTATAAGCCTTAGCGGTCTAATATAAAAACGAAGGCCCGATAATTGCTTATCAGATCTTCGCTTTATTAAATTCTTGGAGAATTAATTCTTTTGAATTTCCAGTAATTCAACTTCAAAAACAAGAGTAGTATATGGTCCTATCGCTTGCCCTGCACCTTGTTCACCATAAGCCAGGTGATATGGAACAAATAATTTCCATTTTGAACCAACAGCCATCAATTGCAATGCTTCAGTCCATCCTTTGATGACACCATTCACGGGAAAACTTGCAGGTTGTCCTCTGTGAACAGAGCTATCGAAAATATTCCCATCTATCAATGTTCCGTGATAATGGGTTGTCACTACATCAGTCAATCCTGGCATTTCACCTTTTCCTACTACCATTACTTCATATTGAAGTCCGCTTTCCAAGGTGACAACACCTTCTTTTTTGGCATTTTCTTCCAGGAATAATTTCCCTTGATTTTTAACTTCGTCAAAACTTTTTTCTTGTAATTCGGTAAAATAGGCATTAATGATTGCACCTATTTTTTCTTCAGGAATAGCCAATTCAGTTTCAGTTAAAACGGCTTCCATTCCTTTTAAAAAATCAGCTTTATTTTCAATATCAATCCCTTGTCCTTTAAGGTTAAAAGCCATACTGACTCCTAAACTATAACTTAATTCGTTCATTAAAATATATTTAAATTTATAAAAGCGGCAAAGATAGTATTTGTTGAGATACAAAATAAAGTTCTTAGCTTTTTTTAAGATTTTTAATGAAAAACGACACTTCGACTTCGCTCAGTGTCCGTAGTCTTTATTCTTCGGTCTTCCGACTTCCGACTAATAACATAATGACCCAATAACTTAATAACTTAATAACTTTACAAACTCTTTGCCCAATTTTTCTTATTTTTGCCTTTTTAAACAAAAAAGATCATGAACAAACTCAACATATTATCTGTCAATATTTCCGAAGAAAAAGGCACTATCAAAAAAACAGTGAATGCTATCGAACTCACAGCTGCCGGCGTCACCAACGATGCCCATTCAGGCAAATGGCATCGTCAGGTAAGTCTACTTGGTAGAGAAAGCATAGTAAAATTTGAAGAAAAAGCCAACAGAAAAATAAATTTTGGTGAATTTGCCGAAAATATTACCACCGAAGGCATGTTGCTATACGAAACCCATCCGTTGGATATTTTAATAAACGATAGTATTACTTTAGAAATTACACAAATCGGCAAACATTGCCATGGGGATGGCTGTGCTATTTATCGGGAAGTAGGCAATTGTGTAATGCCCAAAGAAGGCATTTTTGCCAGGGTTCTCACGGGAGGAACAATGAAAGCAGGTGATGTGCTGGAATATTACCCTAAGATTTACAAAGCTTTGGTAGTAACGCTTAGCGACAGAGCAAGTGCAGGAGAATACGAAGACAGGAGTGGCGTTCGCATCAAAGAATTGCTTGAAAAACATGCAAGCAAAACCGGAATTATGATTGCTATCAACCATGTGATTATTCCCGATGATGCTGGCTTACTTACTTTCCACTTGCAACAGGCTGGTGAAGATCATATTGACTTTATTTTTACAACCGGAGGCACCGGCATTGGCCCCCGCGATATTACACCCGAAACTGTAAAACCTTTACTCGACAAAGAAATACCTGGCATTATGGAAATGATACGGTTAAAATACGGAACTGAAAAACCAAATGCCTTGTTAAGTCGTGGAGTTGCAGGATTGATGGGAAGCTCACTGGTTTACACTCTACCCGGCAGCGTAAAAGCCGTAAACGAATACATGGAGGAAATACTAAAAACGCTGAATCATTTGGTTTATATGCAATACGGGCTGGATGTGCATTAGGTCGTGTAATTGAAGTACTTTAAGCACTTAATAAACCTTAAGTACTTAAAATTAAATTTATTGAATGCTTAATTTTAGCTTACTCATAATTTCATAAGCAGGAATTCCAAAAGCCACCCCTTCTATCCCAAAGCCTTTTAATTTTGAACTGACCACTCCTACTACCAATCCATCCTTATTCACGATAGCACCACCGCTATTGCCCGCATTTATACTTGCATCTGTTTGTATCAGTTTTGAATTATCAGAGGTTTTTCTAATGGCTGAGATAATACCTTTTGAAATCGTTTGTGACAATTCTTCTGCCGTTGGTGTCCCAATGGCATAAATATCAGTTGCAATTTCAATTTCTTTGGATTCACTTATTTTTAATGGTGTAAATCCAGTTGCATGAATTTTTAATAGTGCCAAGTCATAAATTTTACTCACTCTAATAACTTCAACTTCATATGCAGTATCGTTATGCAATATAACTTTTAAATCAGCAGTATCAGAAATTACATGATAATTCGTAATAATATAACCATCATTGCTGATCAGGAAACCACTTCCATGGCCCTTTTTGTTTTTAATCGTAACTGAAGATTGAATGGCTTGTGATAAACTAGATGCATAATTGCCTGATGTTGGAATCTGAATTTCGCTAAAAGACGCTTCTGTTCCAGTTTGAGTCTTATCCTGCATCAATGCGATTATTTCTTTAGAATTCATAAAAGCAATTAGTCCGAATTCAAGAGCATCTTTAGTTGCTTTGTATGTGTCTTTATTTGAACTAATTACAGCAAATTGGCCAGATTTAGTTTTCGTTTTCAATAAAAAAACCGGTATTTTATAATAATCCAATACCTGCCAACTTATTCCTAATTCAACATATATCATTCCTCTAAACAAATGATTGATATAATAATGATTCCCGATATAATGAACCGTTAAATCGTTAATGGAAGCATCAATCAATAAATTGTCAGAATAGTTATCTTTCAGAGCCCGCATAGTTGTATCGATGTATCCTTTCCCTTTTAATATTTCATTCAGAAGTTCAGCATAAATAGAATTTTCAATTGTAATTTTCTCGTTTTTCTCATTAACAAGCGCTTTTATATCTATGTTCTTTTTGAAAGAACCATAGTTAGGGAAAAATCTGTATTTAATACTATCTGCAACTAAATCTATTTTAAAATTATTTAATTTAATGGCTTTAGCGTGAACATCTTTGAGAGGGAGTTTGAGCATATTTTCACCTATTCTAACCTCTTTTTCGTAATTGCGTGACTTCAATCCATCATCCATAGCTGGGACTAATGGTGTTGCTGCTACAAAGGGAATCCAGGACATAATATACCAGGGCGATTTGCTGGATTGCATGATGGTAATATGTTCGTCTTTAAAGCCTTCCCTTCTGGCTGTAATTTCTTTTGCTTTTCCGTCTCTTTTCAAAATATATTTACCATTTTTAGTGACCAGCTTTTCTCCGTTAATTAAAATTTCATTTTTAGCATCCGTTATTATACTTACTTTTTGATATCTACCATTTAGGTTGGACGCACAGGAAGTCAGAAAAATAGCAATGGAAATTAGTAAAATAAGTTTTTTCATCTTCAGAAAATTCGTTAATGGATGATAAAATTTTGAATATATATTCTTTTCAACAAGTTTAATTAAAATTGCAATTAGCTAAATAATAATTAGAGTAGCATTAAGTCAGCATCTATAGAATTTCCAATTTGCTATCGGATGCTGATTTTAAGTTTATCAAATATTTCATAAGCTGGTATCCCAAATGCGACGCCTTCAATTCCAAATGCTTTCAGCTTTGAACTAACCACACCTATTACCAGAGCACTTTTATTCACAATAGCACCTCCACTGTTTCCTGCATTGACACTAGCATCGGTCTGTATTAATTTTGAAGTTGCGGAAGTTTTTCTAAGCGATGAGATAATTCCTTTTGAAATGGTTTGCGATAAATCTTCAGCCAATGGGGTGCCGATTGCATAAATCTCAGTAGCTACTTCAATATCGGGTGACTCACTTAACCTAAGAGGAATCAGACTTTTGGCTTCAATTTTCAAAAGTGCTAAATCATGAATTTTACTAAATCTAACAACCTTAGCATCATAAACTGTATCGTTGTTCATTACAATTTTCAAATCTGTAGTATCCGAAATTACATGATAATTTGTAACAATATATCCATCATTACTAATCAGAAAACCACTACCATGTCCATTTTTATTCTTTATAGTCACAGATGATTTTACTGCTTCGTTTAATGATGAAGCATAATGATCTGATTTATTAATGTAAAGCACTTCAAAGGAAGCTTCTTCTTTTTGCTGGCTTTTGTCGTGCAGTATCTCTATTACATTTTTTGAATTCATAAATCTTATCAATCCACTTTCCATTGCATCTTTGATTGCTTTGTTAAAAACTTCTGTTTCATTATCCTTTCTAAAAGCAAACTGACCAGATTTAACGTTGGTTGACATTGAATAAATAGGTTTTTTATAATAATCCAATGCCTTCCAATTAATGCACAAATCGAAATAAATCATACCTCCGTTTGACTTGGTATAATCATAAGTAGCGTAAGTATTATCTACTAAATGGAAAGTATAATCTGTAAGGACTGCATCTATCAATAAATTATCCAGATAACTGTCTTTTAGGATTTTATTTGTTGTATCAATGTATCCTTTTTCCTTCAAAAGTGAATTTAATAAATCTGAGAAAATTGTATTGCTTATTTTAATGCTTTCGTTTTCTTCACTTTTCCCTACTTTAAGCTTTTCATTTTTTATAAATGATTTGTAAGTTGGAAAATATTTATATTTTACACTATCTTCTTTTAAATCAATACTAAAATTATTTAATCTGATTTCTTTGGCATCCACTTCTTTTTGAGGCAGGCTGATCATGTTTCCACCTACATTTATTTCGTCATCATAATCCCATGCATTTTTACCATTGTCGTAGAGCATAGGATAAACTAAGATGCCAAATGGAAAGCAAGAAAACAAAAACAAAGGAGATTTTTTATATTGCATAATCGTAACGCGCTCATCCTTAAAATTTTTGCGTTTAACAACAATTTCTTTGGTATTCCTGTCACGTTTTAATTTATATTTACCATTGATCATTTCAGCCTGTTCACCATTGATAAAGACCTTGTTGTGCTCATCAGTAAGTATGCGGACTTGCTGTATATCGCCGTTTAGAATAGTTGCACATCCCGAAAACAATAAAACGATGGATAAACCTAAAAGTATTTTCTTCAAAATTGCTGTATTTTATTGATTTTTAACGATACTTATCCTATTTGAGTGCATGGTAAACAGGCAGAAAAGCTAAGTCTTTCACAACTTTACCGACGAAATTATTACCAAACAAAAATATACAATTTAAATTAACCGAAAACTTATTTCTTAAAAATCTCTCTCCACATCAGGTAATTCAAATAACGCCATACAAAATCCTGTTTTTTAGTATCGTTCCCTTTAAAAATGGAATCCCAGTCTTTGAGCAAACGATTGGAATTGACAAAATGATCGAGGTGGTGCAATTCAATGATTTTTGCCTTCATCTGTAGATTGATTTGTTGCAACCACAACTGCTGAGGTGTTGAAAACCCCATTTTATCGGTGCGATTTTTAATAGCTTCAGGTAAAATACCCTCCATAGCAATGCGCAACAAGTTCTTACTCCAACCATTGCGGATTTTATAAGTAGCAGATATATTAAAAATCTTTTCAATCAACAGAATATCATCGGAAAAAGGTGTTCGCGATTCAACAGAAAACGTCATGGAACATCGGTCTTCCCAACGCAACAAATTTTTAAGGTAATGTTTGGTAAAAAAATGATGCAACAACGCATTGCATCCTATCAATTGATAGTCACCTGCAAAGCTGATGCTGGAAGTTTGCTTAGCAATAAATGCGGCATTAAGGTAATTGACTTCCGGTTTAATTAATTTTGACAGTTTGAGCCTGGCTGAATTTGGTAAGATTTTGTCGAAGCTGTATTTTATCAATGATTTTGCAAATACAAACAAAGATGTGGGTGATATATCAATGTGCTTTAATTCAGCAAATAAGGTTTCCCATTTCATTTTTAGAATTAATTCCGAATAATAGGCACTGTAAAAAGGTGCATACCCTGCAAAAAGTTCATCACCTCCCTGGCCATCAATCAAAATGTGAATACCATTTGCAGCAGCTGATTGCATTACTTTGTACTGGGCATAGGTACTGGTAGACAACAATGGAATATCCTGATGATAGATAATTTTAGAAAGTTCTTGCATCATATCTTCAGCAGTACAATGGGCTTTGATCCATTCTGTGCCTGTTTGTCTAACCACCATTTCAGCCCAATTGGCTTCGTTGAATTCATCGGTTTGATTAACAGCTGTAAAAGTACTGAGATAGTCGCCGGTTTTACCTAAGTTTTTTTCTTTAATAATATTGGAGGCCATACATACGATACTTGAACTGTCGATACCACCGCTTAAGCAAAACCCAACAGGAATATCGGCTCTTAAGCGAATATCAATTGCATCGTGTATCAACTGACGGCATTGCCGGTTATGTTCAAGCTGCAGGTGTGCATCAAAAGTTTCAATCTTTTGATTGAAGTTTAATTCATAATATTTTTCAATCGTATGGCTTTTTTGCTTGAAATCGTAAATAAAATAATGAGAAGGCAAAATTTCAAAAACATTTTTAAAAAAGCCTTCTATTTGCATTTCTATTTGGTTCAGGAAAAGAAAATCAAAAACAGCTGTTTCGTTCATAATGATATCGTTATCAGGAATCTGAAGCAAAGCCTTGTGCTCCGATGCAAATGCAAGTATTTTTTCATCTTTGTAATAATACAAGGGCTTCACACCAAATCGGTCACGGGAAGCAAATAGAATTTCTTTGCGTTGGTCGTATATAACAAAGCTCCACATACCATTCAGTTTTTGCAAACAACCTAGGCCCCACTCCTGATAAGCTTTTAGCAATACTTCTGTATCACTTTGACTGATGAAATGATAACCCAATGCTGATAGTTCCGAACGAAGTTCGATGTAATTGTAGATTTCTCCATTCAAAGTAATCCAAATATCATCGCTACACATCGGCTGATGGCCTGCTTCAGACAAATCAATTACCGCCAAGCGACGATGACCCAATGCTATATTATATTGATCAGCTACTTCAGCTATATTTTCTTTTGGCGAGTAGGGGAAAGAAGGGTGCCAGGCTGTGGGAAGCGTATCTTTTCCGCCTGCACAAGTTTTTTGATGATGATTAAACAGCACATAACCCTCATCATCAGGCCCCCGATGCCTTATTGTATCAGTCATTTTTTGAATGACTAGGGGCAAATGCAAAGGTTTGTCAGTTAACTGAACAATGGCTGTTATTCCACACATTTTTAAAGAGGTTTTCTGTCAAAAAAAGGACTTTTTCCAGATGCACTCAAAGGGATTCCAAAGATAATAGCTGCTTCGTCTCCTAGGAGTCTTAATTCCCTCACGGCTATTCCAATTGAAAACATTACACGGTTGTCAACTCTATGATCAGCTGCAATACTCACTGCTGAACCAATGGCAATACCCAGATCGTTGGTATTAAAAACACAAGGTGCCATTGTGACGAGGAGCTTGGCATCACAATCCGGATAACCGCATAATCCACAATTCAATGCATTGGTTTTTATTTTAGTGGCTATCAAAACGATGGCTTCTGCATTTAAAATGTTTTCAGCATCGCGAAGAAAAAAATGGTATTTCTCTTCAGCAGCACCTATCTCCTTCATTTTTTGAGAGATAAGAATTATAGTTTCGCCTGTTGCAACAGCCAGCACCAGATTATCAACGCCCCTTGCTTTTGGAGCTGTGCGTGCAGCCAGAAGTATTTTAGCTGCAATATCTTTTATAGATGATGTTCTTAGATTTTCTTCTGATGTTAACATTGGTTATTGGTTATTAGGTTATTAGGTTACTTGAGTTTATGTGTGTTATAATTAAGTACTTTAGGCACTCTAAGTAATCAAGGCACTTTAAGTACTCCATGTTCTCAAGGCACTCTTTCTCTACAACTGATATTTCTTTACATCTTCTTCCGGCAAATCTAATACATATTCGCGTAGAAAACGAACTGATTTTGCTATATTAGTATACATAATTTCATCGTCGGTAATAAAGCTGACATATTTACGGTATTCCTTCAGATAGTTTTCAAGGTATTCGGAGGTTTTGGAAGGTCGGCGGAATTCGATAGCCTGGGCTGCATTCAACAATTCGATGGCAATGATGCGTTCGAGATTTTCGAGCACCTTAAAAGTTTTGGTAGCAGCATTGGCCCCCATACTTACATGATCTTCCTGGCCCTGAGACGATTCGATGGAATCCACTGAACAGGGTGTACATAATTGTTTATTCTGACTTACAATAGATGCAGAAGTATATTGAGGAATCATAAGTCCACTATTAAGTCCGGGATGTAAAACAAGAAAATGTGGCAAATCACGTTTTCCTGAAATCAATTGATAGGTTCTGCGTTCTGAAATATTTCCCAATTCGGCCATGGCAATGGCTAGATTATCCAATGCCAGTGCCAGTGGTTGACCGTGGAAATTCCCTGCCGAAATAATCAGATCTTCATCTGGGAAAATTGTAGGATTATCGGTAACCGAATTGATTTCATTTTTAAAAACATAAGAAACATAATTGATAGAATCTTTGGAAGCACCATGAACTTGAGGAATGCAACGGAAAGAATATGGATCCTGTACATGTTCTTTTTTTCGTCCAATGATTTCACTCCCTTTTAACAGATTTCTGATGCGACGGGCCGTCTTGATCTGTCCTTTGTGTGGGCGAATCAATTGTATCAATTCATGAAAAGGTTCAATGCGACCGTCGAAAGCATCTAAAGACAATGCAGCCGTTATGTCAGCGAGTCGTGAAAGTTTAAAAATCCGCAAACAGCAATACACTCCATAAGCACTCATAAACTGTGTACCATTCAATAGTGCCAAACCTTCTTTTGAATGTAATTCTATACTTTTCCATTTCATTTGTTGAAGCGCTTCGGCAGCTGTTTGTTTTTTACCTTGAAAATAGACTTCGCCTAATCCTAACAATGGTAGGGCAACATGAGCCAAAGGAGATAAATCGCCGGAAGCACCTAATGATCCTTGCTGATAAACGACAGGAATAATGTCGTGATTATAAAAATCTATCAGACGCTGAACGGTTATCAACTGAACGCCTGAATGTCCGTAAGAAAGTGATTGCACTTTAAGCAAGATCATCAGTTTAACAATTTCCTGAGGAACTTCATCTCCACATCCACAGGCATGCGACATGACTAAATTTTTCTGCAAAGCCGAAAGCTGGTCATTTGAGATCACGTGGTTACACAATGAACCAAAACCAGTATTGATACCATATATGGGTTCAGTTTGCGACTTCATTTTTTTATCAAGGTATTCACGACATTTTACGATGCTGTCTATTGCTTCTTTTGATAGTTCAAGGCTGGCTTTGCTATTTATTATTTCTTCAATGCACTCGAAATCGAGCATTTCTTTACTGATAAAGTGTATCTTCATTTGTATTAAACTTTTTATGCAAAAGTAGAAAAAAATTTGCTTTATTAAGCTATTAAGTAAATCCTGATTGCATATTAGGCTATTGTGAGACGTATTGATTTTAAGATTTGATATTACTTAAGAAATTTCTTATTGTCTTGCTATGATAGGGAAGCATTTCAATTAAAAAAGACTTTTTAAACTATTATTTATTTTTCATTACTTTTGCCTTGCTTTAAAATCTCTATTTTAAAACACCAATTCAAAAAATAATACAGTTAGCTATTCAAACTATCGAATGTATTGCTATAAATGATGGAAAAGTTTTTTCAAAATCAAACGGTAATTTTTTACACCTTGCTGGCTTCGAGCCTGGTAATTACCCGTTTGCCCATTATTGGAAAATTTTTCCGTATCGTAAATACATTGATTCATGAAAGTGGTCATGCTTTGATGGCCTTACTTTTAAGTGGAAATGTACACAGAATCGACTTATTGAGCGACACATCCGGAAGTGCCCTCACAGCAAGCAAAAATGGGTTTAGTCGACTCCTGGTATCTTTGGCAGGTTACCCTTCCTCTGCTTTGTTTGCATATTTCTGTTTTTATTGTATCAAACAAAATGCTGCAAATTACGTTATCTATATATTAATCGGGATAGCAGTTTTTAACTTGTTGTTTTTCGTAAGAAATGCTTACGGAATCTTTTGGTTGATATGTTTTCTGGGCATTGCTGCTGGGGTTATATACCTCAATCATGCCATGCTGATGTATGCATTCTCTTTACTCTGTTCATTCATAGTATTAACAGATGCAGTCATCTCAGGAATTCATTTATTGGTAATTGCAGTTAAAACACCTAAGGCTGCCGGTGATGCAAAAAATCTGAATGAAGCTACCCATTTGCCTGTTGTTATTTGGGCATTGTTGTTATTCGCTTTTTCTGTTTTTTGTGCTTATAAAACAATTTGGGTATTTTTCCCAAAAATATTTTGAACCATGTTACAAGAAATTATCACTTATATTATATTAATGGCAACGCTAATGTTTGTTGCTTATAAGATTTATGAAACTTTTGCTCAACAGAAAAGCGGATGCGATAGCTGTGCATCTAGCTGTAACAATTGCGCACTCCAGGATTTAAAGCAGGAGATAAAAAAACACAAAAGCGTTTGAATTTCAAATCCAAAGGCCCTTTATAAAAAAATTAAGTCTTATTTTTTGTCAAGCCTATTCAGGCCTTCAATGGCTTTCTGATAATTGGTGCGTAAACTCATGGCCGTTTTAAAATCGGTTCTGGCTTTAGCCACTTCTTTCATCAATTCATAAGTGTATCCTCTGTTATAATAAGCCTCTACATAATTCTTGTCAAAATTGATGGCTTTCGTAAAGCTTTTGATAGCTTCAGGATAGCTTTGTTTATACTCGAGATAAACATAGCCGATATTGTAATAGGCTTGCTTATAGGTAGAATCGATTGTTATAATACTTTGATAAGCTTTGATGGCAGCATCAGGATTGTTATTTTCCTGCTGATACATCCCTAAGGCATAGTAGGCTTCAATACTTTTAGGTTTCAGGTTCAAAGCACTGTTAAAATAATCAATGGCATTTTTGTTCTTTTGGTTCGACAACATTAAACCCAATTGCATATATGCATCATAATAATCAGGTTCAATCTGTATCGTTTTTTGAAAAAAAAGTACTGCTTTGACTGAATCGCCTGCTTCTTTGTATGCAAATCCTTTAATAAAATAAGCTTTAGGTGTAAGTTCCTGAATTTCTATAGCTTTATCTGCATTTTTATGTGTTTCGTCATACTTTTTAAGATACAAATTCAATTCGGCAAGCTTCAAATAGGATTCAACATGTTGAGGAGAAAGAGAAAGTGCTTTTCCTATAGCATCCTGACATTTAATTATTTGATTCATAGCTAGATAAATATCTGATAGTGTTAAATAATAATCAGGTTTTTTCTCATCAATTTGTATGGATTTACTGATATCGCTCAGGGCGTCATTTATTTTATTTGCAGCTAAATACAATTTAGCTCTTGCATCGAAAAGTTCAGCATTATTGGCATCTTTGCTGATTTTTTCAGTTAAAACAGCAATTTGATCAACAGGAGTGCCCGATGATAAATCTTTTACATTGTTTTTTGAATGGCAACTTACAAATAGGATGATTGTTAAAAGAAAAAATACAGCTTTTTTGAAAATGGGTTTTATCATTTCTAATAGTTTTTTTTAAAAATGCAAATTTCGTAAAAATAATAACACAAAGCAGATATACATCCAATTCTTTCGATTAAACATATATCTGCTCTAATTATTAATGAATCAATAAATAAGAAAAAGCATAGAAGTTAAATCAACTTCTATTTAAGGTTTTCGGTATTCAGACTTTAGCCTTTCTTAAGCCTGCGCAATACTTTCTCTGATTTTGAGTTCGAGTTCTTCGGCCAATTCAGGATTGTCGGTAAGTAATTGTTTAACACCATCTCTTCCCTGACCTAATTTGGTTTCTCCATAACTGAACCAGGAACCACTTTTTTTGATGATATTAAAGTTAACACCTAAATCAACAATTTCTCCCATTTTTGAAAAACCTTCACCATACATCAAATCAAACTCTGCCATACGGAAGGGTGGTGCTACTTTATTTTTTACAACTTTTACCTTCACCCTGTTTCCGATAACATTTTCAGCATCTTTTATCTGGCTTACCTTGCGGATATCCAATCTAACTGATGCATAGAATTTCAAAGCATTTCCACCAGTAGTGGTTTCAGGATTGCCAAACATTACGCCAATTTTTTCACGTAACTGGTTGATAAAAATACAGCAACAATTTGTTTTACTGATGGTTCCGGTTAATTTTCTTAATGCTTGTGACATCAATCTTGCTTGTAAGCCCATTTTTGAATCGCCCATTTCACCTTCGATTTCACTTTTGGGCGTAAGAGCAGCTACAGAGTCAATGACAATGATATCAATAGCACCTGAACGAATCAGATTTTCGGTAATTTCCAATGCTTGTTCGCCATTATCAGGTTGTGATACCAATAAGTTATCAACGTCGACGCCAAGTTTTTTGGCATAAGAACTGTCGAAAGCATGTTCGGCATCGATAAATGCAGCAATACCTCCCGCTTTTTGAGCCTCGGCAATTGCATGAATAGCCAGTGTAGTTTTACCTGACGATTCAGGTCCATATATTTCTATCACTCTTCCTTTTGGTAATCCTCCAATACCCAAAGCCATATCCAGGCCAATGGAACCTGTTGATATAAACTCAAGCAATTCTACGGGATGATCACCTAATTTCATGATAGAACCTTTTCCATAGCTTTTTTCAATTTTTTCTATGGTCAATTGTAAGGCTTTTAATTTTTCTTTTTTATCCTGATTATCAGAATTCTCTTTGCTCATTTTAGTTTTTTTTATTGATTAATTATGTTGGTTTAATTTTAACTCTTTTAAAATCTGGGAAGAATGATTTTTAGTATCCACTTTGGTGAAAATTTTCTCAATGCATCCTTTTTCATCAATAATGAAGGTAAGCCTGTGAATGCCGTTATATGTCTTCCCCATAAATTTTTTTTCACCCCATACACCGTAATTTAATATTATTTTTTTCTCGGTATCGGGTATTAGCGAAAAAGGCAAACTGAATTTTTCAGTAAAACTTTGATGCAAGGTTTTATCATCAGCGCTGACACCGATTAATTTAAATCCTTTTTCTTTTAACTCCTGAAAATTATCCCGTAAATTGCATGCTTCGGCCGAACAACCAGGCGTATTGTCTTTTGGATAAAAAAATAAAATTACTTTATTTCCAAGATAATCATTCAAACTTATCATATTGCCAAACTGGTCTTCAGCTTTAATATCAGGGGCTTTGTCGCCTTCTTTTAGTTGTGCCATTTTTGTTTTATTTTTATACAAAAATAAACGAAAAAAGGATGATTTTGACAAAAATGTTTATTAAATAATGTGAATAAAAAGTTTAATATTATAATAAATTGATTTTAAATCAGCTGCATAATTATTGCAAATCAGATTAATTAATTGTTCATTTTAAAAAAATATAATAGTTTTGCAAATATATTAACTTCGACCAAACGAATCCAGCATGATAAAAAACTTACCCCTTTTATTATTGATGCAATTTTTAATTAATTTCAGCTTAATTGCACAAAAACAGCCTACTGTAGCTGATTTTACTTATAATTATGTAACTTTAAAACCTATAGGTGAAATACCTGAAGATCTGTGTACTCAATTTACTAAAGCTTATCAAAATGAAAAAGAAGAATTAAATAAAAACAAATCTACTCAACCAAAACATATAAGCAAAACAAAAGATAAATTTTTACAGGAAAGCAATTATTTTATCAATCAAATTTTACTCAGTGGCAAAGTATTGTACAATACTCCTTTAAATACTTATCTCGAGAAAATTACAGACAAAATTCTAATCAATGAACCCGAATTAAGAAAAGAAATCAGGATATACATACTCAAAACACCCACAGTTAATGCTTCTGCAACCGATAAAGGAATATTATTCGTCAACCTTGGATTAATTGCACAAGCAGGAAGCGAATCTCAATTAGCTTTTATCATTTCCCACGAATTGATCCATTACATTAAAAAACACAGCCTTGATTTATACCTCGAAAAAGATAAAGTGAGTCGCGAAAACAAAGGATTTAAAAATACATCCTTAAACGAAGTCTTGTACAAAACACATTACCGCTCCAGAGAAATGGAAAACGAAGCTGATGAAAAAGGGTTTACCGAATATTTTAGCAAAACCAATTATGACCTCAATCAGGCTCTCGAAATATACGATGTACTACAATATGCCTATTTACCTTTCGACGAATTAGCATTTAATCCTTCATTTTTAAGTGACTCCTTATTTAGCTTTCCTGCTAAGTGTATCCCCGAAAGCATCAATCCTATCAGAGCTCGGGATGATTACGATGATGAAAATTCAACTCACCCTAATATAAAAAAACGCCGCGAACAAATGCAGGAAAGATTGGTCAATGCAGACAATAAAGGTAAAGCAATCAATCCTCAGGGCGAAGCTTATTTTAAAACGATCCGTGATATGGCTCGTTTTGAATGTTTAAGGTTGTATGCCATTGAGCAGAACTTTGCGATGTCTTTTTACAATGCTTGGTTAATGAAAAAAGATTATCCAAACAATTTGTTTCTCGATCAGGTAATCTCAGCGTCACTTTATGGAATGACAAAATATAAAAACAGAGATAATATAGGGAATATTTTACCTTCAGAAAAAAGAGTAGAAGGAGAGATACATGCGGTGGTAAGTTTATTTAAAAATATTAAAAAAAATGAAATGAATGCCATTGCCTTACGCTATGTATGGAAAGCACATCAGAAATATCCCAAAGACGATTATTTGAATAATATAAAAGACGATTTATTCAAAGAATTAGTATCTAAAAATAAAGCAAGACTATCTACCTTTTTCAACACACCACAACTAATAAAACCAGGTGATACTCTATTTGCTGAAAAGTCAAAATCAGACAGCATTCAGAAACAATCATCCAAAGTAAGAAACATCGAAAAGAAGAAAAAAACGCAGACCTCTGAAGACTTCTATGTTCATATATTTGCAAATATCCTCAATGATAAAAATTTTACTGACGATTTCAAACAATGTATTGAAAATCTTGAAAATACGAGAAGGAAGGAGAAAAATGAAATAGCCAAACTCAGCAAAAAGGAACAAGAAGAATACGCAGACGATGAAGAGGATGATGAGGAATTATACGATGAATCTGATTTGGCTTACAGCAAAAAGGAATTAAATTATGGATGCAGATTGGGTATAGATACCATATTACTGTACAATCCTTTTTACATGAAGATTGATTACAGGAAAGCACAAAAATTAAAATTTTTCGACACAGAAAGCAGTCAACTTAACTTTATAGAATTGTTAAAAAAGAATGCAAAAAAAACAGGTTTATCGATGAAAACAGTCCTCCCCACTGAATTCAAAGATTTTGGAACCGCACTATATAACAACCACCTTTTGCTGAACGATTGGACCGATGAGTTTTCAAATTGGGAATTAAACTGCGAGAAAGTACTTTTCCTTTCAGAAGAAATAAAACCCATCATTGATGAATACCAGACCAAATACCTGAATATTACCGGTGTGATTTCTGCAAAAACATCTGGTATCGACAACAGGACATTTTCGATGCTACTGTATGGTGCCATAAGTCCGGTAATGTGGCCTATCACCTTGCAATATTTTATTAAACCGGCATTTCGTACGATTTATTACGATAAATTAATCAATATGGAAACAGGCAGTACTGAATTTATCAATTCTGCTGTTATTGAAATGTCTGACAACAATGCATATTTGAATTCCAGGATATACGACACCTTTAACCAAATGAAAACCAAATAAGAAAATTGACATTATGAAGAATAGATTCATCACCGGCTGTATACTTCTCCTTTTATTTATTACCTTAAGCAGCCAAGCTCAAGTTTCTGGTTATATGGGCAGAAGAAATGTTATTAAATTAGGTCTTTTTATGAAAAGCTCTTTCGTGATGCCTAATGTAAATGGAAAATCAGGCTACTTCAGCTTTAACGACAGGTTTTCACTGGAATATGAGCACGTTATTTCACGCAATAAATCTATAGCATTTCATGTTGGAAGTTTTGAAACCTTTTACAAAACTTATGGATATTCTGATTACGAAAGTGCGCCTTTGTTAAAAATGTCATGTAAAACGATTGGCGGAGATTATATTATGTACCAAGCCTCACACCTGGCACCTTTGGGAGCTTATACTTCCTTTGGCTTTGATATTATTTTCAGTAAAGCGGATGTGGATACAGCTGCTATCAATATCAATTCTAATGGTGGCACTAATTATGCAAACTTTACAAATACTGAAATTTCAACGATTCATCTTGGCTTAAATCTAAAATCAGGTGTAAAACAGATATTTTTTAATTGTTTGAGTTTAGATTTTAACTTCCAGCTTGGAGTTGTATTTGCCGAAAATGTTACAGGAAACGCCGATTTCAATAATAATCCTGAAGAATTCATCAAGGGGAGAATTGGAAATCGTCTTTGGGGGCACTATTTATGGGGTGTTAATTGCTCATTAGGTTATATGTTTTAATTAGACTGAACAATTGTAATTTTAAAACAATTGTATTAATCTCTTTTTATAAACTATTTTTCTTTACTTTTGCTTACTTAATATTATTTTTTACAATCCATTTATGACTAACCAAATAGATATTTTTGTCCCTTGTTTTATTGACCAGGTTTTTCCAGAAACTGCTTTTAATATGGTAAAAATTCTTGAAAAACTGGGCCAGGAAATACACTATAATTCCAACCAGACTTGTTGCGGTCAAATGGCTTTTAACAGCGGTTTTTGGGATGAAGCTCGTGCTATGGGTGAAAAATTTTTGACTGATTTTCCTAACGACCGTTATATTGTTGGCGGATCTGCTTCATGTATTGGTTTTGTAAAAAACTATTATGGAAAATTATTTCACAATACAGCCTATCACTTAGAATTCAGGAGGTTACAAAAGAATATTTTTGAATTTAGTGATTTTGTAGTCAATGTATTGAGAGTAACCAATGTGGGTGCAACTTTCAACCATAAAGTTACCTATCATGATTCATGTGCTGCTCTCAGAGAATATGGCATCAAGGATGAGCCCCGATTACTGCTGCAACAAGTGAAAGGTTTGGAATTGATTGAGATGAAAGATACAGAGGTTTGTTGTGGATTTGGTGGTACTTTTTCGATTAAACACGAACCTATTTCTACTGCTATGGCCCAACAAAAAGTACTCAACGCGATGGAAACCGGTGCCGAATATATCGTTTCTACCGATGCATCCTGCCTGATGCATCAGGATGCTTATATTAAAAAACAAAAATTACCCATTAAATGCATACATTTGATTGATGTGTTGGCATCGGGGATATAGTTAATGCTTATTAAGTTATTAAGTTACTAATTTATTGATTATTGACATTTGAAAATCAAATCATTCTGACTTGATTTCTTTATTCATCCAAAATACAATTGAATTGATTCGTTCCAAAATTTGAATTTGATGGAAAAGAAACTTTTATACATCTTATTTTTTCTGCTTTTTCAAATAAATGCTTATGCTCAGTTTTACGACGCTGGCCAGGATCCAGCAAGTCTCGAATGGCAGCAAATCAACACACCTCATTTTCAACTGATATTTCCATGTGATTTTACAACTCAAGCGAATTATATAGCCAATTATTTAGAATTTGCTTATGATTACAACACCGTAACGCTAAGTCGTAAACCTGTTAGAATGCCTATAATATTACATAACCGGACGGTTGAATCTAATGGTTTTGTAACCTGGGCTCCTAAAAGAAGCGAATGGTATACCTGCCCGCCTCAGGATATGTATGCACAAGCCTGGCTCGAGCAACTAGCCATACACGAATACAGACATGCCATTCAGGTAAGTCAAATGAACAGAGGGTTTACCAATATTTTGCGTTTTTCTTTTGGTGAACTGGCCACAGGTTCGGTAGCTGGGGTATACTTACCCCGCTGGTTTCTGGAAGGCGATGCTGTTGTAATGGAAACTGCCTTGACAAAATCAGGCAGAGGACGCTTACCCGGTTTTAATGTTGATTTAAAAGCCCAATTAATCGAAAAAGGAAGCTACAATTACAATAAAGCAATTTTTGGTTCTTACAAAGATTATACACCCGGCCCTTATACCCTGGGTTATCATTTAGTCGCATATTCTAGGTATAAGTATGGTGCAAATGTTTGGGATAAAACACTCCAGTATGTTGCAAGAAATCCATACATGGTGGTTCCATTTGCGCAAGGCCTCAAAAAAGCAAGTGGTAAAACTACGGTGGGTATTTATAAGGATTGCTTATCTTTTTTTGAAAGTATTTGGGCCAAACAAATTCAACAAACAACTAACAATGCATTTCAAAACCATACTATCAGAAAAAACAAACTATATACAAATTACAGATTTCCTAACTATATCAACGACAGTGAATTTATAGCCTTGAAATATGGCATGGACGATATAAGCCGTTTCGTTAAAATTGACAAAAACGGTAAAGAAAGTAGAATATTTACTCAAGGAAATGATTTTCAGCAAACACTCTCATTTTCGATGAATATAATTGTCTGGGCAGAACAAGTACCCGGATTGCGTTGGGATCTTCAAAGCTATGCTGTTATAAAAACCTTTAATATTCTAACAAAGAAATACACCTCATTTACCCATAAAACCAGGTATTTTGCACCTTGTATTTCCCATGATGCCAGCAAAATAGTTACTATCGAAGTAGATTCTCAAAACAACTATTTTTTAGTTGTTTTGGATGCCAATACAGGGAAAGTACTTAACAAAATTGCTTCTCCAGAAAACGCTTTTTTATCAACTCCCAGTTGGAGTGATGACGACCGTACAATTGTCATGATTGCCACCCTATCCAAAGGAAGAGCGATGGCTGAATTCCATCAGGATATTGGAAAAATCCATTTTAAAACTTCTTTTTCTCACTGCGAAATAAGTGGTCCTGCTTATTTCGAAAATTACATTATTTATAATGACACTTATGGGGGAATTGATAATATTTATGCTATTGATACACTTTCAAATCAGATTTACAGTCTTACCGCTTCAAAATACGGAGCCAGTGACCCATGCGTATCTTACAACGGAAAACGCCTTGCTTATGTAAATTATACGGCTGATGGTTACAATATCGTGAGTATTGCAATCCAGCCCGAATTATGGAAACCATTAAAAATTAAGCAAGATGATAATTTTAATTTACCTGAACTACTTGCCAAACAGGAAAAAGGAGTGATAGATTTCAATACAAAAAACATTAAGCAATTTGAAGTTAAAAACTACAGTAAAGTTGCACATTTGCTTAATTTGCACAGTTGGGCTCCCTTATCAATTGATGCCAATAATCAGAGCGCAGCTGCTGGAATATCATTGATGTCGCACAATTTACTAAGTACTTCATTCATTAGTACTGGTTATGAATACATAAATGCCGAAAAAACAGGGAAATATTATTTCAATTACACCTATAAAGGACTTTACCCTGTGATTGATGCGAGTATCGATTATCGCAAGAGCAAGGGAACATTGATTAAACAGGATAAAAGCAGGCAAGCATTTACTTTTGGCGAAACTAACATAAAATTAGGTCTAAGCATTCCCTTGCAATTTCCTACCGGAAAGTATTATACAAAACTACAACCTTCGGTAAATACCACCCTTATTAATATTTCGCATGATGCATCTACTCCTGTTTTTTTTACAAAAGGTAATATCAACACGATTGATTACCGAATATACAGCTACCATTTATTAAAAACCTGTGAACGTGATCTGTATCCAAGATGGGGGCAAAGCCTTGAATTGAATTATCGCCATTCGCCATTTGGTATCTCTAACTATGGAAACATCGCCAGTGCCGAAGCTTATCTTTATTTCCCTTCTGTTGTAAAGCATCATGGATTTATTTTCTACACTGGAATACAGCAACGAAATGCCGGAAGTTACCGATATACTTTTTCCGATATTATCAATTATCCAATAGGTAACACAGCAGTTTACAGCTCGTTTCTGTATTCAACATCCATCAATTATTATTATCCATTATTGTATCCCGATTTTAGTTTAGGCAGCCTGATGTACCTTAAACGACTGGATATGGATGTATTTTATGGACTAGCCAGTTCATCCTTCAAAGGAAGTTCTACCCAGATGCAATCGATGGGTGCAGCAATCAATAGTGAAATGCACCTCTTACGATTCCTGGCCCCCATCTCATTGGGCTATCGTTTTACATATCTTCCGGATAATAAAACAATGATGCATGAAGTATTAATGGGAATTAATTTTTCGGGTTTCGGGGGAAAAGGTAAGAAGTAATTTCTAAATGAACTTAACTTATTCTATTAATGCAAAATCAATGATTTGATTGATACTGTGTTGTGAAACTCAGGTCAGCACCATAAGCTGTGCCTGCATTGTTGGTTGCAAAAGCTCTTACATGGTAGATCGTATTTGGTTGAAGAGTGGTTAGAATTGAAACAAATTCACCCAGTCCACCTCCAACATTGGATAAATTATTTGTAAGATCAGGATTAATCGAAATTCCCCAACATACACCGGTTCCGGTAACAGTAGCACCACCATCAGCTGTCACCTTTGTAATCACTTTAGCAGTGTTGGAAGTAACCTCTGTTACACTTACGGTTAAAACCGTAGGAATACTTCCGGTCTTTTCCTTTTTACAAGCGATAGAAAACAGAAGAAACAATGAAATAAATCCAATAAGTCTGGTAATCTGTAAAGTGGATTTTTGAATATTAATCATGTTTTTTATTTTGATAGGTTTTAAAGATAATTTTCAATTAAGTTTCTGAGAATTACATTGGAAAATGACTTATGAAATTGCCACTCATCGATTACTTAAAAATTTTACTGAAGTATCAGTTTTAAAAGTCTAAATTCTAGCAGTAATTCTTTATAACAAAAGTACAATATATTACGGATATTTTAGTCTCTAACGTAAAAATATACGAATTTATTTTACGTATTCCTTTTTAAATTTACAAATCCACCTCACTGGCATCCAAACCATTATGTATGAGTTACAATTTATATCCCTTTTTTATATTGCATGTTGGTTGTAGGCTGTATCAGTTGATGAAGTTCTTTATCTGCATCGGGTTTTCCAATCAGCAAATTTTCAAAAAGATGAATGAGTGCTGTATGATTCGCCTCCATATTAGTTGCTGTTTTTATATCGCTCAGATCGATGGAAAAGCCGGAAAAGAAATTTTGTATCTCACTAAGAATAGCAGTATTGAGAAAATGCTTTTCATGAAAAATACGATGATGCCTGGCCCGGGCTTTTTCTATCAATAAAGTCTGATTTTTTATAGTACGAATAGTTGCAGTTTTTTCACAAGACTGAATACACTCCTTATCCATGCTATTTTTTTTGCATCCCGTAACCTGATGAAACAAGCATTGACGGCTCGTCATCAGTACAATGGGGTGAAAGATACTATAAAAGAGTTTAAAATCTGCAGGTGATTTCAAATTTTGCAGTTGGGTTTTATTCAATTCATTGGAAACATAAGCACCGCTACAATTGAAATTTTCTTTTAAACAAATCAAACTATAAGAGTTTACAATATTCAGATAAGGACCTGCAATCCAGGCTATACCTCTTTTGAAGGCTTCAAAGGCAATACCGGTATTATTACTGATAATCAGTTTGGGATGTATCTCCTCAATAAATTCCACAGCAGCTTTATAGTCTTCATCTATTAATATAGCAGGGAAAAAGGGAATCAATTTTTCGTATTTTTTGAATAGCGTTGTCATTGCAAACGCTTCGTTTTTAAATCCATCCGGAAGTTGAAAATAGATAATTGCATCTGTGGTGATACTAAGGCATGCATCTTTAGGAGAAGAAATAAAAACTGCTAGCTCGGGCTGAATTTTTAAATGATTTTGCTTGCTTAAAACAGGAATATCGATGGGCTCAAAATAATCTTTTGAATCATTTAAAAGAAATAAGAGTCTTTTCTTAACGGAAGTAAGCTCATTAAAAGGAAGATATACCTCAGGTTGAAGTAGTTCAGTATCCAGTTTTTCAATGTAATATTCTGTATCATTGATGGCTTTCAGCCTTTTTAAAAGCATTTCATCTTTTAAAGGCTGAGTCCCAAGCTTGCTAAGATTGATTTCTGAAAAAACTATAAATGATGTATTGGCTGTTTTTACTTGGAGTTGTAATGGCTTTCCACATTCCCCTGAAATATGAATTTCAAGTGGAAGTTTTTCAGTACTTAGTTGTTTGAGTTCATTTTCAAGTTTTTTTTTGAAATCATCTTTTTCGGTATACCAGGCGAGCTTTTTAGCTTCCATCTCAACATCCATAACATCAGGATTTATTTCAATAAGATGCTGAATGGAATGGTCGCGGGGATGTGAACTATACATATCTTTATGGATGATGCCCCTCAAAAAAGAATTTGAAAAGTCCCGGTTAAATACCTGATAGAATTTAGCTTTGTCATTACTGAGTTGTTCATCGTTATTCAAGTGCAGCAATTGTTTCTTCCATGTATCGACCACTGTGTATACATAATCAAATTGCTTGATTCTACCTTCAATCTTCAGAGAATCCACATCAGCATAATACAATTCCTCAAGGTCAGTAAAAGCTGAATGATCCTTCAAATTCAAAGGGTATTCTTTTCCAACAGCAGTCGAATGATAACGGTCTCTGCAAGGCTGACTGCATCTGCCCCTATTCCCCGATTTACCACTATCAACTGAACTCATATAACAAATACCAGAGAAAGAAATACAGTTGGATCCATGAACAAAGACTTCCGTAAGTATGTTGTTTTTATGAGAGATATCGCTGAGGGTTTTTATTTCTTTAAGGTTCAACTCTCTGGACAAATTCACCCGACTTACATTTAGTTTGTTCAGAAACATGATTTGCCCTTGGTTGTGAGTTGTCAATTGAGTAGATGCATGAATATTGAATCCTTTAAAATAGGTATTCAGTAAATAAAGCAATCCTAAATCCTGAACAATGATGCCATCGATTTTAGTATTCATTAATTTATTGAGCAAAGTGATGAGGGCAGGGATTTCATTTTCTGTGATAATGATGTTCAACGTTAAGAATACCTGACAGTCATTTTTATGGGCTAATCTCAATACTCCCTGTAAATCTTCAAAACTTATATTAGCAGCCTTGTTTCTGGCATTAAATCTGTCCAGACCACAATAGACCGCATCAGCACCAGCCAGTATAGCAGCCTTGATAGCATCTAAATCTCCTCCCGGAGCTAATAACTCAATTTTTCTTTTCACTCAATTCATTCTATTTATTTGAGGCTTGGATTTCAAATCTAAGTTAAATGGCAGTCATAGCAATTGAAAAATTATACAAAAAAATACGATTTGTATAAAATTGACAGCCTTTTAATTTTACATTTCAGTTTATGCTAAAAGAAACACTGAATTTAGACCTCAAAACAAATTAACTATTCTTATAAGATAAGTTTCTCCATAATTTCTCTAAGGGTCCTTGCTTATAAAATTTAAACCAAATAAGATTAACAATTACCTGAAAAACGTAAACACTAATTGCAATTACTAATAACGAAGTAAGCTTTGTTTGCCCGAAAAACCCAAAGCCCCATCCATAAAAAATAACCGATAGTATCAACGACTGCATGATATAATTGGTCAGTGACATACGCCCCATCAAAGCAATCGGTTTTAAAAATTTTGCTATATACATATTGGAAGCAATTATCATAATGAATAACAGATAGCTGCATGCAACAAAAATATTCATAGATTCATAAGTAGTCATAAAAACTGCATTTGCAAACGGACTTTTGAAATCTACTATTTTATCATAATTAAAGTAAGAAAACACAGCCAACACTGCTACAAAAAATAATACAATGCTCCATTTCAAGGGATTTGCTTTGACCTTCTCATGCAGTTGTGATTTTGCAGCGACAAAACCAAACAAGCTAATCCCGATTATTTTGGGCAAATAGTAAAAAGCATTGATATTACGGAATGCAAAATATTCGTGTAAACGCAAAATGAAACAATCCTTATAATTGCCAGTAGCATAGATTATTTTTGCTTTTTCCAGACATACGGTACAAGTAGATGACATCGCTTCGGGAAGGGGAATCCAAACACTTATTGTCAGCCATATTCCAATAAAAAAATAAAAGAAAACAGCAATTGGAATAAGCCAGCGATAAGATAGCTTATAAAACACCAGCATTAGCAAGCCTGCAATTGAATATAAAAATAAGATATCTCCAGCCCAGAGAAATAAAATATGTAAAATACCAAAAAAAGCCAAGACCAACATCCTTCTGCTAAAAAAGCCGACAAAGTCTTTACTGAGATTTTCAAATTTCTGATACTGAAGAAAAATGCCATAGCCAAATAGAAAGCCAAAAAGAAAAATGAATTTATCTGCAGTTAAACTAATGAAGATCGTATAAAATTTAACTTGAAATGCATCCGGCAAATGTGAATAAAAACCCCCAAAATCAAAGAAAGAAGCATTAAATCCCAACACATTCACAACAATAATTCCCAATAAAGCAAAGCCTCTCAAAATATCGATACTGCTTATCCTTTCATTGATGCTAACAGGTTTTACAATCTCTTCCATTTTTTTAATTGATATATCTTACTACGAATCGTTTCAGCAAATACCTTTTTAAAATGTTATTAGTAAATAAACTCCATGATTGGAGATTATTAATTTTATTTTTTAATTCGCTGCAAATCAATCAATAAAGAATCCAACTCAGTTGCATCCCAGCCGTATTTTATAGCAATTTTCTTTCCTTGCTGAGCCATCTGAATAGCATCCGATATTCGACTTGCTTTTTGATAAAGTCTTGAACCTAAAAAGCAGGAGTTGTAATCTTCATTTAAAACCAAAGCACGTTGGGTCCATCGAACAGCTTGTGTTAAAGCGTTTGTATCGTTTATATTTTTCAGATAATTAGTAGCAATGGTAGACAATTGCATATAATCATTCCAGACATAGGTTGAAGTTGATTGCAAACTGGTTTCTTGATATGCATTCCAATTATTGAGCAAATCGTAGAGTTTTAAATCTAATGTAAACACCAAAGAATCAATACTAAAAAGATGTATTGCTGTAACTGATTTTCTACAATTAAAATAATTGAGGCTATCTTTAGATTCTACCAAAGGGTTTAGAATTTCTTTAACAAGATAAAAAATCTTTCTACTAACCCTTTCAGGTGAAGCAATGGATGAATATTCTTTCTGATGATGCAATACAAATTGAAATTCCCTAGAATTGATATCAGTTGTACCATTGGCAATAATTCTCCAGTTTTTTTCAGTTAATAATTGTCCTTCAGTTTGAGTTGAAAAATAGCGAGATACAACCCCAGAAAAATCCAATTGAGCCTTTTTAAGTGTTGTTAAATAACTTAAACATTTGTCGGCATTACTTGTATCTGTGTCAAATTGTTTTTTCAAATAAGGCAATTGTTTTGGGGGATTCAAGGCATTTTTCCCTTGTTGCACAAATTCATTGGCAGTAAGTTCGCCTGCTATCCGATAAATACATTCTGCATTGCTGTCATAAAAAACAAATGTCGGAAATGAATTAATTTTTAGACTTTTTAATAAATTAATTCCATCTCCTTTCCCCATATCCTGAGCTACGCAAATAAAATTCCGGTTGTAGAAATCAGCAACAGCAGTATCTTTAAAAACTTTAGTCATCATTTTTTTACAATGAGGACACCAACTCATATAGCACATTAAAAAAACAGACTTTTTCTCTGCTTTTGCTTTTTCCAGCGCTGTTGACAAACCGCTTTCTGACAAAAGAATACCCGATTGAGAGCGAGTAGTCTGTGCGTTAAGTATGATCAAAATAATTACTAAGAATTTAATCAGATTCTTCATACTGTATTTTATTTTTATTAAGCTCAGTCTAACTAATATATTCTGAATAACTGTAGACAATTTATCAGCTAGATTTAATTTAAAATTCAATAATCAAATCTGCTGAATATCTGTAACTGAATATCCAACAGCTTTTATAGCAGTTATAACTTCCTCTTCCTGTAGTAGGTTTTGCAAACTAACTTCAGCGGCCTGCAAATCTATTTTCTCAAGTTGAACACCAGCAACATTATTGATAGCAGTACTTACTCTTTTCCCACAGTGAGAACAAGTCATTCCCTGTATTGAGATCTTAATAGTTTTCATTTCGTTGAGTTTATTATGATTTTACATTTAACATTTAAGTAGCAGTAAAGTTTATGATTACCTGACTTACATTCCTTGTATAAAGTTGTCATCTGACTTAAACTGCAATTTTCCGTTCAATTTCCTTCAGATTATCCATTTTCTTTTTCTCCAGAAAGCTTTGAATATCACCCATATGTTCTTTGATGGTTTTATTGCTAAACTCAAATACTTTTTCAACCAAACCATCCAGAAAATCACGGTCGTGGGAAACCAATATGAGTGTTCCGTCAAAATCCTTCAATGCATTTTTAAGAATTTCTTTGGTTCGGATGTCCAGGTGATTGGTAGGTTCATCTAATATCAAAAGGTTAACTGGTTCCAATAATAGTTTAATCATGGCCAGACGGGTACGTTCTCCACCAGATAACACTTTAACCTTTTTGTTAATGTCATCGCCTCCGAACATAAAGGCACCCAATAAATCTCTGATTTTATTGCGTATATCACCTTTGGCCACATCATCTATTGTTTGAAAAACACTTATATTTTCATCGAGTAAAGATGCCTGGTTCTGAGCAAAATAGCCTATCATGGTATTATGGCCTAAATTGAGTTTACCATTATAATCTATTTCACCCATAATGGCTTTTACCAATGTAGATTTCCCTTCTCCGTTTTTACCGACAAAAGCAACCCTTTGTGCTCTTTCGAGGGTAAGATCGGCATTTTTAAAAACTACGTGCTCCTCATATTTCTTGGATAAACTTTCAATAATTAGGGGATAATTTCCAGATCGAGGTGAAGGAGGGAATTTAAGCCGAAGGGCTGAATTGTCTTCTTCGTCAATGGTAACGATTGGTAATTTCTCAAGCATTTTCACCCGCGATTGCACTTGGTTGGTCTTTGAGTAAGTACCTTTGAACCGATCGATAAAAAGCTGATTTTCTGCAATAAATTTTTGTTGTTCGCTGAATTGCTTCTGCTGTTGATCGCGTCTTTCCAATCGTAATTCCAGATATTTTGAGTAGTTTACTTTGTAATCGTAAATTTTCCCCATGGTAATTTCGATAGTACGTGTAGTGATATTATCAATAAAAGCACGATCGTGAGAGATCACAATCACTGCTTTGGCATTGCTAATCAAAAATTCTTCCAACCATTGGATAGATTCAATATCCATATGATTGGTAGGTTCGTCAAGGAGAATCAGATCGGGTTTTTGAAGCAGAATTTTTGCAAGTTCAATCCGCATTCTCCATCCTCCACTGAATTCACTGGTTGGACGCGAAAAATCTTCACGCATAAAACCCAAGCCCAATAATATTTTTTCAATTTCAGCATCGTAATTGATGTCTTCGATACTATAAAACTTTTCGCTTAAAGCTGAAACCTCCTCAATGATTTCATAATAATCGGCTGACTCGTAATCGGTTCGGCTAGACAATTGAAAATTGAGGGCCTCTATCCTGTTTTCCATTTCATTGATTTGGGCAAATGCCTGAGCCGCTTCCTCGAATACCGTTCTATTATCTTCAGTCATCAGGTGTTGAGGCAAATAAGCAACAATGGCATCTTTGGGGACAGAAATATTGCCTCTGCTGGCTGTTTTAACGCCAGCAAGAATTTTGAGCAAGGTAGATTTTCCGGCTCCGTTTTTTCCCATCAGTGCGATGCGATCTTTCTCATTGATGGCAAAGGATATATCTTTAAAAAGTGTAGTATTTCCGAATTCTACTGTAAGCCCGTCTACTGAAATCATGTTATTTTTTTTGAGCGGCAAAAGTAAGCATTTTACTTCGTAAAGTTCGTAAAGTTTTTAAAGTTTTTAAAATGAAAGAGTTGAAAGAAGAGGTTATGTGGTGATTGGGCGAAATGACCAGGAGACGAAGTACGATAATGTGAAGAGTGAAGAAAATCTTAGATGAGGGCAAATCTTAAATTCCATTAAATCAAAAAAGCTCTTACAACGCCAGGTTTGTAAGAGCTTTTTTAATACACTGTTTAGTAGGTTAATTGGGTCTTTCAAAAGAATTAAAGGGTAATTCATTGAAAACAAATCCTATCCCTTTTAATGACTATATAAACTTTATGAACTTTACAACTCATTAAGCCAGTTCGTGGACAATCAAGCCGCTGCGTAATTTAGGTTCGAACCAGGTCGTTTTTGGAGGCATAATGTTACCGGTGTCGGCAATATCAATCAATTGTTTCATAGAAACAGCATACAAGGCAAAGGCAATTTTCATTTCGCCTGAATCCACCCTGCGTTTCAACTCGCCCAAACCTCTGATACCTCCCACGAAATCGATGCGCTTATCAGTACGTAAATCTTTTACGCCCAAAATCTGGTCTAAAATCAAATTTGACAATATGGTTACATCCAATACACCTATGGGGTCATCATCGTTGTAAAAATCTGGTTTAGCAACCAATGAAAACCATTTTCCATCAAGGTACATGCTAAATTCATGCAATTTAGTTGGTTTGTAAATTTCGCTACCTTCTTCTTTTACATTAAAAGTCTTGTTTATCAAATTGAGCACCTCAGTTGAAGTCAATCCATTCAGATCTTTCACTACACGGTTGTAATCAATGATTTTCAATTGATTATCCGGAAAATGAACAGCAAGGAAAAAGTTATATTCTTCGGTCCCATTGTGATGAGGGTTCAAACTTTTCTTTTCATTGCCAACCAAAGCTGCAGCTGCAGTACGGTGATGTCCATCAGCTACATAAGTATAAGGAACTTTGGTTTTAAATAATTCAATGATTTTTTCTATAGTAGCATCCTCGTTGATGACCCAGAAGTGATGACCAAAACCATCATCTGAAATAAAATCGTAGGCTGGCAGTTGCGATTTCACAATGTGATCAACAATTTCATCAATTTCTTTCACAGCAGGATAAGTAAAAAAAACTGGTTCCATGTTGGCATTTGTAGTGCGAACATGTTTCATGCGATCTTCTTCTTTATCTTTGCGGGTTAATTCATGTTTTTTGATGATACCTTTCATATAATCTTCCACAGCTGCACAACCAACAATACCATATTGGGTGCGGCCATCCATGGTTTGAGCATAGATGTATAGTTTTTCCTTTTCATCCTTTACCAGCCAATGATTGTGTTGAAATTTCAGGAAATTTTCTTTTGCTTTTTCATACACCGATACATCATGTTCATCCAGAGCCAATGGCAGATCAATTTCTGGTTTTATAATGTGAAGCAATGAATAATCATTTCCATTTGCCTCTACACGCGCTTCCATCGAATTCAGAACATCGTAAGGTCGGGAAGCAACTGCCTGTGCAATATCAACAGGGGGACGCAATCCTTTAAATGCTTTAAGTATAGCCATAATAATACTACTTAATAAAAATATTAATGATTTAATTTATGAATAAAATTCAAATGTAGAAACAAATTAGGATTAATCTTCAAACTCAATGTCATCATGAGATTTTTCGTCTATTTGTCCGCTCGCCAATTGAGCTTTTTGTAATGAAGCAATCAAAGCACCGGTCATTTTAGTGAGTTCCATTAGTTGTCGCCTGCCTTCTTCTTCCGTTTCTTCAGAAATATAATGAAGCGTTTTAGCAATGGTAGCATAAACGATACATTCTCTGATTGCACTTTTAGCCATTTTCAGATAATACACAAACTGACTTTTGTTGCGGGCTGATCCTTCTGCTATATTGATTACAATGGCCTGAGCTGCTTTTGACATTGGGACTCCAATCGTTAGTTTCGCATCTTCAGGAAAAAAGCTCGTTGTTTGTTGAACCCAGTCAACAAAATCAATCGCTTTGTGATAAATTCTCAAATCTTCAAACCTGAAGAAACTGTTGATTTTGTCTGTAGTGTTTTCCATAATTTCTAAGTTATTATAGTTTGTGCTTTTATAATTATAGCAAAATTATATAATTCCAGACGAATTCAATAAAAAAAATGAAATTTTCTTATTATTTTTTTAAACGCAACTTAACAAAAATATCTACACCTTCCAAATCCTATACTGAAAGTCGATTATAGGAGTTGTAGCGAGCGTTAAAATAGCGGTAGCCTTTCTGAATTTTCAATATTTTTCCAAAAAAACTATAGAAAAAATATCTACAACCTATCCAAAATAGCCCAATGCATTCCTCCCAATTTTACTTTCTTCCATTTTTCTTCATGATATAATATACCGGAATGCCAATGAGGACGATAATAATTCCGGGCCAGGTATAGTTAGGTTTAAAGATCAACAAATCGATGCATAATGCCGACGCAAGCAATATATAAAGAGCAGGCAATACAGGATAGCCAAAAGCTTTGTAAGGTCTTTCTGCATTCGGTTTCTTTTTTCTCAGTATAAAAACACCGGTTATTGTCAATATATAAAAAAGCAGAACGGCAAATACTACATAATCGAGCAGATCGTTGTATTTTCCTGACAAACAAAGCAAACTTGCCCAAATACACTGTATGATTAAAGCAAAACCTGGAACAGCATATTTATTTAAGCCTGATACTTTTTTAAAGAACAAACCATCGTTGGCCATGGCATAATAGACCCTGGCACCTGATAAAATCAGACCATTGTTGCAGCCAAAAGTTGAAATCATAATAAGAATGGCCATTACAAAAGCCGCAGAACTTCCGAATATTCGGCTAGCCGCTGCAACGCCCACACGGTCGGAAGTAGCAAACTGTATTCCCCGCCCGATTACATCAGTAGCTTCGGGGTTTCCCGACAAAGGCAATATGCTCACATAAACCAGGTTGGCTAGTATATAAATAATAGTTACAATCAAGACGCCCCAGAATAAGCTGAGTGGTATGTTTCTTTTGGGATTTTTGATTTCGCCAGCTATAAAAGTTACATTGTTCCATGCATCGCTCGAGAATACTGTACCTACCATTGCTACACCGATTGCTGTTAAGATGGCAATCCCGCTGATTTCACGAATAGAAACAATTTTACTATTTTCAACAATAGTTGTTTTCACAGTCCACATATCACTGAAATTGAGGGTCCAGAAACTCTGATGTGAAGCAATAAAAAACCCAAGTATAATCAAACCGGCAATGGCAATAATTTTGGTTATAGTAAAACTAATCTGAATAATTTTACCGTTTTTAATACCTCTGAAATTGATCATCGTTAGTACGATTAAGCTGAAGATGGCCAATACCTGAGCAGCCGAAATTTTAAGGATGCCTAAATCCAGCAAGATATTCGTTTCACTAAAAAAAGGAATCACAACGCCGGTGTATTTAGCAAAAGCTACAGCAACAGCAGCTATGGTTCCTGTTTGTATGACAAGAAAAAAGGTCCATCCATACATAAATCCTATCATAGGATTAAACGCTTCTTTCAGGTAAACATATTGTCCACCTGCTTTGGGCATCATACCCGCCAGTTCTCCATAGCTTAAAGCTGCAATAATGGTAATAAAACCTGTAATCAACCAGGTAAGCAGCAAATAAAAAGGGGAACCAAGAATACGGGAAATATCGGCACTTACAATAAAAATTCCAGATCCAATCATAGAACCTGCAACTAATGCAATTGCACCAAATAAGCCAATTGATTTCTTAAAATGTGGATGTTCAGTTTGCATTGTTTCCATATTTATCAGTATAAAATTTTCACAAAGTTATTTTTTTTCTTACATCTGCAATAAAATTATTTTTGTAGCAACACTATAATTTTTAATGGTTTATTGTAAATTTAAATGAAAGCCAGAGCCGGAAATGGGAAAGAAATAAAATTTAATAGTTTTCTCAATAATTTTATTGTATATTTGTTGAGAGAACTTACAGCCAGACAGATGAGTATGTATAAAAACCATTTCAGCCTATATCATTCAACGTAAACATAATTATTTTGAAAAAGATAATTAAGCAGCTAAAATATTACTTCTCGTTTACCAAAAACGAAAGAAGAGGGATATTTATATTATTGAGCCTAATAATGCTTTTGATAACAGCAAGAGTATTTGTTTTTCCATTTTTAATCAAAAACCAACAACTTGATTTTTCAGGCTTCGAAAATGAAATCCTTGAATTTGAAAAGCAGAGCGATTCTTTGGCCACAGCTGACGCCATCAAAAACAAAAACGCAAGCTTCGATTACAACAACAGCGACAGATCCTTTGCTGAAATCAAGCTAAAGCCTTTTCCATTCAACCCTAATGAAATGCAAGCCGAACAATGGAAACTATTAGGATTAACTGAAAAACAGATTAAAGTTTTAATGAATTATCGCTCGAAAGGTGGGAAATTCTATAAAAAAGAAGATTTCAAAAAGATGTATTGTATCAGCACTGAAGAATACAATCTCTTAGAGTCTTTTATTCAGATTCCAGAAAAGGATCTTAAAAACCTCGAACCTCCCAAATACGAAATCAAAGCAAAACCTTTGTTTATTGTAGAAATCAATACTGCCGACACCAACGATTTGCAGGAAGTAAAGGGAATAGGACCATCATTTGCCCGCCGAATTGCCAATTACAGGGAGAGATTGGGTGGTTTTGTAAAAAAAGAGCAATTGCTAGAAGTATTTGGCATGGATAGTGCCAGGTATACACAAATACAGGCTTCATTCACCATCAACCCGGATTATATTCTGAAAATAAATATCAACAAGGCCAGCATACAAGATTTGAAGAAGCACCCCTATTTCGATTATTATTTAGCCAAATCCATCGTAATGTATCGTAGCAAAAACGGTAACTATCAATCGGTGAGCGATATCAAAAAAGCCAACCTGATTTATGACGATTTTTACAACAGAGTTTCACCTTATTTAACTGTAAATTAAATGATAAAAAAAATCAAAACCATTAACATCCTTTTCTTCAAAAGCATCTTAGTGTTTTTGTTTGTATGCTTTTGTATACAAATACAAGCTCAACACTTGAGCATTAAAAACAAGACAGACAAATTGAATAAACAATCTGCTTTATACAGAAACAACGATAGAGAAAAATCAATGTCCTATGCCAGACAAGCCTTGAAATTAGCAGAAAGCATCAACTATCAAAATGGGAAGGCATTGGCTTTGCGCAATATCGGTATCCTTCATTTCTTTATTGGAGAATATGCATTGGCGGAAAAAAATTACCGTCAATCGCTTCAGATTTACATAGCTATAAAAAATGATGATGGCATTTTTAACTGTTTCAACAACCTGGGATATCTATATCAGGAAAAGAGTGTCTATGACACAGCATTTTTTTACTATAACAAAGCATTAAAGATTGGGCTAGAGAATCATAACAATGAAAATATATCAAGTGTTCAGAATAATATGGGCATGCTTTATTATTACAAAGGCTTTTACAAATTAGCATTGCTATGTTTTGAAACTTCTTTAAAACTGGATAGGTTTAGAAAAGATACTGCGTCAATGCTTTATGCCTTAAACAATATTGGCAGTGTTTATGAAAGCCTTGAAGAATATCAGAACGCTCTCAGCTTTCACTTTCATTCCTATTCAATTTCATTCAGAATCAACGACTTGCACAATAAAGGCAGAAGTCTGAATAATATCGGTAAAATATTTTTGGAGACCAAAAACTATAAATTGGCTTATAATTACCTTACTCATGCCATGGCTATTCGGGACGAACTAAATGACAAAACAGGATTACTGATTACCTTGTTTAATTTTGGTCAGCTTTTCCACGAATTGTATAATTATAAAAAAGAAAATGAACTCTATCATCAGGCATTGAAAATAGCAGAAGAACTTGGCGATGAGAGAAACATTGCTATCTCGCTGAATCTAATTGGCAGCAATGTCCTGAAGAAAGGTGAATGCCAAAAAGCCAGGGCCTATTTTAATCAAAGCCTTAAAATTGCTCAAAAAATAGAAGCATATTCAGAAATAGCTAAAAATTATAAAGACTTGTCTTTTTCTTATTTTACAGAAAATAATTTTACTTTTGTCTATCATTATTATAAACTTTATCAAAAAGTATACGATGAAATAAGAAGTACGGATTTAGTAAATGGAAATTAGAAATTAAGAATCTGAATTCGAAAATTTGTATTTAACTCAATAACCTAATAACTCAACAACCTAATAACTTTAAAACAAACAATGAACATCACACAGGTAATCAGAACATTTTCGCGGAACTACTGGATGGCCAACGCCATGGAACTCTTTGAACGCTGGGCCTATTATGGCATGTTTGCTGTATTGGCTTTATATTTAACTGGGTCTAAAGATACCGGAGCTTTGGGGTTTACACAAATCCAAAAAGGTCATCTGATGGGTACTGTCACCTTTATTTTATATTTCCTACCTGTTATCACAGGTTCAATTGCCGACAAATTCGGTTATAAAAAGGTTTTATTTGTAGCTTATATCATACTCTCCTCAGGTTATTTTTTGATGGGTAGGGTTGAAGGTTATTCCTCCGTTTTTATTGTTTTTTTGTTTGTTGCCATTGGAGCAGCATTGTTTAAACCTGTTATATCAGCAACCATTGCCCGCAATACCAACGAAAGCAATTCGTCGGTTGGCTTTGGTATTTTTTATATGATTGTCAATATCGGTGCTTTTGTTGGACCCATTTTTGCATCAAAACTAAGAATGCATAACTGGAATTATGTATTTATCATGTCGTCAGGCATCATATTAATGAACCTTATATTGCTTATTTTCTACAAAGAACCTGAACGTAAAAAAAATACTGAACCATTAATCAACGTTATTATTACAGTATTCCGGAATATTTTTAAAGTTGTAAAAGATTTTAAATTTGTAGTATTTTTATTGATTATTGTGGGCTTCTGGACAATGTACTGGCAGCTTTTCTTCACTTTACCAACTTTTATCGAACAATGGGTTGACACCAGTGTTATTTACAACAATATAGCCAACCTCTCCCCTGCCCTTGCAACTAAAATAGGAAATCCTGACGGAAGTATTTCCCCTGAAATGATTATCAATATTGATGCCTTGTATATCATACTTTTTCAGATTATTGTTTCATCTGTAGTTATGAAATTAAAACCGTTAAACTCTATGATCAGCGGCATATTTGTATGCTCCTTCGGATTAGGATTGTGGTTTGTAACACAAAATGGGATGTACCTTTTTCTTTCCATTATGATTTTTTCTTTTGGAGAAATGGCAAGTTCTCCAAAAATATCGGAATACATCGGGCGTATTGCTCCAAAAGACAAAACAGCTTTGTATATGGGGACCTCATTTTTGCCCTTGGCTGGTGGTAATTTCTTTGCCGGTATTTTATCGGGCAATGTCTACACACAGATGTCCGACAAAATTAGCTTACTCAAAACCGAAGTTGTAGCCAGGGGCTTAAATATTCCTGAAATTTCGGACAGTTTCAGTCAGAACGATTACATTCGTCAAGCTGCTCAATCCATGGGAATGAATTCCCACGAACTTACCCAGTTTTTATGGAAGACTTACCATCCTTCTGACATTTGGATGGTATTCTCTGGCATAGGCTTATTTACTGCTCTGATGTTGTTTTTGTACGACCGTTTATTGCTAAAATCAAAGTAGGTATTTAGACTGTTGGATAATAGACTTTAGATTGTAAGCTGACAGCAAACATTTAAAATTTCTATATGAAAGATCTTAATAAACCAGGTTTTTTGATGCTTTTAAATTTTATTATAAAAGTTTTTTAATGCAATCAAAAATACTTTTGTAAATTTGTCTTAAATAAAAAAATCATTTCAATGAAAAAAATTCTTCTTATTCTGATTTTAGCATTGTCAATCAACAGTTTAAATGCAGCTATTGTTCCAATAGAAACTGCTCAAAAAATTGCCTTGAATTTTTATACTCAACAATATAAAGCAGCAAATCCTCTGGAAATTTCAAAAAAAATATACATTAGTGATATTTACACTATCAATAATCTGTCATTAGCTGTTTATTATATTTTCAATATTGCTGATTTTGGATACATAGTGGTTTCGGCCGAAGACAACTGCAAAGCTATTTTGGCTTATTCTTTTGAAAGCACTTACAAACCAGGTCAAATCACACTACCCTTTCAAATGTGGATGGACAAATATAAAAGTGATATTATAAGCTGCAGGGAAAATAATATTACTGCTTCTACAGCTATCAAAAAAGAATGGAACAACCTCTCTCACAATATTTTTACTAAAAACACAGCTACCTCCATTCCTCCTTTTGTTAGTTCTAAGTGGAATCAGGACAATAATTACAACATTAAATGCCCTGCCGATGCCGCCGGTCCCGGAGGACATTGCGTTACAGGCTGTGTAGCCACCTGCCTCGGGCAATTGATGTATTACTATCGTTTCCCCGATCACGGAACAGGCAGTTATACATACAACCATCCCGTTTATGGAAATCTTGCTGCAGACTATCAGAATACCAATTATAAATGGGATGCCATGTGCAATACGCCTACAAAACCAAGTGCCGCTATTGGTGATTTAATATACCAGGCTGGAGTTGGTGTTGACATGCAATACAGTGCCAATAGCTCAGGAATGTACAACCATTCTGCGGCTTATGTGCTAAAAACTTACTTTAAATATTCTCCATCTGTTCGTTATGTTTTTCGCGACAGCACCAATATAAGATGGGACAGTCTCATGGTAGCACAACTGAATAAAAAAATGCCTTTGTACTATGCAGGATGGTCGGTGCCAAATATCAACGGTCATGCTTTTGTTTGTGATGGTTACCAGGATACCACCTATTTCCATTTCAACTTTGGTTGGGGTGGTAATTCTGATGGTTATTTTTATGTAAATGCTTTGTCGCCGGGAGGTAATAATTTTAATCTTGCCCAGGAGCTCATCATCAACATTTATCCTGACACAGCCTTATATACTTACCCCACCTATTGCAGCGGAGCCAAAACACTCACTGCTCTGGAAGGCAGCTTAGCAGACGGAAGTGGTCCAATTGCTGATTACCAGAAAAACAGTAATTGCTCTTGGTTAATCACACCAACAGCCGATTCAATTACATCTTTACAACTAAATTTCAGCTTACTCAAAACGATGTCCAATCATGGAGTTGTTAGTATTTATAAAGGAAACAATGCTTTAGCTCCCCTTGCAGGAAGCTACTCAGGAGAGAGCCTTCCTGCATCAGTTATCATAAACAGCAATCAGGCTTTTGTAAGTTTTATAACTGATGCTGACACTGTAAAACCAGGGTTTTTTATAAATTACAGCACAATAACCCCCAATTATTGCAGCAGTTACAAATACATGAATACCAATTCTGGTAGTTTTAGTGACGGCAGTGGCAGTAAAAAATACAATCCCAGCACTTATTGTAAATGGGTAATTTCACCCAACACAACTGCTGGAAGCATCAGTTTGCATTTTAATAATTTTTCTACAGAATTGAATCGGGATATTTTAAGTGTCAGAAAGAGTTTCCCTGATACTTTATTGGCAACATTTTCAGGAACCAGCATCCCAGCGGATTTTACTGCTTATACTGATGAAATTACAGTAGAATGGACCACAGATTTCGAAAATGAATTTCAGGGATGGGACATCAATTATACTTCTTCTGGAGTTGGGATTAATCCAATTTCAGCTATCAGAAGCTTGCAGGTATACCCTAATCCTGCTGAAGATATCATAAATATTAGCATGGATTTTTCCCAAAATCAAGATATATTATTTGAAATCTTTTCAATGCAAGGTAAATTGATTTACACCGAAAATAAAATGAATCTTCAAGGAAAATCCGACCAACAAATTCATGTAAACAACTTACAAGCTGGAATTTACATACTTAAATTAAGCAACCATTATCAAGAAGTTTGGAGACAAAAGATAATTATAAAATAAAAACAAATCGGAATTGCATTTAAAGGTAAAATTATTGTAATATAAAAATTGGGTATTAATACAGATTGTATCTTTTCCCGAATTGGATACTGATATAAAGCGAAAGAAAATAATTAGGGTATTTATTGAATGCCATCATTGGTATTTCAGCAAAATAGAAGTCAAAAATACCACCAACTTCAATGCTTCTTATTTTTTCGTCATATTCACCAAATTCAAAATTAAAACCAAATTTTCCATATACGCCTGGATAGGGTTTTAAACTTTCAAAACCTTTTAACAAAGGACCTCCACCATAAATATTCTCCACATAATGTTTGTCGGGATTGTATCGCTCTAAGGTGAGATTGTATCCGTAAGGATTAGCATTGTCAATATTTATGATATAGAGTGATTTAGGCCGTGCTAACCCTAGCGAAGCTCCTCCGAAATATATATAACTTACCTGAACGCCACCCCAATAAGGTTTATCATTCAGCATCCTGATGTAACCTAAACCACCTCTTAAAATATACAAGCTATTAAGTTGCCCATATACATAAGCATGTGCATCCCCAAAATAAGGATTTTCAGTTTTAGTTTCCTTAGGATGACTCATCCCTACAATTTCGCCTTCGAACATACGGGTTTTATTGAAAGCAAGTCGGTTACCCTTTCGATATCCGATGCCCCAACCTTCGTTGTGTAACACAAAATAAAAAGCTTTTTCTTTACGGTATAGAACCGCTTTATCGAGATTGGTAGGTGATTGACAAATTACTTCTTGACTTACAATAAGTTGAAGCAACAAAACAGCTAAAAATAATTTAAAACTATGCATTCTTTTATTGTCAATAAAAACCAAAAGAATATAAATTTACCAGCCTGTTTTTAAGATCTTAAAATAAACAAGTTGATGTGAGCTTCAGATAAAAAAAAGTTAATATCCTACTTTTTCAACCTTGTCTCTATGTACTGAACTATATGCGTCACATTTATGATGAGCAGCACATGAAGAAAATAAAATAACTGCAATTACAAAAGAGACCAATAAAATTCCAAGTTTTTTCATATTTTTACAAACTAATTTTTAAATTTCAAACAGCAAAATTACTGATAATTTTGAAAACGTAAATAATTATTTTACTTATTTTCAACAAACAAATGTTTAAAACGTTTTTCAAAAAATAATATTGTTTAAAAAAATTGATTTTTCAAATGAGTATAAAGATAAACGATAGCTGGAAAGAAGTACTAATCAATGAATTTGAGTCAGATTATTTTATTCAGTTAAAAAGTTTTTTGGTGGAAGAAAAAAAACATTACAACATCTACCCACCAGGTTCACAAATATTTGCAGCCTTTGATCTATGCCCATTCGACAAAGTAAAGATTGTAATCTTAGGACAAGACCCTTATCATGGCGCAGGTCAGGCACATGGATTATGCTTTTCTGTTCAGCAAGGTGTAAAATTGCCCCCATCTCTGCAAAACATTTTCAAAGAAATTGAAACAGACCTTGGTATTAGAAATTCAGGAAATGGCAATCTCGAGAAATGGGCCAGACAAGGAATTCTGATGCTGAATGCAACACTGAGCGTGAGAGCCAATCATGCAGGCTCTCACCAAAACAAAGGATGGGAAACTTTTACCAATCATGTTATCAAAACATTATCTGATCAGAAACAAGGATTGATCTTTATTTTATGGGGCAATTATGCACAAGCCAAAACATCACTGATTGACGCTAATAAACACCATGTGCTGACAGCGGCCCATCCTTCACCTTTTTCGGTTTACAGAGGATTTTATGGATGTAAACATTTTTCAAAAGCCAACGATCTTTTGCAACAGATGGGTCAAGCTGAAATTGACTGGAGCTTATAATTTGTTGATTTAGAGATTGAATAATTCAAGGTTGTTGAACCTTTAATTTATGCATTTTGGATATTTATTTTTTAATCTTAAATTTTCCTTGCATAAGGAGATGCATCGAGTTTTATAAAATCTTGTTTAAGAAATTTATAATAAGCTGCAATGGCAATCATGGCAGCATTATCGGTGCTGTATTCAAATTTAGGAATAAAAGCCTGGCATTCCATTTCGTCGCAGGTGGATTGTAAACGACTGCGCAATGCACTGTTGGCTGAAACGCCTCCTGCAATGGCCAGTTGTTTAACGCCGGTTTGTTTTGTTGCATTTATCAATTTTTTTATTAAGATATTAACGATAATATGCTGAATAGAAGCACATAAATCATTTTTATTTTCTTCGATAAAAGCAGGATTTTTCCTCAAATGATCACGAATAAAATAAAGAAAAGATGTTTTTAGGCCACTGAAACTAAAATCCAAATCGGCAACATTTGGTTCAGGAAAAGAAAATGCGATAGGATTACCCTCTCTTGCATATTTATCCACCAAAGGACCACCTGGATAGGGTAAACTCAAGATTTTTGCAGCTTTATCGAATGCTTCACCGGCAGCATCATCAATGGTTTGCCCTATGATTTCCATTTCAAAATGATCTTTCATCAAAATAATCTGTGTATGACCGCCCGAAACAAGCAAACATAAAAAAGGAAATGAAGGTATCAATTGGTCTTCTTTATCTTTAATAAAGTGAGACAAAATGTGGGCCTCCAAATGATCTACAGCTATCAATGGAATATTGAGCGACAAGGCAAAAGTTTTAGCAAAAGAACAACCCACTAATAAGGAGCCTAACAAACCGGGTCCTCTTGTAAAAGCAATGGCATCCAATTGCTCAGCTTTGATACCAGCTTGTTTAATTGCAGCATCTACCACAGGAATGATATGCTGCTGATGTGCCCTCGAAGCCAGCTCGGGGACCACTCCCCCGAACTTTTCATGAATTTCCTGATTGGCAATTACATTTGAAAGTATAGTGTTGTTAAAGATGACTGCAGCTGACGTGTCGTCGCAGGAAGATTCAATAGCAAGAATATAAGGCATTAATTTTAAATCGTTTGAATTCTTCTGCAAAATTATACTAAATTTAAACCCTAAAAAAATTTTTATTGATAGTGATGTAAATAACATTTTGTCGATTTTTAATCGAGAGATCTTATTTTTTTGATAATTTTTAAAATTACAGTCATACAATGATTGCATTTAAATTCGCTGCGTTTTTAACATTTATTCCGGTTAAAAAACCTTGCTTAGATCTAATTCAGTTCAATTTTTATTATAATCAATTCAAAAGTTTATTGTTTAATTTATTGCGGAAATAAAGAATTAAATGCAGGCCTTTTTATCCAATTTCATAAAATATCAAAAAAAATTACATAGATTTGCTGAAAACGAGGAAATTCATTTAATTTTGTTTTTTAAAGACAGTTTACCCTTTAACAGCAATATATCAAACGTAGAATTCGCAAAATATTGATTTACTTCTTTTCGGTAATTATCATCTTACCGATACTTCTGCTTGCTATTCTTTCAAATAGTGTAGTACAAACTTTTATTGCTCAAAAAATAGCCGCCCGTCTTTCATCGGAACTGCATACCGAAATATCTATTGCTAAGCTCAGCATCTCGCCAAGTCTGCACATTTTACTTCAGGATATTTATATCAATGATCAGTTCCACAAAACTCTATTAAAATCAGAAGAAATTGACTGTAAAATACGTAGCTTTTCATTTTTTAAACACAAAATAGAATTCAGTAAGATATTATTCAACAAAAATGAAATAGCTATTGTAAAATACAAAAATGATAGTGTACCTAACTTTCAGTTTCTTATTAACTATTTTAAATCAAAAGATACTACAAAAACTAAAAATGACTGGAAAATATCGGGTCGTTCATTTGAAATTAAAAATACAAGTTTCAAATATCAGAATCAGGACAACAGAAATTTTATTGAAAAAGGTATTGATTTCAACAACCTGATGCTTACAGACATGAATTTTAAAATGGATACCCTTTTAATGAAAGGTGATACCTTTAACATTGATATCAACAAACTTTCGTTCAAGGACAAATCGGGTTTTGTTTTGAACAATTTATCTACTCGTATTAAATATTATCCCGGATACATTGGCTTGCAATATTTATCTCTAGAAACACCCAAAACAAATCTATCACTCGATTTCAATTTTACATACAACGAAGCAGGAGATTTAAAAGATTTCATGAATAAAGTACAAATACAATCTACCATACGTCCTTCAAAATTAGACATGAAAGACCTTGCATATTTTGTTAGTGGTTTAGAGGGCATGGATAATTTGCTTACTTTCTCAGGTAAAATACTGGGAAAAGTTTCTAATATCAAATTCCGCGAATTCCGTTTTGGATATGGCAGAGCGACTAATTTTGAGGGTGCTATTTCATTGAATGGTTTGCCTAATATTGAAGAAACTTTCATTCGTTTATCTGTAAACCGGTTTACTACTACCAAAGCTGATATTGAAGACTTTATCATCCCTGGGAAAATCAACAAGCATATACAAATACCTGAACAATTGCTTACCTTTGGCAATGTAATGATAAAAGGAGATTTTACAGGATTTTACAACGATTTTAATGCCTATGCTGATTTCACTACCCAGAATGGCAATTTTGCAACTGACATTACCCTCAAGAAGAACAAAACTACTAATATCCTGGAATACAAAGGGCATTTAGATGCAAAACAGTTTAATGTAGGGTCCTTTCTAAATATTCCTAATCTTTTTGGGAAGCTTAATCTGGATGCGGAAATTTTAGGTTCGGGGGTCACAGCTCAGACGGCTAAAGTTAAAATGACAGGAGGTATCAATCGCTTTGAATTTAAGGGAAATGTATACGACAGCATTGCGATTAAAGGAGAGATTGCCAACAATCAATTCAATGGTTACCTTGGCGTTAAAGACGATAAGATTGATTTGAATTTCCTCGGAGTTGTAGATTATGCAGCCGACATCCCAGTTTTTGACTTTACAGCTAATATTCGAGATGCAAAACTTTACCAACTAAAGCTTTTAGATGTTGATTCTATCGGATTACTTTCAACGAATCTTAACTTTAATTTTATAGGAAAAAAAATTGACGATATTGTTGGGACTATAAAAGTTGAAAACACTACTTATCAGCGCAAAGAAGAACATTATAACATGAAAAAACTTTCGCTGATTACCTACAACGATACACTGGGTCAAAGAAAAATAGATTTATTTTCTGATTTTATTGATGCCAGTTTATATGGAAAATTCAGATTTGAAGACTTAGCTATCGTATTTAAAAATTTCATCAACAATTACTTACCATCTATCACGAAAGTTAAACCAAAAGAAGAAATCTTGTATTCGAATAAAGGAGATCAAAAGTTTGATTTTAATATCAATTTAAAAAATACAGAATTGCTTTCTCGCCTGTTAATGCCTGAACTGAGAATCAGTAAAAACACCAGCTTTAATGGAAGCTATAATTCTATCTCTTCAAATATTAAATTACATGCAAATGCAGATAGCATCATATTTAACAAGCAGGTATTTGAAAAATTTTATTTGGAGGGGACAACAGATGAAAAACGATTGTATTTATTTAGTGGTTGCAAACGTTTACATTTTAACAAGAGCATGGGAATTGATAATTTCAAAATCAATTCCTTGGTTCAAAGTGATAGCATTTTTTATTCCATCTACTGGAAAGATACGTTGAAACATACAAAAAACGCCGGAGATATTAGTGGATTTGCCAGTTTCGCCGAAGTACCATTAATTGACATGAAAGTAGTACGTGCCGATATTATCATCAATGATTCTATTTGGCATTTATATGGAGAAAACTATTTAAGTATCAACAATAAAGAAATTAATTTCCAACATCTGATGTTTGGAGATAAAAGAGAATCCATTAAAATTGATGGAAAAATATCTGAGAATCCTTTAGAAAAACTAATCATCACTTTTAATCGCTTTAACATCTCGCAACTTGATTTTCTGATAGCCGATGATAATATTGATATTGATGGTATATTAGATGGCAATATCGAATTGGTTGATTTGTATAAATCACCAAATTTTATAACAGATGTAAATATATTGGGGTTATGCTTTAATAGGGATAAGTTGGGAGATTTGAATATAATTTCAACCTGGGATAAAGAAAAAGACGGATTATTTGTAAAAACGAATCTTGTTTACACTGGGAATTACAAATCAGATACTACATTATTTGTAAAAGGTTGGTATTTACCCAATAATAAAGATCAAAACTTTGATTTTACTGCTAAGTTAAATCAACTGAAATTAAGAAGTTTAACCAATTATTTCAAAAGCTTCAGCTCTAAATTTGACGGGCAAGCTATTGGAAACATTAGTCTAAAAGGAACATTAAAAAATCCTGAGATCAATGGAAAAATACTCCTGCTTAGATCATCCATTAAAATAGATTATACATCTGTTGAATATACTATTTCCAATTCCGATTCTATTGAAATTAACACCAATTACTTTAAGTTCACTAATTTAGGAATTGCAACCGAAACAGGAAGAGCCGTAATGGATGGAAAAATCACCCATCAAGGCTTTAGGAATATAATGGTTGATCTTACTTTAAAATATAAAAATCTAATGGTTCTAAATACCATTTCTACCGACAATGAACTCTTTTATGGAAAAGCTTTTGCTAGTGGAATTATTAAAATCAATGGATCAACCAGAGATATTCATCTTGACATTAGGGCTAAAACAGAAAAAGAAACATCCATTTATATTCCATTAACCAATAAAACAGAGACCCACGAAAATAATTTTATTACTTTTATAGAAAAACAAAAAGAATTTAGTATCTCTACCAAATCAAGTAATCGTTTTGATGGTATATCAATGAAATGCGAAATTGAAGTTACACCTGATGCTGAAATGGGCATTAACCTCGAAACACCTCAAACTGCAGGTAATATAAAAGCTTATGGTAGTGGGAACATACAATTAAGCATCAACAAAGAAGGTGAATTCAAAATGTTTGGCGATTATACCATCAGCGATGGTTTATATTATTTTTCTATTCAAAACATTGGTCTGAGTAAAAAGTTCAACATCCAAAACGGAGCTAATATTAGTTGGAAAGGAGATCCTTATGATGCAACCATTCAAATGAAGGCCATCTATAATATCAGAGCTTCTCTCTACCCTGTTTTAGTTGGCACTTCCGAAAATATCAGCAAAAAGAAAGTCCCTGTTCAAAGTATAATTAGTATTGATGGCAAACTTAACAACCCTTCCATTGGCTTCGACATCAGCCTCCCGAGTGTTGATCAGGAAACAAAAGACAGGGTTTTCAGCATACTTGACCGAAATAATCAGGATCAAATGATACAACAAAACTTTTCGTTGTTAGTAACCAATAGTTTTATTTCTCAAAACCGTACCTCTTACAGTTCTTCAGTTGGGAGTGGTGTTGGAAATTCTTCATTTGAAATGGTTTCCAACCAAATCAGCAACTGGTTATCTAAAATCAGTAAAGATTTTGACATTGGTGTTAATTATCGGCCGGGCGATCAGCTTACATCTCAAGAATTGCAATTGGCGCTTTCTACACAGATGTTCAACGATAGGGTAAACATAGACGTAAACGGAGGTTTAGGTGGAAGCGTAAAAACTACAGAAGCAGCAAAACAAGGAAATAACATTGTAGGGGATGTGAATGTTGAATATAAAATTACCGAAGATGGAAGATTAAGAATGAAAGTTTTTAACCGTTCCAATACCAATGAGTTTATGAATACCATTTCACCCTATACACAAGGAATTGGCTTCTTTTATCGAAGAGAATTTGATAATATTAAAGAACTATTCAGCAACCCTAAAAAATAATTTTCAATTTAACTCATTGAAAATCCAGTCATATTTATACTTTGATAATTTCAATTAAAAAGAAAATGGATTTTTTTTAAAAAAAACTTTGTTTTTCTCAAAAATAGCTTATCTTTGCGTGTTAAATAAATACAATCAACTTTTCACTTAAAAATCAGGAGGGCACTTATCGAATAAATATTACTCTTTTTTTTCACTTAACAAAAGGAGGTTCGCATGGATGCTATTGTTCTAACTGACAACGAGCTAATTGCTAAATATTTAGACGGTAATCACCAGATGCTCGAATGTTTAATTTCCCGTCATCAGAAGAAAGTTTTTTCATATATCCTTATGATAGTTAAGGATAAAGCTATTGCTGAAGATATCTTTCAGGATACTTTTATTAAAATTATCAATACCATCCGTTCGGGATATTATAAAGAAGAAGGTAAATTTATCCAGTGGGCAATGCGAATTGCTCATAATCTTACCATTGATCATTTCAGAAGAATCAAAAAAATCCCTATCATCGATAACAAAGACGATTTCAATATCTTTGATACCATTAAAGTATATGATGAATCTGTAGAAGAAAAAATGATTACAGAACAAATTCATGCTGATGTTAAATCACTGCTCGAAATGTTGCCCGACGAACAAAAAGAAGTAATTATTTTGCGTCATTATGCAGATATGAGTTTCAAGGATATTGCCGAACATACCAATGTAAGTATTAATACGGCCCTTGGAAGAATGAGATACGCCCTTATTAATATGCGTAAAATAATGAAAGAGAAATCAATACAACTTTCTGCATAATTTCTTCTTTTTTTACAATATTCATCATTTTTTTCCGTTTGCTTAGTATAATGTTTAAAAATATTTACAAAAGCCTATGAAAAAAAGCTACACTTTCCATGCAGATAATTTGTCATTTACTCAAAAGTCGATTCCTGTGAAAGCTACAAAATTTCCTGAAGAAGATCATTTAATACCAGGAAAACAGATTATACAAAATTTGATTAACTATTCAAAATCATTGAATATTATCAAATTACAATCCATTGGCACTTTTGCTTATCTTTCAAATTAATCTATAAAAGTTCTGCTCAGGATTTACTGAGCAGAACTTTTTATTTATTCCTACCACCAGCCTCTCAATATCAAAATCATGCCCACCACACAAGAAAGATTTCATTTGCTCATTGATTATTTCAGTAAAAATCAGCCCATAGCAGAAACCGAACTTCATTACGAAAGCTCCTATCAATTGCTTGTAGCGGTGATACTTTCGGCACAGTGTACTGATAAAAGGGTAAATATAATTACACCTCCATTTTATAAAAAATATCCAGATGCCTTTTCCCTCTCATTGGCTTCGCAGGAAGAAATATATGAGCTCATCAAATCCTGCTCCTACCCAAACAACAAAGCTAAAAATTTGCTTGGCATGGCCAAAAAACTCCTATCGCTTTTTGGCGGAAAAATACCTGATGATGTAGATGAATTACAAAAATTACCTGGTGTTGGGCGTAAGACTGCCAATGTGATTGCTTCGGTAGTTTTTAACAAACCTGCTATGGCTGTTGACACACATGTATTTAGGGTTTCTGAAAGAATTGGCTTAACTACCCTTTCTAAAAACCCATTAGAAACAGAAAAACAATTGGTAAAATACATTCCCGCAGACAAAATCCCTATAGCCCATCATTGGTTGATTTTACACGGACGTTATGTTTGCATGGCCCGTAAACCTAGATGCCCAGAATGCGGACTGAAGGATTTTTGCAGATTTTATAAGAAGAATGAAAATTCTTTAAATTAGTAATTGCCTTTTTTACCTTTTAATTAATTTATATTACTTTTACCTCTTTGTACTAGGATAAAAATTAGACAAACATCAAAACATTCAATCTATAAAAATTTAGTATGACACGAGCAGAGGCATTTGAAATCCTTAAACAATACGTCAAACAAGAGAATATGATCAGACATAGCCTGGCATCTGAAGCAGTTATGAGGGCATTAGCCGTCAGACTCAAAGAGGATGCAGATAAATGGGCACTCGCAGGTTTACTGCACGATGTGGATGTGGAAATCACCAATGCTGATTCATTGATACACGGCCAAAAAGCCATAGAGATTCTTAGCCCATTAGGTATTGATTCAGAAGTAATTGATGCCATTAGTATGCACAATGAAATGTCTGCAAAAACGGAACGTACAACTGTTTTCCAACATGCGTTGGCTGCAGGCGAAACCATTACCGGTCTAATCACAGCCACTACACTGGTTTATCCTGAAAGAAAACTTGAATTCGTTAAACCCAAATCAGTGGTTAAACGCATGAAAGAAAAAAACTTCGCAGCATCGGTAAAACGCGAAAGCATTTTGGAATGTGAATTAATAGGCATTCCTATTGCTGAATTTGCTGAGATTTCAATTTCAGCAATGAACAAAATTAGCGATGAATTAGGTTTATAAAAAATGAAGAAAATGAATCAATCAAACAAATACAGCCATAAACAAGGTATGCCTCCTGGTTCGTTGGTTCATACCGGAAAAGTTTACGAATCACAAGTTAAAATTGAATACATCTGTTATGATGAAAATGATTTTTTTATTTCCGAAAGCAATACTATTCAGGAAATACTAGCATTGTTACAGCCACAAAAAGTTAATTGGATAAAAATAACAGGATTACACGACATAAGTACTTTCGAGGGTCTGGCTCAAAAATTCGGAATTCATGCGTTGATGCTCGAAGATATATTAAACACCCATCATTTACCTAAATTTGAAGATTACGGAGAGCAACTGTTTTTTACCTTAAAAGATTTATCGATAGTAGATGTTGATAATTTAGTGGACAAAAAACAACTGAGTTTTATCTTAGGGAATCATTATTTAATCAGTTTTGAAGAACAGAAAAGCGATTTGTTTACACCTATAGTTGACCGAATTAAAAACTATAAGGGCAAAGTGAGGACAATGCAGAACGATTATCTTTTGTATGCTTTAACTGACATAATTACTGATAACTACCTCAGACTAATTGACAACATTGATGATGATATGGAATTGATTGAAGAAGAGTTGCTCAATAACAGATCTAAATTAGTACTCAATAAAATTTTATATAAGCGAAAACAGCACTTATCTCTTAAAAGATCGGTAATACCTGTTTTAGAAGAAACCCGCAAACTTCATCATTCCGAATCACCATTAATTAACGAAAAAACCTATATTTATTTTCAGGATGTTTTAGACCATTTAACACAAGTAAGCCAGAATCTGGATACTTTCCGTGAAATGGTTTCCAATCTTTCTGAATTGTACCTGGCCAACAACGACATTCAAATGAATGATGTAATGAAGCGGCTTACTGTGGTTGCCACTATTTTTATTCCACTCACATTTATTGTAGGTTTATATGGTATGAATTTTAAACATTTCCCCGAATTGGAATGGCAATATGGTTACCTTTACTTATGGGCGTTTATGATAACACTTACAATAGGAATGCTTATTTATTTAAAGAAAAGAGAATGGTTTTAATTAATAACAAAATCAGTAAATCAAATCATCATCAATAAATAAGCAAATAACCTATGCCCTATCCATGGAAACATCCCCGAAGATTTAATGCTTATGCTAATTATTTTCGTCAGCATTTTGGTGAAAGAGTTCAAAAACTATCAATAGACGCAGGCTTTAGTTGTCCGAATCGTGATGGCAGTGCTGGAATCGGAGGCTGTACCTATTGCAACAACGATGCTTTTAATCCGTCCTATTGTCTACCCGAAAAATCAGTCCTACAACAAATAGATGAAGGTATAGAATTCCATGCTAAAAGATATCGTCGAGCCGAAAAATACCTAGCCTATTTTCAAGCATTTTCCAATACGTATGCACCATTGAAGCAGTTGATAACGATATATGACCAGGCATTACATCACCCTTCAATTGCAGGTCTGGTGATAGGCACCCGTCCAGATTGCATGGATGTAGAAAAGCTTGATTACTTTGCCCAACTTTCTAAAGAGAAATATTTAATCATTGAATATGGCATCGAAAGTTGCTACGACAAAACGCTAGAAAGCATTAACAGAGGGCATAATTTTGCCTGCTTGCTCGAAATGCTTGAGTTAACAGCTGCAAGAGGTATCAAAACTGGAGGACATATTATCTTTGGCTTACCAGGTGAAAGTCGCGAAGAAATGCTTGCCGAAGCAGCAATATTATCAAAACTTCCACTGAATAACATCAAATTTCATCAGTTGCAGATTATTAAAAACACGGCAATGGAACAGATGTTCAAAAAAAATCCTGAAATTTTTAGCTTTTTTGAACTGAACGATTACATTGAGTTTATGGTTGATTTTCTGGAAAAATTGAATCCGTCCATTGTGGTTGAACGATTTGCGGGAGAAGTTCCACCCCGTTTTCTAGTTGGTCCCGGTTGGGGCTTGATTCGAAATGACCAGATTTTGCAAAAAGTAGAAAAGAGACTGGAAGAAAGAGATAGCTGGCAAGGTAAATTATTTTAAATCAAAAACTTAGATTTCTGAAATTTTATTAGGAATTCTCATTTCATATCGTATATTTGTATTGAGATTAATGAATTAAATTTATTTATTATGGAAAACATTTTATTAAAATACATGGTCA
>CAZCBG010000005.1:0-10580 GCA_964496885.1 uncultured Bacteroides sp. | reverse complement strand
ATTAATGAATTAAATTTATTTATTATGGAAAACATTTTATTAAAATACATGGTCAATCGTTTCAATGAAACTGATTATGTGAAACATACGCAGATTAATAACTTTCCTTTTATTACAATTTCGAGAGAATATGGTTGTCCATCGAAAGATATTGCAGGATTAATCGTTCAAAAAATGAACATGCAATTAAAGCTAAAAAATAATTTGCAGCCTTGGCGAATGATCAACAAAGAAATACTCGAAGAAACATCAAAAGAGCTAAAAGTTGACACTAAACGTATTCAAAAGTTTTTTAATATTGAAAACAGAAGTGCAATTGAGGAAATACTAACTTCATTATCTGAAAAATATTACCATTCCAACAAAAAAATCAAGAAAACACTTTCTGTAATTATTACAGATTTTGCAACAACAGGAAATGTTGTGATAGTTGGAAGAGGTGGTGTTTGTGTGACAAATAATCTAAAGAATGGAATTCATATAAGACTAACAGCACCTATTGATTGGAGAGCTGAGAGCATTGTTCAAATGAAAAAAGCAACAAGCATTGCTGATGCAAAAAAACGTGCAGAGGAAATTGATTTTAAACGTACTGAACTATTAAAAATAATGAGTGACAATTGCTTCACGGATTCCATTTTTGATTTAACTTACAACTGTCAGTCTTTTAGCAAAGAAGAGATAGCAGAATCAATTATTTATCATTTGATATTAAAAGGCAAAATTAAAATTTAACAAAATGTTGGTAGGTATTCTATTTTGAATTTAACTCAACAAAGCTATCATTTTCGTTGTTAAATAGGAATCCTGTATATCGGTCGTATGAAAAATACTTAGGAATACCGACATTTGAAGGCATATTTTCTTTCACATAACTGTTCATCAAATAGTTAAAAAAATAGTTAGAACTTTTTACAGCAGCATATTCAGATAATTGATAAATTCCATTTAATACTATAGGAGTTATCTTATATTGATAGCTTACTTTATTGGTCGAATTATCCAACAAAAAGCGACTTTCCAGCTTATCGTTTACCGAAAATGTAGTGTAGAATAGCTTTTCATTTTTAAATCCAGAAGATGTAAATTCGAACCAAAAATTCAAATTTACAACATTCAGTGTATTATCCTGATAATATACCAATGAATTAAAAAACACTTCCTGATCTCTATAATTATAATCATCTTCGCTCATTTCGACCTGAGCTAGATTAAGCGTATATTTTGTACTTTCAAGTGCATTAAAACTTAGCAAACTATTTTGTTCATATACTACAAAACCATAAAATTGAAGCTCAGTTTTCAATTTACTGTAAAAAGTATGTATGAATCTAACATCACTTACCGAATCTAAATACAAGGTTTTGGCTAACCAAATAGAATCCTGAGTTGAAACATTCAAAGAATCATAATTTGGAATTTTCTTTAACTTTTCATTCGTTAATATCAATCGATTGGTAGTAAGTAATAAAACAGGAATTGATTTTTTGGTTTGCACAAATTCCCTTGCCAATTCACGTTCGGCTGTACATGAAGCTAGCAAAGTGATTAAAATGGTAACAAAAATGAATATTTTAAAATTATTAAATTTCAAGTGTTTAATTATTTATGTATCCAGGAATACTTACTAACGCTATTAAAGTAAATTTATTTTGGTTCAAGCATTTTTTGTCCGAATGCATATCCATATGCCAAGCATTTATTAAGTTGCTCATCATGAGGTGTGAATTTAACAAATAAACTTTCATTAAAGAAATTTAGTTTTAAGCTTCTTAAATTGTTTTCTATTATTTTTGCACCTTCGCCACTCCATCCATAAGAACCAAAAGCACCGGCTAGCTTTCCTTTTTCGCGTAAAGGGTTGATTATTGAAAACATAGTGTATACCTGCAGTAAAATATTTTGATTTATTGTAGGACATCCAATGATAAGGGCATTGCTCTTTGCAATTTTTTCTTCCAATTTTTCAAGCGGTATGGTTTCAATATCACAAACATCGACGATTAGTTCAGGATTTTTCCTAAGGCCTTGAGCAATTTTATCAGCCAACATAGCTGTATTCTGATATGCCGATACATAAGCTACCAAGACCCGATTTTCGTCTGGTAAAGCAATCGCTGACTTTGCAAATTCCTCAGAAAGATCGACATAGCGCTTCCATGTTTCGATAAGTAATGGACCATGTCCATTGCATATTGCATAAATTTCCAAAGGACGTATTTTTTCGATGGCTTTTAAAAGAAATCGACTGTAGGGTTTCATAATAACATCGAAATAATATTTGAATGCTTCGTCCCAATTTCCTACTTCAGTATCATACATTCTTTCGTCGCAAAAATGTGCACCGAAAGAATCACAGGTAAATAACACCTTATCTTCCTCCAAATAAGAATACATCGTATCGGGCCAATGTAAATGAGGAGCACTTATGAATTTGATTTTTTTATTTCCTAAATCCAATATATCCCCATCTTTTACAATAAGATGCTTAAATTCTTCCCCCAATAAATCATTTAAATACCGTATGGCATTACCACTTCCTACTACACAAGCTTTGGGTGCAATTTTTAAAAGATTTTTTACGTTTCCGGAATGATCTGGTTCTGTATGATTTAAAATTATATATTCTATTTCACTTGGATTACAAACTGCTGTTATTTTTTGCAAATAAGTATCCCAAAATCTCTCTTTGGTCGTTTCTACAATTGTTTTCTTGTCGGCATTGATAAAATAGGAGTTATAAGTTGTTCCATACTTGGTTTCCATAACCACATCAAATGTAATCAAATCCGGATCAAGTACTCCTATCCACTTAACGTCATCTGTAACTTTTAATATTTTAGTATCAGTCATATTTTAAATAATATATATTTCTTTTAAAAAAGTGTCATCTGAACGGCTTCTTCTCCGTCTTCATCATCTGGTTTTCGATCAGAAGTTTTCCCAAAGTTTTCAAAAGGATCGGGTTTTGATTCAATTTCCTCAATTTCAGTTGACAATTCGATTGTATTTTCATTTTCATAAGGCAAAGCTTCCAAAAGCACCACTTCTTTTACAAAATGATTTGACAAGCGCTTTCCTCTTGCCTTAAAGCCTTTAACAGCAATAAAGTCGGCCAACAAAATAATTTCATTGTCAATATGCTTCCCATTTTTTTTATCATCAAAAATAATTTCGGCCTGAGGTAACCAATCATTAGAAATTGCATACATCACCGAATTAGGATGTTCGCCAAGGAAATCTTGTTTTTTATCTGATTCTTCAATTTGAAATCTTTTAACATAGGGTCTTTGAGCTTCGCCATCATAATATACAGCTGAAATTATTTTTTCAGGATTGTACTTTTCGATAATCATCATATCTTCATCAAAATGATTGGATAAATCGAAACTCAACAATCGGTAATATCCCGATTTCATTACAGTCAGTATTTTATCGGTTGGTTTAAAAGCGCCCAGATAAATACCTCTACTTTCAGTATTTAAACGCATTACTGTTTCGTCGTACCAGATATTACGGGCACCTAAAGTAGAAACGCCTTCGTCTTTCAACGCTACTTTTTTTACCAGATGTTTAGTCAGAATATTTCCCTGAGAACTTCTACCCTTGATAGCTAATTCGCTGAAATCAAAATCAAAAATAGTCTTCTTGAGCTTTGGCTTAGGTTTTAGAATTATTTTAACTACTTCGGCTTCACCGTTTTGATTGGCAGTAAAATAAAGTACTTTGCTAGATTTGCTTCCTTTGGTTAAATCGTATTCTTTATCACGAGTCACACCAACTACTGCAAATCTTTTTATATATGCACTTCCTTTTAAACCGTCCTGATAAACCATATTGTAAATTGTACGTTCATCGTTGCGTCTAAATACAGCTATGTGTAATATATTTTGCCCGACAAATACTTTATCTACTACCTTGGTAACAATAAAACTGCCATCTTCTCTGAAAACGATGATATCATCAATATCAGAGCATTCACCTACATATTCGTCTTTTTTGAGGCCGGTCCCGGCAAAACCTTCGATTTTGTTGACATATAATTTTTCGTTGGCTACGGCTACCATGGTAGCTTCAATCACTTCAAAATTACGCAATTCCGTTTTACGTTCTTTGCCTTTTCCGTATTTTTTCTGAATACGTGTAAAAAAATCAATTACATATTGGGTCAAATGTGCCAGATCGTATTCAACTTGCTTGATGTCGTCTTCAATGGCTTTGATAACATCATCGGCTTTATTAGAGTTAAATTTCGAAATACGGTCAATTGGAATTTTTCTCAAACGTAATATATCTTCCAGTGAAACTGGTCTTACTAAATTTTGGGTATAGGGTTTAAGTCCAGCATCGATGGCTTCATTGATTTCAATATCCGTCTTACATTTTTTCATATCCTGATACACTTCTTTTTCGATAAAGATGCGTTCTAAAGATACAAAATGCCATTGTTCGAGGAGTTCTCCTTTTTCGATTTCCAGTTCAAGTTTGAGTAAGGCAACTGTATTGTCAGTTGATATTTTCAGGATTTCTCTTGCACCGATAAAGCGGGGTCTGCCACTATCAATAATACATGAATTTGGGGAAATAGAGACTTCACAATTGGTAAAAGCGTACAATGCATCGATGGTTGTATCGGGCGAAATCCCAGGGGCAAGATGTATCAGTATTTCAACATCACGCGCAGTATTATCATCAATTTTGCGGATTTTTATTTTGCCTTTGTCGTTGGCAACTATGATGGATTCAATTAAAGAAGTAGTATTTACACCAAAAGGCAATTCAGTAATTACCAGCGTTTTCTTATCTAGCTGATTGATTTTTGCTCTTACTCTTACTTTGCCTCCTCTTAAACCATCATTGTATTTGGTTACATCAGCCATACCACCGGTCATAAAATCGGGTAGCAATTCAAAATCTTTACCCTGAAGGATATTAATGGAAGCTTCAATCAGCTCATTAAAATTATGAGGTAATATTTTAGAGGCCAGGCCCACTGCAATACCTTCAACTCCCTGGTTAAGCAATAATGGAAATTTAACTGGTAAGGTAATGGGTTCCTTGTTTCTTCCGTCATAAGAAGGTTTCCAGCGAGTTGTTTTTGGATTAAAAACAACATCGAGGGCAAATTTCGACAAGCGGGCCTCGATATACCTAGGTGCAGCTGCACTATCACCGGTGTGGACATTCCCCCAGTTACCCTGACAATCAATCAACAAATCTTTTTGACCCAGTTGTACCAGCGCATCCCCAATAGAAGCATCTCCATGTGGGTGATATTTCATCGTATGACCAATAATATTGGCAACTTTGTTGTAACGACCATCATCCAACTCTTTCATTGCATGCAAAATTCTCCGTTGCACAGGCTTCAATCCATCATTTACTTCGGGTACTGCACGCTCAAGAATCACGTATGAAGCATAGTCCAAAAACCAATCTTTGTACATGCCACTTAAATGCAAAGTTTTGCGGATTTCTTTATTAGAGTCATCCGTTACAAAACCGCTTTCGTTTATTTCATTGTTATCTTCCATCAATCTTTCTAAATTCAATTATACCGATAGGTAATTCCAGATTTAATGAGCTCATTATAAATATTAAAGATATTATTTCCACAATCGTATTAAAACAACTTCACCCAATAGGAAAATTAGGGCTAAAATTACAAACAATTTCCATAACCTTACACCTTGATTAATTTCTTTTATCAACAATCCCAGGTGTTTTTTCCCACTTTCAATAAGGCTAAAATTAGTAAGCTGCTTATCTTTAATTTCATGTTCCAACTCCTTGAAGGTAAAAAAGTCGAGTCGCGATTCGTTGCGGTCGTAATTAAATGATACAGCAGCAACTGCTTTTTTATCTGCCAGCAACTGATAATTCCCTGCTTGCTTTACCTGGTTGTGAAACATTACTTCTAAATGAGAATTAATGTATTTGTGTTCTGGAATAATTTCAAAACCAAGTTGCTCTCCCTTAAGTTTCAGCACATCTTCACCTACAAGCTCTATATTTTTTAAATTTACGGACTCATCACTTCCAATGGTATAAAACAATTTGGAATTGGATTGACTTTGTAATGCAATATTGAACATAGCCGGAACAAATATAGCGTGTTTTGGAAAATTACTCCAGCTGGCATCCAATGGGACTGCAGATTGATATACTATTCCTTTGCCACTAATGTTTGCATTCAGAAAATCTTTGCCGTTCAGCATTTTTAATAAATATTCTTTAAGATTTAGCTGATTCTTTGCAAATGAATAAAATGAAAACACATTAGGGAAATCCATGTTTTCTGGCAATTTCTCAAATACATCAGCAAAAACCGGATGATGCAGATTGATTTGGTCTACTTTGGTATCGGTAGTATCTTTGGCTTCATATGTATTGATTTGTAAAGCAATGGAAAATTGCCGATATGTTTCAAAATCAATAGTTGCAGCAGGAAATACAAGCATACTACCTCCATTTTCTACAAACTTTTTTAACTCCTGACTCAAACCTGTTGATATTGTTTTTAATCCGTTTAAAACAATGAGATTATTGTTTCGGAAAGCAGCAAAATCAATATTTTGTTCGTTCATATTTTTTAATGCAAAAACAGAATCAAGCTGATAGATTTTGTTTAGATAGGGGCTTTCATCTCCACCATTAATGATTAAAATCGGTATTTTATTGGCAACATTGTAAGAGAAATAAAATTTATCATCATAAACTATCGGATAATCAGCAAGTTCTACATATCCGCTTTGAATACCACTTTCGGTGATGCGATAAGAAATACTCATTGTTAGCTCATCTTTTTCTTTGATATCAATACTTGCAACTGCTCGTTGATTCCCATTGATGATCAATTTTAAAGGAATTTTTTCGCAGGCAATATCAGAGGCATTTTTAATTTTTACATTGAGTTTTACATTTTTATTGAGTTGCAAAACAGGGGAATCGAACCAGCAACTGTCGATGTATAAATTATTGCTTTTTTGAGGCAGTATAGGAATCAGATAACATGAAATATTACTATCTTTCTGTATACCTTCAAACTGGCTGATACTCTTTTGAAAATCACTGATAAGGTAGGCGGCTTTATTGGTTTGAGGCGTAAGATTCAAAACATCCTGCTGGCGTTTGAGAATTTCGGGAAGTTTACGAACAGAGGGTGAAATTGCTACCTCATCCAAGAGTTGTAAAAATTCTTCTTTACTAAACATTCGCTGGTGCCTACCTTCAAAATCATTGGTAAGCAACTGAAATAAATCCGTATTAGGATAAGCCGAAACGATTTCACGGGCTTTTAGTTTGGCTATATCGAGTAATTTCGCTTCGTCAGAAATTGCCTCCATACTGAAAGAGTTATCTACATATATGCTTACTACATTTTTACCTTGTATAGCTTTTTTATTGCCGGCAAAAGGCAAATAAGGCTGTGCAAAAGCGAGTACCAGAAAAAGAATAGCCAGTATCCGCATTGCAAGAATCAATAAATGCTTAAGCTTAGAATATTTTTGGGTTTGGACTTTCAGTTCTTCCAAAAAACTTACGTTGGAAAAATATACTTTCTTAAACCTTCTGAAATTAAAGAGATGAATGATAACTGGTATCCCTACAGCTATCAGCCCCCAAAGGAAATATGGATTAACAAATTGCATTGCTTAGATTTGTAACAACGTATAAATTTAGTGCTACAAAGATAAGGATATTTATTGATTTGGTGATATTGTGATTGGGTGATTTAATGATTAATTGATTTGAAAATTTACGGAGTTAGATCCGTAAATAGAATCAACTCAAAACCATTGTAATCAAAGGAAATGAGTTATTTAAATTCATTTATGTATTTAACTGAATAGAAAGTGATAATTAATCTTAAGTGAGACCTACAATTACGAATAACATAATACGACCTGGGTTGATAAAATTGTAATCACCTGAAATAATGATTAATTTAATCTTAAGAAAAAATCTGTCCAGTTATAACCTACTTATTTTTTTAAGGTAACTCCCGAAAATTTATAGGCAAATCCAATTCCAACCACTTCTTTAAACTGAATACCGGGACCAGTATGGTCAACCGTTACACCATCACTCTTATAGAAAGTAAGTTTTGTTTTATTATCATAAATCAATTGAGTGGATAAACTTGCAGAAATGAACCTGCTTATTTTGAATGACATTAGGAATTGCCAGTTGACAACTAAGTATTCGGGATGATCAAAGTAATTGCTGAATAAGCCCAGTGTTGTTTGAAAATTCAGATTAGGATTGATGTCTTTCTTATAAGCCACTTTTAAATAAGCACCTACTTCTGGTTTAAAGGTTTTTCCTGAATCAACACCAAAGGCAGCAGCATCGGAAAGCTGTTTATCATTCACAAAAATAAAGCGAGCTGTCGCGGGAGAAAGGAACAATGAAAAATTATCTTTGGGTTTATAATCCATCCCTAACGCAAACAGTACATAAGCAGGTGCAAAGAATTTGGAAATTGCAATAGAATCGTTTGGGTAATTGTAACCAGGCATAAACTGAGACCTGAAATTTAAAAGCGCAGAATAAAACCAGTGATTACTTGCTTTTCTTCCGTACTTGGAAGAGAAATCTATTTTGTCATCATTTTTAATCACTTCACCTTTTGCTCCTTGCATCACCAACCCAAATCCTAAATCCAAGTTATTATCCCAGGCATTTTTCCCTTCAGCATAATTAAAAAAATAATTTACAAGAGCATTGCCTGCCAGGGAGTTTTGACCTCCTGCAGCCCAGTTTGTTAATGAAACCTGACTAAAATTCAGGGCAAATAAACCACCTCTTTTCCAGATAGTATCCTGCTGTGCATAAATTGAGCCTAATGAAAAAAAAGCAAACAAAACAAATATTATTTTTTTCATATTCATGATTATTAAATAGTTAAATCTAATTAATTTAAAAGCTATAAAAAAATTACGTTGCTATTTGGCAAATTTGAATAAGAATATCACTTCTTAAGCAAATCGCGAATTTCAGTAAGTAGAAGCTGTTCCTGTGAAGGAGCCATTGGAGGAGGAGGAGGCATATTACGTAGTATTTTTTTATTCATATTGTTCATCGTTTTAATAATAATAAACAATACCAATGCAATAATAATGAAGTCGATGATGGCACTTATAAACATACCATATTTAATTTCAGCTTCTCCAACTTTAACAGAAAGATCCTCAAAATTAACACCCTGTAAAATCATCCCAATAACAGGCATCAGGACATGACTCACCAGAGAGGCAATGATTTTACCAAATGCAGCTCCAATAATAACTCCGACGGCTAAATCCATCACATTGCCTTTCATAGCAAATTCTCTAAATTCTTTAGTAAATCCCATAATTCAAAATTTTATTTGTTTTACATTTACAAATCAAACAATGAAGGCTTTATAGATTTAATCTACTGAATTCCAGCTAATTCAATAAGCTGAACTACACAATAAATCCAATATAAAGACGCTATTGCATTATTTTTTTCAAAAATAAGTATTTTAAAAGCAAAACGTATCTATTTATTAAAAAAAATAAAAAAGCGATGCTCTCTTTTAATAAGAGAAAATCGCTTTTTTGATTAAAAAACTTTATAATTATTTACTAATTACTATCTTTTTTTATTTCAATAGGGTATGATTGATTTCACAAATTCAATATGCTATCTGGAAGCATTGGCAGTTTTTACAAACCACTTCTTTTTGTTACTATTAACATCAGAAGTAGATTCATTGGCATTCCTGTGAGGGCGGCCTGAATTATTTCTTTGTTGCTTGGGTGCTTTTACAGGATGATGATCGATTAATGGAAAGGGATGATCGCTTACAACAGGAATTTTTTTACCAATCAGTTTTTCAATATCACGTAAATAGGCTTTTTCGTCTGCATCGCAGAAAGAATAAGCGGTACCTTTGGCTCCTGCCCTACCTGTACGACCAATACGGTGAACATAGGTTTCTGCAATGTTCGAAATTTCGAAATTGATAACAAATTCCATATCATCGATATCAATACCACGGGCAGCAATATCGGTGGCTACCAAAACCCTTGTGACTTTATCTTTAAAGTTTGACAATGCACGTTGACGAGCATTCTGAGATTTATTACCATGAATAGCTTCGGCGCTGATTTTGTTTTTCTCCAGCATTTTCACTACTTTGTCGGCTCCATGTTTGGTTCGTGTAAAAACCAAGGCGGTTTTAATATCTTCATTTTTTAGTATATCAATCAACAATGCCGTTTTATTTCCATTGTCAACAAAATAAACATATTGTTTGATGATATCTACCGGAGTTGCAGAAGGTGTAATTTCAACTTTTGAAGGCTGAAACAAAATAGTATTCGAAAGTTTTATGATTTCCTGAGGCATAGTTGCCGAGAAAAACAAGGATTGACGTTTATGGGGCAATGCCGCAATGATTCTTTTTACATCATGTATAAAGCCCATATCGAGCATACAATCAGCTTCATCCAGTACGAAAATTTCGATATCACGCAGTGAAATAAATCCCTGATTCATCAAATCGAGCAGACGGCCGGGTGTTGCCACCAGAATATCTACACCTCTTT
>CAZCBG010000004.1:81644-83254 GCA_964496885.1 uncultured Bacteroides sp. | reverse complement strand
ATTTTAATATTTTTTGTAAATTTGTAGGTCATAAGTAAAATTTTTATATCAAAAATTATGACGGATAAATTTGCTATACTTTCTCTTAAAGAACTCATACAATTTATATTACACAAAGAAAACCAAGGCGAATTGCTGGGTATTCCCAAAGATGTTTTTTATCATCCTACCGATACCCGTTTTCAATTAAATCGGTATAACCAGCTGCTGGATATGCCTTTAGGGGTTGCAGCCGGGCCACATAGTCAGATGGCTCAAAATATTGTAGGTGCCTGGATTTGTGGTGCAAGGTATATCGAGTTAAAAACCATACAGACTTTAGACGAATTAAACGTAAGCAAACCCTGCATCGATGCTGCCGACGAAGGCTATAATTGCGAATGGTCTCAGGAACTGAAAGTTGAAGAATCTTATGATCAATACTTGAACGCATGGATTATTATTCATTTATTACAACATAAATTCGGATGGAAAAGCATTGGCTGTATTTTTAATATGAGTGCCGGATACAATATGCTAGGCATCCATGAAGAAAATGTACAATGGTTTTTCAATAAGATGAAAAACTGCAGCCTCGAAAAAGCTGAAAAAATAAATTCAATTCTTGGCACTTACCCCTGGGCAAAAGACGTAAAAATTCCGGATTGTATCTCTGATAACATTACGCTCTCAACCATGCATGGTTGTCCTCCGGAAGAAATTGAAAAAATTGGGCTGTATCTGATCAAAGAAAAGAAATTTCATACCACTATTAAGCTAAATCCGACCTTGTTGGGTAAAGAAAAACTGCGTAAGATATTAAATGTTGATTTGGGCTTTAAAACCATTGTTCCCGATGAAGCTTTCGAGCATGATTTAAAATACCCCGATGCCATTGATATCATCAAAAGATTAACTACAGAAGCAGCCTCCAACAATGTTGATTTCAGTATAAAACTTACCAACACCTTAGAATCCATCAATGTTCGTGAAGTTTTACCAGTAAACGAAATGATGAATTACATGAGCGGAAGGGCTTTACATCCTATCAGTGTGCAATTAGCGGCTCTTTTACAGCAAGATTTTGAAGGAAAACTTGATATATCGTTTTCTGCAGGTGCCGATTGCTTTAATTTCCCTGAATTGATTGCTTGTGGCTTAAAACCTGTGACTGTTTGTACAGATTTATTAAAACCGGGTGGCTATATGCGTCTGAAACAATATACAGAAGAGCTTTCCCACGCTTTTGATAACTATGATGCTAAGTCAATAGATGAATATATCCTTCAATACAATAACAATAAAACGGATCATATTGCATTGGCTGCACTCGAGAATTTAAAACGCTATTCAATTAAAGTAAGCGACTTTGCTGATTATCAGAAAAGGAGTTTAAAAGACCTTAGTATTAAAACCAATCGTAGTTTAGGCTATTTTGATTGCATAGCAGCTCCTTGTATTGATACTTGCCCAACCCATCAGAACATTCCGGCATATATGTTTCATACAGCTTCAGGAAATCCTGATTTAGCTTTTGAGGAAATCATTAAAACCAATCCATTCCCAACGGTCACTGGCATGATTTGCGACCATCCCTGCCAATTAAAATGTACACGCATAAACTACGATGA
>CAZCBG010000004.1:0-81544 GCA_964496885.1 uncultured Bacteroides sp. | reverse complement strand
GCATGATTTGCGACCATCCCTGCCAATTAAAATGTACACGCATAAACTACGATGATTCCCTAAAAATCAGAGAGATAAAACGATTTGTTGCCGAAAATGCACATTTTTCAAATAAACAACAAATCGAAAAACAAGTCATTAAGGTAGCCGTAATCGGAGCGGGTCCTTCAGGTTTAAGCTGTGCCTATTATCTTGCCTTGGCAGGTTTTCAGGTAAATGTTTATGAAGCAAAATCAAAAGCCGGAGGTATGGTTCAATTGGTCATTCCTGGCTTTCGCTTAAAGGATGAAGCCATTGATATAGATATTGAAAGAATACAACAAGCCGGTGTTCATATACATTATGATCAAAAAGTTGACAAAACATTTTTTAATGCACTTTGCAAAGAAAATGAGTTTATTTATATTGCTACAGGTGCTCAATTGTCCAAAAAAATTGATTTTGCACCAACAGAACCTGTTCAAGGATTACTCGACCCATTGGTGTTTTTGTATTTGGCTAAATCCAAGCAAAAAACGGGTATTGGCAAACACATCGCAATTATTGGTGGAGGAAATACTGCCATGGATGCTGCCAGGACAGCATGGCGTTTAGTAGGGGAGGAAGGAAGCGTTACCATAATTTATCGCCGTACCATTGCCGAAATGCCTGCCGATTCCGGAGAAATTAAAGCTGTGATGGAAGAAGGAATTAAAATGCTGGAACTTACACTACCCGAATCTTTGATTCTTGAAAATGGTTTTGTAAAAGGCATCTGTTGTGCTCCGATGGAACTAAAAGGCAAAGGATCTGACGGCAGATTGCAAACTGTAAAAATTGAAAATGCTGGGTTTAATCTTTTCTTTGATACCATCATTCCTGCAATTGGACAGGATTTAGATATTGATTTCATCGATCAATCGATGTTGAAAACGAATGTAGGTGATTATAAAACCAAAGTTCCTGGAATTTATATTGGGGGTGATGCCTTAAGAGGTGCTGCAACAGCTATTAATGCCATTGGAGATGCAAGAAAAACTGCTGAAATTATTATCAAAAATTCAAAAATCAAAAATGAAACACTTGATAATACAAGTAAAAAAGAATTGAAGTATCACGAATTGATGATAAAAAAGTCAAAACGTGTTAAAAGCGAACCTTCCCACGAAAAGCCTGTAGAACTAAGACGAAATTTTGAAGCCGTTGATTTTCCCTTGACTGAACATGAAGCTGTTACTGAAGCCGCTCGCTGTTTGTTTTGCGACGAAGTTTGTAATATTTGTGTAACGGTTTGTCCTAATTTTGCCAATTATGCTTACCAGGTTGAACCTCAAATTATTCTTTTGCCTAAAGCAATTGCCACTGAAAATGGAATCGTGCTTGAAGCTAATAAAATTATAGAGATCAAACAAAATATTCAAATTCTCAATATTGCTGATTTCTGTAATGAATGTGGCAATTGCCAAACCTTTTGTCCATCTTCTGGTGCTCCATACAAAGATAAACCTCATTTTTATCTGAGCGTTATGAGCTTTAAAGATGCCGAATCAGGTTATTTTATGAATAAACTAAAAGATAGAAATGTATTAATTTTCAAAGAAAAGGAAGCTATCAAAACACTTACTTCTTTCAACAATAACTTTATTTATGAAACCGATCAGATTTTGGCGGAAATCAGTGGGGCTAAGTTCGAAGTTGGAAAAGTCGTTTTCAAAGCTGGCTGTGTAAAAGAGGCTTACTTTGACTTTGCAGCAGAAATGTATGTTTTGATGAAAGGGGCTGAAATAATGATAAATTATAAACTTTAAATAATGAATAATAGAAAGTAAAATAAATTAATAAACCTAAACAGTAAATAATTAGACTTTACCTAAAATCCTTAATGGCTAAAGTCTAATAACCTTTTAATTTACAAGCAATAATTTAACAATTGAAAAATGATACAACTAATTGACAAAGTGATAAATCCTGCAGTCCGCGACAATGCAGTGAAACGTTTCAAAGAAAAAGGTATTGTCCTTCCTACTTTCGCTCAAATGAACAATCCTGATTTGATTCCTGAAAGCATCAAAGAAAAGCTGAAAACCATAGGTTTATGGGAGTTGAATCCATTAAATTTGTTCAGGATTTCATGGAAAAATGAACCAAAAGAAAAAGGTGGCTTGTATGGAAATGTAAACTATCTCGAAATTCCTAAGAAATTGAGTGGCATTGATACTCGAATTTTTGTATTAATTGGGAAATGGTTCCCGACCGGTGCTCATAAAGTTGGCGCAGCTTATGGTTGCCTGGCTCCACGGATCATTACCGGTGAATTTGACCCCAGTTATCACAAAGCAGTATGGCCTTCAACCGGAAACTACTGCAGAGGGGGCGCTTTTGATTCCGAAATAATGGGCGTTACTGCAGTTGCCATCTTACCTGAAGAAATGAGCAAAGAACGTTTTGCCTGGCTCAAAGAAATTGGTGCTGAAGTAATAGCTACTCCAGGTTGCGAATCAAATGTGAAGGAAATTTATGATAAATGCTGGGATATCCGCAAAAACCGCAAGGATTGTGTAATCTTTAACCAGTTTGATGAATTTGGCAATCCTGCTTGGCATTACAATGTTACAGGAAAAGCTATACAAGAAGCTTATCAGCAGATTGCTGACAAGAAAACCCGTCTCGCAGGCTATGTTTCTGCAACAGGATCTGCCGGAAGCATTGCAGCAGGAGATTATTTGCGGACCCTTCATCCCCATGTTAAAGTGGTGGCTTCCGAAGCTTTACAATGCCCTACCTTGTTGATGAATGGGTTTGGAGGACATCGCATCGAAGGTATTGGTGATAAACATGTTCCTTGGGTTCACAATGTAAAAAACACCGATGTTGTGACAGCAATAGATGATGAAGATTGCATGCGTCTGCTTCGTTTGTTCAACGAAAAAGAGGGGAAAGGATTTTTAAAAGCAGATGGTTTCGATGTTAAATTTATTGAAGATCTAGGACTAATAGGTATTTCAGGCATTGGCAATATTCTGTCAGCTATTAAAACAGCCAAACATTTCGAAATGACTGGCGATGATGTAATTTTCACATTGGCTACAGATTCTGCTCAAATGTATACCTCTCGTATTGAAGAATTAGAAGCTGAAAATGGCAAGTATTCTACATTGCAAGCAGCTAAAGATTACGAAAAATGTATGTTAGGCCAAAAAACTGACAATATGAAAGAGCTTACATTCAATGATAGAAAAGCAATTCATAATTTAAAATACTTTACATGGGTTGAGCAGCAAGCCAAAGAAATTGAAGACCTTAATCAATTATGGTACGATAGAGAGATTTGGAATAAATTATTCCATCAGGTAGATAAATGGGACAAAATGATAATAGAATTTAATGAAATGGTGAAGAAATAATTTGATTTAATTATTTTCAGCGTAAAAATACAATTTTTGTTATCAGTATCATTTGTTGTTTGATGAATCACTTTTTTGTCATGCTGACGAAGGAAGCATCTCTTTATATATGAAGATTTCATTTGTTGAGATTCCTCGTTATCACTCGGAATGACAAAATGACATTATAACTAATATTCAAATTACTTTTTTTTCAAACATTCAACTATGAAAAAATACTATTTCCAATGCACAAATTGCGGGAAATCCTATCAAAATAAAGAAGTGCAATACCTTTGCCCTGTTTGTGATGCAATGAATGATGATAAACATCCCCCCAAAGGTGTTTTGAAAACCTTGTATCATTATAATCAAATCATTGAAAAGTATGGAAAAAGAGATTTATTTAGAAAACTATTGGAACAAGGATTCATAGATTTATTGCCTATCAATTCACTGCAAAGTCTGGGGAATTTACGCGTAGGGCAAACTCCTCTTTACAACATTGAGATACTTCATGATGAAATCTTGGATTTTTCACTTCTTTTGAAGGACGATGCTCAAAATCCAACAGCTAGTTTTAAAGACAGGGCTTCTGTTTTGGTTTCTGCTTTTGCCAAAGAAAATAATATTGATACGATAGTTGCTGCATCTACCGGTAACGCGGGATCTTCTCTGGCAGGAATCTGTGCTTCACAACAGCAAAAAGCAATTGTTTTTGTCCCCTCAACGGCTCCATTGGCTAAGCTAACTCAGATTGTGATGTATGGCGCAACTATCATCCCTGTTGATGGCAATTATGATGCAGCTTTCGACCTGAGCATACAAGCAAGCAAGCATTTTGGATGGTACAATCGCAATACGGCCTTCAATCCTTTTACCATCGAGGGGAAAAAGATAGTTGCATTTGAATTGTTTGCTCAGATGAAAGAACAGATTCCTGATCGAATTTTTGTTCCTGTGGGTGATGGCGTTATTATTTCAGGTGTTTACAAAGGATTTGAAGATTTATTTCAACTGGGTATTATTGATAAAATGCCAGTAATTGTAGCTGTTCAATCGGAAGGAAGTAGAAATTTGATTGAAAATATGCTTTCAGATGATTGGAAATGTATCCCATCAACTACTATTGCCGATTCAATTTCGGTGGACATTCCCCGCAATTTTTACATGGCAAAAGATTATTTGTTGAAATACAAAGGAGAATGGATAGCTGTAAGCGATAATGAAATTATTGATGCATCGGGGATATTAAGTAAAAATACAGGAATCTTTGCAGAGCCAGCTGCTACTGCTGCATTTGCAGGAATGTTGAGGTATAAAAAAATGAATAAATTTAAAAATGAAAGGAAGAATGTGGTATTACTTACCGGCTCAGGTCTAAAGGATTTGAAATCTGTGGCTAGTTTGGTGCAAATTCCAGAAGCAATACCGGCAAATTTGGAAGCAGTATGTAAACTGATGGGGTAATTATTATGCATTGAGTGTATTATCGGTTAAAATATTTATCTTGAGTATTTTCCTATTTTAATTGTCAAGTTATGCACAAGACAAAAATTACATAGAATAAAAATAGGAAACTGAAAATCCCTACGATTATGAATAAATATAATATTAATGTTATGAAAAAATTTTATATTCTTATTTCGTTAATGTTTATTGCTGCATCTAGTTTTTCACAGTGGACCCAACTTATAAGTGGAACTTCAAGCCAGTTAAATTCCGTTTTCTTCACGGATGCAAATACAGGTTATGTTGTTGGATCATACGGATTGATTTTAAAAACAAATGATGGTGGATTAACCTGGAGCCAGCAATACAGTGATTCTTCGATTAATTCTTTATTTTCAATTTGTTTTACAGATGAAAATACAGGATATGCTGTAGGAGGACAGGGGACAATTTTAAAGACTGTTAATGGGGGTACAAATTGGATAATACAAACAAGCGGAACAACTTGTTATTTATATTCAGTTTGTTTCACAGATTTTAATAATGGTTATGCTGTTGGATCTAATGGTATTATCATTAAAACAACAAATGCCGGTATATATTGGACAACCTATTCATTAAGTGCTTCAACTATTTTATATTCAGTATATTTTACTGATTCAATTAACGGTTATGCAGTCGGTTCTTCATATTGTCAATTGCTTCAAACACAAAGTGCAATAATTTATAGAACTACTGATGGTGGGATTAATTGGAGTGTTAACTTTCCATTTATGTGTTCAATCGTTGGTTTTAATTCAGTTTATTTTACTAACACAAATACTGGTTATATTGTTGGAGGCAATAATATGCAAGGTGTTTTTAATACAACTAATGGTTATAGTTTCGGTTTGCAATCTGGCTGGTTAACTTATGGTTTATCCTCTATATTTTTTACTAATGTTGATACAGGATACGTTGCAGGTTCAGGTATATTTAAAACAATCAATGCTGGAAATACATGGGAACAACAAACAAGTGTAGGAATAAATTCAATATTTTTCACCGACGCAAATACAGGATATGCCGTTGGTTCAAATGGAACAATTCTTAAAACCACCAATGGTGGTGGTACTGTATCTGTAAAAGAAAATCAATTGGCAGAATCTGCAATAAACATTTTTCCAAATCCCACAAACAATAATTTAACTATTGAAACTTCTGAAAAAGTAACAATAGAAATTTTGAATTTAGAAAGACAAATAATAAAAAGTATAAATGCAAACGACAAAACTACAACTATTGATATTTCTGAACTTTCGAAAGGGATGTATTTTGTGAAAGCGAAAACGAAAAATGTGGTTGCTGTAAAGAAATTTATTAAGGAATAGATAGCCCAGTGCATAACACCACCAATGATAACAACGAACAGACATGGGCAACTTGAAGCATTTAACAATAAATAAAATTCTTAGCGATTTGACTCAGACGATAAGTAAATACTCTTCGTTTCGTGGCTTAAAACGTTGTATACATAATAGAACATTGTAGTTTTGAAAATTAATTATTCCTACAATGTTCTATGACTGTTTGCTAGAAATTATCTTTCTTTTTAAATATCCTTAAAATCTATAGCCTAACATTAATGAGTAATTAATATTGTGTTGTTTGCTATCTTTAGCTAATTCAGAAATACCATATTGGCTTTCAACTCCAACTATCATTTTCTTATTAAACACAAAATCAATCCCCATATTTACACCAATATCTATAGTGTTAACATCGGCCCATCCACTAGGTTTTTTGCTGAGAAGATAACCAATGGATGGTCCAGCGTTTAATTCAAGTCCGAATTTTTCAGCAACCATAATATGAAAGGAAGCTATCACAGGAAGTTCAAAATAATTCAATTCAAACGTGTTATTTGGAGAATAATCGAATGGTGATTCAGCATCACTTGCTCCTTTCATTGAGAAAAACAGACCTGATCTTAGCGTAAAAAGTTTTGAGAGTGCGTAATTAGCATTCACCCCTGCTTTTATACCAAATTTCATCGCCAACTCGCCTTTTGACATTCCACTTAGATTTGCACCTAACCTTGCATCACAAGATATTTGAGCATAACTTACACTTACAATCAATACTGATAGCATTACAAAAATTGTTTTTTTCATTCTTTACTTTTTTTTAATTATTAATATTGGGGCAAAAGTAGGGTTATACTAAGTTTTAAATGTTCATATTTATAACTTAGAACCTATAAAAAAGAAATACGTAAAGTATGGGAATTTATATGTTTATGGATTAGAGAATGTGCTAAATTATAAATTTGCACTTCTTTTTTTAAATTCTGATGGTGTTTGATTCGTTATTTTTTTAAAAACAATATTAAATGAGGTTTTGGAATTAAACCCAGATTCGAAAGCAATACCCAATATTGATAAATAATTTTTTTCTTTCATGGAAATTAATTCTTTTGCTTTTTCAACCCTATATTTATTAATAAACTGAAAGAAATTTTCATTAAACCCAGAATTAATCACATACGAAAGTTGATGCGATGTAATATTCATTAATTCTGATAATTTTATTAAATTTAATTCAGAGTCTAAATATGGTTTTTGATGAATCATTAACTCGTTAAGTCTGTCTATTAATACCATTAATTCATTATCAGTAATAATTTTTCTTTTCAATTCTGATGATTTCTCGTCTTCATTTAAAGTAACTATTTGGTTTCTTTGTAAAACGTCAAAAGGAAATATTTCTTTTTGTTTTAATGAATTATATGCAATAATATAAATTAATAGCAGGGAAACTAAATTCATAAAGGTATTTAAAGCGAATAAATTAAAAAATAAGTTGTAAATACTTATAAAAATACTCATCAGTAATATCAGTAAAATTATGTATTCTAACCAATTAAGATTAATTTCAATCGTATTGGAGAATATTTTTAAGATATTTTTTTGATGTTTCCTGATTTTTAAATAGGATGTAATTGCGTAAAAAAGAATCTGAAAAAGAATCAAACTCATTATTATAATTCGGAAATAATTTGAATTTTCGTTATCGTACTTTAGTTGTAAAAGCAATAAAGTTAAAAAAACTATTGGCAAAAAAAGATATTTTAAATCTTTTAATTGAAATCTGAAATTTGGATTTGTAAAATAGATTACACTTATAAAATAAATTATAGGCGTAAAAAATTGTATAAAATGAATAAATATTGAAAAATGTATGTTTATATTATTTTCAAAAACAAGCTGTAGAATTTCATCTAACCAAAAAGTAGCCCATAATAGAAGAAATATCCCAAACCAAAAGTTTGCTTTTTTATTAACCTTTAATGGATTAGCTATAATTAGAAATGAAAGTAAAATAAGTGATCCAAAAATCAAAATTACACTTAAAGAGTTAATAATACTTGTATTCATTTGTTTTTGTCTTTTTTATCAGAATTTGTTGTCTAAACTGAAGCAGGGAAGCGCTCTCGTAAAGTATAATTGGAAGTTATAGTATGCTTATCCCTAATAAATTCAAAGTAGTGCTTGTTAGAAACATCATTGCTTTTCCGATTGGTATCAAATTTAATTTTGTTTGGCTATCGATAATGATAATGGCAAATAAAGCCAGAGAACCATATTTATAAACAATATGCTCAAATTCCTTGCTGATTTTTATGGTTTTAAGAATTAAATGAGAGCCATCCAGGGGAGGCAAAGGAATCATATTGAATATAAACAAACCAAAATTAATATAAATACCGGCAAGCAGCATTTCAAAGAAGATACCTTCAACAGGAATAATAAAACTGGAAAGTTTTAAAAGAATTGCAAATACTATCGCCAGTAAAAAATTTGCAATGGGGCCGGCTATTGCTATCAACATTTCGTCGCGACGGGGATGCATTAATTTTTCTGGATTAAACATCACGGGTTTAGCCCATCCAAAATGAGCAACTAAAATAAATATAAACCCAATCCAGTCAATATGTTTCAATGGATTTACCGTTACCCTTCCATCCAGAAAAGCTGTGTCGTCACCCAATAAATGCGCAGTTTTAGCATGCATATATTCATGAAAAGTTAAACCAATTAATATGGCCGGTAATACTACAATAATACTTTCTAGATTGATTGATGACATCTGTGGGCTTTTATTAATAATCATCAAAAGTAATATTAATTTAGCATGTCTGGAGTAAATCTTCTAATTTTGCACTTACATATATAAATATATTGAAACCTAATGAACCAAAAAGACAACACAATAATTGATATAGCCAACTATAAACATTTTATTTTCGACTGGAATGGAACCCTATTGAATGATCTATGGTTAGCAGTGGATGTAATTGACAAAATGCTCATTAAACGAAAACTACCAGGTATGAGCATTGAACGCTACTGTGAAGTGTTTGATTTTCCTGTAAAAGATTATTATCAAAATATTGGATTCGATTTTGATAAAGAATCCTTTGAAATTGTGGGCACTGAATTTATTGTTGAATACGATAAACGCCAATACGAATGTCAATTACAATATGGTGCTGTTCAACTGATTGAAAAAATCCATTTTAAAAAAAATCATTTAAGTATTTTGTCAGCCAGAGAACAATCAATGCTGGAGCAAAATTTAAAATATTATAAGATTGATCATTATTTTCCAGTAGTGGCTGGTTTAAAGGATCATTATGCAAACGGAAAACTTGAAAGTGGATTACAACTGATAGAAGAAGCCCATATTCCTCCTTCCGAAACTTTATTGATAGGTGATACATTGCATGATGCAGAAGTAGCCAGAGAAATGGGGATTGATTGTGTGTTGATAGCTTCGGGGCATCAGGCAATTCATCGATTAGAAACAGCTGGAATTCCCATTCTTAATACGTTAAATCTGATTTATATTTAATTGTCAATTTTATTTTACTTTCTTGCATAATTTATTGAAAAAGAATGTTAAAAATCAACCCGAGTGTTAAAATCATCATATTTAATGCTTTTTTTATTGTTTAGGTTTTTTTTGTTGTACTTTTGTTTAGAATAATTCTAAATAACAACAACAATGAAAAAAATAATATTACTATTTGTATTGACAATCAGTTATATATTGGTTGTTGATGCGCAAGTGAGCAATAATTTGCAAACAATTTACTTAGGTCAGTATGCTCCTGCGTTTAAAGCGTTAGCAACAACTGGTCCTATTAATTTCCCTGATGATTATTTTTCTAAATGGAAAATATTGTTCAGTCATCCTGCAGATTTTACCCCCGTTTGTACAACAGAAATTATGGCATTGGCCGAAAAACAGGAAGATTTCAGAAAGCTAAATACAGCTTTAGTCGTTATTTCCACTGATGGGCTAAACAGCCATATTGAATGGGTTAAATCAATTGAATCCATCTCTATTGATAGAAAAAAAGCGATTAAAATTAATTTTCCTTTGGTTTCTGATGTAAATATGGAGATTTCAAAAAAATACAATTTATTGAGAAAAGATACTATACTTACAAAAGATATGCGGGCAGTTATTTTTATTGATCCTGACAACAAAATCAGGGCCATATTAAATTACCCACAGAACATAGGTCGGAATATTGATGAAGTAGTACGCATTTTAATTGCGCTGCAGACTGCAGATAATCATGAAGTTTTAACGCCAGCAAATTGGAGGCCAGGAGGAGATGTGTTGCTGCCAAGTCCTAAAACGATGGAAGAGTCAGAAAATTTAAAGGCTAAACACAAATCAGATTTATATAATTTTGAATGGTATCTTTGGTTTAAAAAACTTTAGTTTTCAGCGAATCCTTTTTTAAGCTCTATCAAAAAACAATGTCAATCTTTTTCACAGAAATGATTGATATTGTTTTTTATTCTACTATCTATTTATAAAATTTGCTTAGTTTTATTAAATTTGCAAAAAATACATGAATGATAAATTTCACTTTAAACAATCATAAAATTATTTATAAAGGAGATGGTGAATTAAGTTTGCTTAAATTTCTTAGAAACGAACTTAATATTACTTCTGTAAAAGATGGCTGTTCAGCTCAGGCAAGTTGTGGGGCATGTATGGTAGAAATAAATGGATCTCCACGTATGGCTTGTACTACCAAAATGAGGAATCTCGAAAAAGCGATTGTTTTTACCATGGAAGGATTTCCTCAATACATTAAAGAAACGCTTGGAAAGGCTTTTGTTGAGAAAGGCGCTGTTCAATGTGGCTTTTGTACACCTGGATTTATCATGAGAGCTAAAATATTATTACAGGAAAATCCTACTCCAAGTTTAATTGAAATACGCAATGCACTGAAATTAAATATTTGTCGATGTACTGGTTATAAAAAAATTGAAGAGGCCATTGAATATGCTGCTGAGCATTTACAATTCAACAAAGAAATTGAATTATTCTCACAAAGTGGAAAAGTTGGGACCGCTTACCCTAAGTATAATTCCTATGAAACTGCTATTGGTGAACGGAATTTCGTAAATGACATGAAACTTGAAGGAATGTTACATGCAGCTTTACGTTTCAGCGATTATCCCCGTGCTAGGGTGATGAAAATCAAATTGGAAAAAGCCCTTGCCTTGGAAGGTGTTGTAAAAATATTTACGGCTAAAGATATTCCTGCTGCTTCTAAAATTGGACTTATCTACAATGATTGGTCAGTGATGATTGCTGAAAATGAAATGACACATTATATTGGCGATGTGATTGCAGGCGTAGTTGCTGATACAGAAGAAAATGCACGTAAAGCAGTAGCCCTTATTGAAGTGGAATATGAAGTATATGAGCCGATTACTGATGCTATAAAAGCTTTGGAGGAAAATTCTCCTCTTGTACACGAAAATCACACTAATTTACTGGACAATTGTATCATACAAAGAGGGAACGCAGATGAAGTAATAGCAGGATCACAATTTGTATCAAAGGGAAGGTATCAAACCCAACGCATTGAACATGCTTTTATGGAAGTAGAAGCAGCTATTGCTTATTCAGTCGATAATGGCATTGAATTAATTTCACAGAGTCAGGGTGTTTACGAAGATAGAAGACAAATTGCAATGATATTGGGTCTGCCCGAAGAAAAAGTAAGGGTAATTCTTGTTCCTAATGGTGGTGGTTTTGGAGGCAAGGAGGATATGACAGTTCAAGGGCATGTGAGTTTGTTTGCCTATTTATTAAAAACCCCTGTAAAATTATGCCTCTCTCGCGAAGAATCCATCATGATGCACCCAAAACGCCATCCGGTTACTATGGATATGGAACTGGCCTGTAATGAAAAAGGGATGCTTACAGCTATTAAATTAAGAGCTGTAGGCGATAGCGGTGCTTATGCTTCTGTTGGAACTAAAGTGATGGAACGTGTTGCTGGCCATGCAACTGGTGGGTATTTTGTGCCTGTATGTGATATTGAAGCCAAAACAGTTTACACCAATAATATTCCTTCAGGAGCCATGCGAGGATTTGGAGCTAATCAGGTGGCCTTTGCAATAGAAGCTTGTATTGACGATTTATGTATTCAAGGTGGTTTCGACCGTTGGCAATTCCGTTATGATAATGCCCTGGTTGATGGCCTTACTACCGCCACCGGACAAAAATTAAACAGTGTTGGTATCAGAGCATGCTTAGATGCATTAAAAATAGATTATGACAATGCGAAATACAAAGGTATTGCATGTGGTATAAAAAACAGTGGTATTGGGAATGGAATGGTGGATTTCTCCAATGTAATTATTGAAATAATCTCTTCTAAAAAAGTACTGATACAACATGGCTGGACAGAAATGGGGCAAGGTATTGATACCATGGCTTTGCAAACTTTGTGCGAGGAAACTAGCATTCTACCAGAATTGATTGAAGTAAAAGTAGATTCTGCTGCTCAAATTCTGACAGGAATGACCACTTCGTCTAGGGCAACTGCATTGCTGGGAAATGCCATTATCAATGCCTGTATTTCATTAAAAGAAGACTTACAGATAAATTCGCTTCAGCAATTAGTTGGGAAAAAATACCTGGGTGAATGGAAATGTGACTGGACGACCAAACCTGGTGCCGATGTGGATGAAATTATTACCCATTATTCTTATGGTTATGCTGCACAATTGGTTGTATTGGATCAAAATGGTAAAATTGAAAAAGTGGTAGCCGCCCACGATGCTGGGAAAATTATGAATCCTATGCTTTTCGAAGGTCAAATACAGGGTGCTGTTCACATGGGCCTGGGTTATGCCCTTTGCGAAGATTTACCTATGAAAGATGGATTTCTTGTGAGTAAGAAACTAAGAGATTGTAACATACTTCGCTCCCATGAAACGCCCGAAATTATTGTTAAAGGCGTGGAAGTTGCCGATGCAGTTGGACCTTACGGTGTAAAAGGTATTGGTGAAATCGGACTTGTCCCTACAGCTGCTGCTGTCGCCAATGCATTTGCAGATTTTGACGGTATAAAAAGATATACCTTACCTTTGAAAAAGAACTAATTTTATTCATTTTCATTTTTTTGCATCCAATTTTGATTCAATACAGCCTTGATGCCGATAATTTTTATAATACTTATAATTGCAAAATAAACAAAGATGATCTATCTTAAAAACTGCACCTATATTAACGAAGAAACCCTTGAATTTCGTAAAACCGACATTTGTGTTGAAGAAGGATTAAAAGGGAATATTCATTTTTATGATCAAAAACCAAATGACTTAATTGTCAGCCAAACGATTGATTGTAAGGAAAAAATTGTGACCCATGCTTTTGCCAACGGACATCATCATGTATATTCTGCTTTGGCCAGAGGAATGGGTGCTCCTAAGAAAAATCCAGTAAATTTCTATGAAGTACTTCAATACATTTGGTGGACGCTGGATAAATGTCTGGACAAAGATATGATTAGAGCCAGTGCATTGGCTACAGCCATTGCCAGTGCTAAAAATGGGCTAAGTTTTGTTATCGATCACCATGCTTCACCCATGGCTATTGAGAATTCATTGCAAATAATAGCTGATGCTTTTGATGAGGTAGGTGTTTCGCATCTGTTATGTTATGAAATAACGGACAGAGATGGAATGGACAAAGTTGTAAAAGGGCTTGACGAAACAGAACGTTATCTTCAAAATAATCAAGGTTTGGTTGGCTTGCATGCTTCTTTTACGGTGAGTGAAAAAACCTTGCAAAGTGCTGTCGCGCTTGCTGAAAAATACAATTCAGGTATACATATTCATGTCGCTGAAGATACATACGACCAGCAGCATTGCATGGACAACTTTGGTATGCGGGTTGTTGAACGTTTGCAAAAAAATGGAGCTCTTGATTTTGATAAAACGATACTAGGGCACTGCCTGTATTTAAATGACAAAGAAAAGGAAATCATTGCCAATTCAACATCATGGGTTGTGCAGAATATGGAAAGCAATCTCAATAACAGAGTGGGCTATTTTGATGGAAATGGAATGGGAAATCGGATAATGCTGGGAACCGACGGTATGCACAGCGATATGATACAAAGTGCCCGTTCGGTGTTTTTAGCCGGTAAAGACCACGAAATTATGAGCCCTAATGCAGTCTACCAAAGATTCAGAAACTCACATCAATATATTAAAACCAATAATTTTAATGGAGATACTGCTAATAATCTTGTAGTCATGGATTACGATAGTCCAACAGAAATCAATAGCAGTAATTTTGCAGGCCATTTTGTCTATGGAATCAACTCAAAGCATATACAGCATGTAATTTCTAACGGCAAACTTATAGTAAAAGATGGCTGTCTTACTAATGTTAATGAAACTGAAGTCCTGGGTTTTTGCAGAGAAATGGGGAAGAAGCTTTGGTTAGCTATGCAGAAATAAACAAATGAATGATCTTTTTAACTTGAAGTAATGCTTTCATGTTTTTTATAAGTCATAGGATAACTCCATGCAAATTCTTGACTCAAGATTTTATGGCATCAATTCGCTCAACTTTTTTTCAAGTGCTTTGCCTTTTAAATTTATAGCAATGATAATACCATTTTTATCAATTAATATCGAATGAGGGATTGATTTTATGCCATAAATCTTTCCGGCTGCATTGTCCCAACGTTTTAAATCTGATACATGATGCCAGCTCAATTGATCGTCCTTAATTGCTTTTACCCAGTTAGCTCTTTTTTGATCGAAAGAAACCCCTAAAATATCAAATCCTTTATCTTTAAATAATTGGTAAGCAGCTACTACATCTGGGTTTTCTTTCCTACAAGGGCTACACCAGGATGCCCAGAAGTCGATCAATATGTATTTCCCTTTTAATGATGAAAGTTTAAACATATTCCCCGAAGTATCAGTCATTTCAATTTCAGGAGCCGGCATTCCAATATCTGTTTTTCTCAATATTTCAACCCTATCCTGTAATTGTTTTACATACAAAGAAGGATATATGCTTTTGTCGAAATTTCTGGTAATTGAGTCGAGCATGTGTAAATCGATGTAATATATTAACTGAGTTAATACAATATAGGGCGACACTACGGATTTGTTATTTTCTATTGCAAAATTACATAAATAGCTGATTTGATGATCAAAAACACTGGTGGAAATTGAATCGTACAATGCCATAGTTTTGCTGTCATTTTCTGACTGAGCTGCCTTGTATTTTGCTTCACATTCTTTTTGCAAATGAGAAAACACATATATTTCACTCATTACACTCTGAAATTCTCTCTGTGTTTTACAACCTGAATATTTTACTTTTTCAAGTGAGTCTAATTGGCCTGTAATTTGTATTTCTGTATTTTCAACAAAAAAACTGAGTTGTTTTTCAGTATTTTCGAAAATAATACGACATACATCTGGTATTTTCATTACTCCTTTTAAAGTAAAAATACCTGATTTACTTATAGTGGAATCAATCAGCTGAGCTTCACTTCCTTGTTTGCTCATCATGATTTTTACTTTAGAATCTTTTAATCCTTTTATGTTTCCTTTAATGGTAAATGATTTTCCGGTATTGTCCTGAGCAATTAATCCGTAACCAACAAAAAGCAAAATTAAAATTAAAACTGTTTTCTTCATTTATTGATTAATTTTGATATTTTCTTTGGCAAAAGTAATGTTTAAAAGGATGCTGAATAAAATTTAACTATTCATTACAATAATACAACTTTGTTTAAACTAAGAGGAGCTTACAGCATCAGCAGCAAGCTCCTCTTAATAAAAAAGTTTTAGGCAAATTAAGCGCCCAAAGTGGCAACCATTACTGCTTTAATTGTGTGTAAACGGTTTTCTGCTTCGTCAAATACAATTGAATTTTTAGACTCAAAAACGTCTTCAGTAACTTCCATACCGTCTAAACCGTATTTCTGGAAAATATCTTCTCCCATAGTAGTTTCGCGGTTATGGAAAGCGGGTAAGCAATGCAGGAATTTTACGTTAGCATTTCCTGTCATTTTCACAACATCCATATTGATTTGGTAAGGTCTTAAAAGTTGAATGCGTTCTTTCCACACTTCTGCAGGTTCTCCCATTGAAACCCAAACGTCAGTATATAAGAAATCAACGCCTTTAACACCTTCGGCAACATCTTCAGTCAGGGTGATTTTTGCTCCGGTTTCTTTTGCAATTTCGCGGCATTTTGCAACCAATTCTTCAGTTGGCCAACAAGCTTTAGGAGCCGCTGCACGGAAGTCCATACCCATTTTGGCAGCACCTACCATCAATGAGTTGCCCATATTGTTTTTGGCATCTCCCAGATAGCAGAAGCTAACTTTGTTTAAAGGTTTGTCGATATGTTCCTGCATGGTTAAGAAGTCAGCAAGTATCTGGGTTGGGTGAAATTCGGTAGTTAAACCATTCCAAACAGGTACTCCTGCATATTTACCCAAATCTTCAACGATGCTTTGACCATAACCACGGTATTCGATACCATCGTACATTCTACCCAAAACACGGGCTGTATCTTTCATCGATTCTTTTTTACCAATCTGTGAACCTGAAGGTCCAAGGTAAGTAACATGCGCACCCTGATCCAAAGCTGCTACTTCAAAGGCACAACGTGTTCGGGTTGAGTCTTTTTCAAAAATAAGTGCAATGTTTTTGCCTTTTAGTTTTTGTTGTTCGGTTCCTGTGTATTTTGCTGTTTTTAAAGTAGCAGCCAATTCTAATAAGAATTTTATTTCCTGTGGAGTAAAATCCAATAATTTAAGAAAATTTCTGTTTTTTAAATTAAAAGCCATTTTTTTTATGTTATTGAGTTATTATGTTATTGCATATTAGGCTCAAGATATTTAGACTATAGGTTTTTAAATGATTGCCTTATTTCTACTTCCTAATTCCTAATTTTTAAATTTTTAATTATAAATGATAGTTCCGCCATTTTTTTTACCTAATTCGCTGGCAGTAGTTATAATACATTCTTTTCCTCCGTTTTCGACGAAGTACAAGGCAGCTCTGACTTTAGGTGCCATACTGCCTTCCGCAAAATGTCCTTCTGCCAGGTATTGTTTGGCTTCAGCAATGTTGATTCTGTCTAATCTCTTTTCTTCAGGTTTGTTGAAATTAATACAGACTTTAGGTACGTCTGTCAATATATAAAATTCATCCGCGCCAATTTGCGTAGCTAATAAAGATGATGCTAAATCTTTATCGATAACGGCATCTATGCCTTGTAATTTGTGAGGTTCAACATGAAAAACTGGGATGCCACCTCCGCCAACTGTAATTACAATTTGGCCGTCTCTTGCAAGTTTTTTAATGGATTGAATGTTGTTGATCTTCATAGGTTTGGGTGAAGCTACTACTTTGCGAAAGCCTCTTCCTCTTGGATCAGCTGCAAATTTTGCCCCTGTTTCAGCTGCATATTTGTCTGCTTCTTCCTGCGTATAATAAGGTCCAACCGGTTTGGTCGGGTTTTGGAAAGCAGGATCGTTTTTATCAACTTCTACTTGTGTAATAATGGTGATAATATCGCGTTCCATTTTTTCTTTTTCCAAAACGTTGCGCATTTGTTGCTCGATCATATAACCGATAGAACCCTGTGTTTCGGCTACACAAAAATCAATAGGCATGGCTGGAATTCCAAACATTTTAAATCCACCTTCGTGTTGTAATAAAACATTGCCTACCTGAGGTCCGTTACCATGACCAATTACGATGTCATAATCTTTTTTTAATAATTCCAATAACTGAGTACAAGTATTATAAACATTGGCTTCCTGTTCATCAATGGTTCCTTCCTGGTCGCCCCTTAAAAGTGCATTTCCTCCAAATGCAATGACTGCTAATTTCTTCATTGTTTAAATTCTCTTTATATTTTTTTAAATTTTCTTTCTCCGAAAAAAATAACAGACTTTCTTAGCCTTATTGTTCAGAATGAACGCATAGTATAAGCAAGCCTGCAATTGTAATGAACTCTTTAATAAAGAGTAAACTTATATTTTTGGCAAATTTACATATTTTTTCAGAATACAGCAAAATTTTCTCAGTTTACGTATTTTTAAGTAAAACAAATGAAGTTTCAGGTATATAAACTTCTTACAAATGGGAATTTTCGCTTTAATATAAAACGCAGCATCCCATTCGTAATCAATTTATTGGAACAAATTAATAGTATATTGATAGTTGATAGTCTATGTTATTTTTGTTGTCCGGTTGTAATTTTTCCAGTATTGGTATCTAATTCGGAGCCAAACATGCTGTGAGGAATCATATAAACTGCCAGTAAAATTACCATAGCGGCTATTGCAAATCCTCTTTTTTCACGATTTTTAAACATTTTATAGGCAGCTAATACCCAAAATATAAAGGCAATGGCTGTTTTATTATCTGTTAGATCACCACCAAAGGGCCATCCTGTCCAAAAAGCACCAAATGCATATTTTTGAACGATTGGCCCTAATATTACGCCACCCAGAAACAAAGTAATTACTGTTACTAAAGCATAATTAAAGCAATGTTTGCCTTTAATGATTGCTTCAATTCCGGTTCGGGTCGAAAAAAGCATGGCTAAGAACATAAATAAAATGTGAGGGAACAAAATATATCTAGGTACTGCCCCAGTAAATCGGATAACAACTGGTTCTGCATTTAGTGCAAAACTTTCATTCCCATATTTCAGAAAAACTCTGTACTCTAATTTTCCGGCAGCAGGTTGTAATGGTAAATTCCCTTGCAGTTTATCTCCATTTTGAAGCATTTGGACTTCCGTCCAATCTTCCTGTGTTTTGTATTTTCTATAAATAATTGAACCTCCAGTTAAATTAGAATTATTATCGATGCTAATTAAAGCATCTTTCGTGTTTTCCTGCGAACGCAACAATTTAAATTTAACTTCTTTACCTGCAATAGTAACGCTTCCTTTTTTAGGGTAGGTAGGTCCTGTCATTCTTTGATAAAAAGCGATAGAGATTGTAAATAATACTGCAAATACCCAAAAGAGTATTGATTTTCCTATGTAACTCATAATTTCTGGTTTTTAAGGTTAATATTAATATTTAGTTGTGATGTTGTTTATAATATTATAGATTTCCTGATGTATATCAGTCCGAATATTCATTTTACTTAATTTTCCGTTGTTTGCATCTGGATTAACTCTGTTGGAAAGAAAAATATAGACTAAGTTTTCTACGGGGTCAGCCCAAACGTAAGTACCTGTAAAACCGGAATGACCATAACTAAGCTGAGAAGCACTTTTGCAAACAGGGCCATTCTCAGTGGGAAGCAATAGTTGACGGTCAAAGCCCAATGCCCTTCGATTTCCTTTTTCGGGATATTGTTGATGTGTAAATGCTGCTATTGTGGTATCGTTCAATAATTTTTTTCCACCATATTCACCATGTTGTAATAATAATTGAAAAATTATAGCCAAATCACCTGCATTTGAAAATAATCCTGCATGACCCGAAACACCTCCCAGCATGGCAGCAGCAGGGTCATGCACATATGCTTGTAACAATTGCTTACGAAAAATTGTATCGTTTTCAGTTGGAATAATATTTTCCAATTTGTTGTTTTTTAAAGGATTAAAACAAGTATATCTTAAACCAAGTGGCACATAAAATTCATCATCCAAAAATTGCTCAAATGTTTTTTTTGTAATTTTTTCAATTAATTCTTTGAGCAGGATAAATCCTAAATCGCTGTATTCATATTCTTCTTTTTCATTTAAATCAGATTCAATGATGGCGCTCAAAATTTTTTCCTTATAGCTGTCAAGAATAAATAAACTATCAGCAACTTTCAAATGATGTCTACGATCTGGTGATTTGCAATAAATAGTACTGTCAGGAATTCCGTTCATCAATGTTTCTTTATAAAACGGAATCCATGGTTTTAGTCTTGCCTGATGAGTCATTATCTGACGAATGGTAATGTTTTTTTTGTTGGAATTCTTTAAATACTTTAAATAGTAAGCTAATTTTTTATCTAAATTTATTTTCCCATCTTCATACAACTTCATCATTGCCAGGGTTGTGGCGGCAACTTTAGTAACAGATGCAAGGTCGTATAAATCTGTATTTTTAACGGGAGTAGTACTTTCATAGGTAGTAGTACCGAAAGATTTTTGGTAAAAAATCATTCCATCTTTAGCTATTAATATCTGACAACCTGGATATGCTTTATCCCTGATTCCGTTCAATGCAATAGAATCGATACCATTTAATTCAGTTGAATTAATTTTTAGCTCTTCGGGCAAACAATTACCCAATCTGATTTTGGGTGTAATAATCTGAGTATTCAATAAGAACTTTTCTGAAATAGTAACTGGAAGCATTCCAGATGACTGATATCCTCCAAAAATTAATTCAGCAGATAATTGTTGAGCTTCTGGTTTGTCCTGATTAGAAACAAGGATAGCCATGGCATTCAGATTTCCGTTAAAAATACTTAAGGCATAAGGATAAGCAAAGAAATCAAGAATTAGATTAGTTGTTTTTGAAAGCGTATCAATTAATTTAATGGTTTGTTTTGAAAATCCAAAGTTTTTTGAAGCCAAACTACTGGTATTGTGAATACTAACTATCATTAAGTTGTTTTTGGAAAATAAATTTAAAAGACTGTCTTTTTCTGTTTCACTAAAATCTTTGGATAGGTTATAATTAGAAGTATTGGTGTAATTTTCAATGGATTTTTGGAAATCTGTTTTCAGGGTATCTCCAATAGAAAGTACACCAATATTATAGTTTTTTAAGTCTTTCAATGGAAGAATATGGTCTTCATTCTGAATAATGCAAACAGCCTTTCGATAAAGTTCAAAATTAACGATTGCATTGTTTTTAGTATTTAGGTTTTGAAATAAGTTCTCTAGAATAATAGGTTTGTAATTATTTAATCCAGCTAAATATTTGTATTCCAATACTTTTTTGCATTTTTCATTGATTTCTGATTGGCTTAACCAATTGCTGTCAATAGCTGTTTTTATACTGCTTATGGCGAGCGTAAGATTTTCGGGCAAAAGCAGTATGTCGTTTCCTGCCTGTAAAGCTTTTACCTCAATTACACCGGGTTTGAAATAATTGGTCACACCTTTCATTTCCAAGCCATCAGTAAAAACCAATCCTTTAAATCCTAATTTGGTCTTTAATAAATCTGTCACTATATTTTTTGAAAGGGAAGAGGCTTTATTTATCAATGTATCATAAGAAGGAATAAATAGATGTGCTGCCATTATACCGGTAACGCCATTGTTAATTAATTCTTTAAATGGATAGAGATCCAGGGTGTCGATGGTTTCTTTGGAATGCCTAATGACAGGTAATGTAATATGAGAGTCTGCATCAGTATCGCCATGACCAGGGAAATGTTTTGCAGTGGTAATGATTCCATTATCCTGCATCCCTTTCATATACATTATTCCTTTGCTGGCAACTTTCCACTTATTTTCGCCAAAAGAACGGCTATTGATAACAGGATTTTTAGGATTAGAATTGATATCTACAACGGGTGCGAAATTAATATGGACTCCCATTGTTTTGCATTGATTTGCAACTTCTTGCCCCATTATGTAGATTAAGCTGTCATTCTCAATGGCTCCCAGGGTCATTTGCCGTGGGAAGGAAGGCATGCTGTCTAAACGCATATTTAAGCCCCATTCTCCATCGATAGATATGAAAAGTGGTGTTTTTGCCGATTTTTGATAATAGTTGGTAACATTAGCCTGGGCTACAGGGCCTCCTTTGAAGAAACAAACACCACCAATATTATATCTGGCAATAGTTTTTGCAATACTATCATAATAAGACTGATTCTGATCAGAATTAGATCGAATGATGATTAGTTGTGCAATTCGTTCTGTGGGAGTAAGTGTGTTAAATACAGAATCAACCCATTTTGTTCTTGCCATATCATTTTTTAATGGCAAGCAGATTTTTTGAGAAAAACTAAAATAGGATGTAAAAATGATAAGTATTAAAAGGCTGTTTTTTATGTTCTTCATTAAAATAAATATAGGTAGCAAGAAGATAAGTTTATAGCGACAAAGGTAAGTTATCTCTTTTTAATTTGCAAACCGTATAAGTTTTGTGTTACTACAAAAAAAAAGTCCCGTTGATTTCGGGACTTTTTTTTAGATAAAGAAAAATTTATTTTACTTTTCCAGCTAAGTCATTTCCAGCTTTGAATTTCACTACTTTTTTAGCAGCAATTTTAATTTCTTTACCAGTTTGTGGATTACGACCTTTTCTTGCAGCTCTTTTAGCTATTGAAAAAGATCCAAAACCTACTAATGCTACTCTATCACCTTTTTTCAATGATTTAGTTGTTGCACTAATGAAAGCGTCTAATGCTTTTTTTATGTCAACTTTGGTCAATTTTGCCTCAGCTGCCATTGCGTCAATTAATTCTGCTTTGTTCATTTCTGTTAATGATTTAATGATTTATAATTATATTAACACTACAAATATAAGCATAAAATTGCGAAAGTCAAGTGTTTTGTAAAAAAAAACAATAAAATGTTAATAAAATAGGTGTTTTGTTAATAACTTTCCTGAATTATACCCCAAAATCAAGCATTATAGGGTTTATTTTTTTGCGAACACCCAATTAAAAGGCTTTCCAGTTACTATTAACAGGATATCCTCTTAAAAACTCCAGAATTGACATTTTGGTTTTCCCTGAAACCTGAATTTCTGTTAAATAAACATAGCCATCAGTTGTAGCTATTTTAAGAAAACTTTTGTGATCAGTTGTAATTTGACCTGCAATGGCTTGATGTTGATAGAGTTCTGCTTTTGCCTTAAATATCTTCACATAAAACTCAACAGCTTTATCTGAAATTAATATTGTATTTGCTGCAGGTTGAGGACTTAATCCTCTGATTTTATTGTATATATCTTTGCTTTTGCTTTCCCAGTTAATTTTGCAATCGGGTTTTAATATTTTAGGCGCATTATTAAGTGGAATAAGTTGTTTCAATAAGTTTTTTTGATCAATAGGTTGAACTTTATTCAGAAATATTGTTTCTACTGTTCTAAGTACTAATTGTGAACCTACTATTTTCAATCTATCATATAATTCTCCAAAAGATTCCTCTTCACCAATACTTGTTTTTTCTGAAAAGATGATTTTTCCTTCATCAATTTTTTCATTTAAAAAGAAAGTAGTAAGACCGGTTTCTTTCTCTCCATTAATAATGGCCCAGTTGATTGGTGCAGCACCACGATAATCGGGTAGGAGAGAAGCGTGCAGGTTAAATGTTCCTAAACGTGGCATTCCCCATACACTTTGTGGAAGTTTTCTGAATGCAACAACAATAAACAAATCTGCATTCAGTGTATGTAAACTATGAAGAAATTCTTCATCCGAAAGATTTTCGGGTTGTAGTATCGTTAATTGATGATCTAAAGCATAGTTTTTGATAGGAGAAGCTGTAATTTTTTTTCCTCTGCCTGAAGGTTTGTCAGGTGTTGTGACGATGGCTTTAATCTTAAAATTAGCATTAAGGAGCGCATCTAATGAAGCTACTGCAAATTCAGGCGTACCGAAAAAAATAATAGATTGCTGGAAATTCATAATTAGCTATAGCATTTAATAGTTTGTTTCCATATCTTGTTGTAAAGCTACCATTTTAATAGCTGTAATGGCTGCTTCTGTGCCTTTGTTGCCATGTTTGCCACCAGAACGTTCTTGGGCCTGTTCTGCAGTATTTGTCGTTAAAACGCCAAATATTACGGGGGTATTATAATCTGTATTTAATTTCATAATACCTTCGGCAACAGCATTGCAAATAAACTCAAAATGACGGGTTTCTCCTTGAATAACACAGCCTAAACATAATACTGCATCAACGTCAGTATTTTCCAATAATAATTGAGCGCCAAAATTTAGTTCAAAACTCCCAGGAACATGTTTTACGATTATATTTTTCATTTTTGCTCCATTTTCGATTAAACAATCGATTGCTCCTTTACAAAGAGATTCTGTAATTTGATCGTTCCATTCCGAAACAACAATACCAAAAAGCATGTCTTTAGCATTTGGAATATTTTGAACTTCAGTACTTGATATTTTTTTTAGATTTGTAGCCATATTTTTAATGTTAAAAACAATGGGCAACCTGCTTATTGTATGCAAATTGCCCATTGTTTATTGATTAATATTGTATATTATTGATTCAACATTCCTTTTGCTTTTGCAATGTATTTGTCTATTTCTCTACTTTCCTGAGATTTGAAGTAATCTTTTTTAATTTTTTCGTACATTTTTAAAGCATTGGTCCAATCATTTTTTTCTTCATACACAAAACCAGCTTTCATCAGATTTTGAGGAGAAGTGAAATTATTTGGATTTTTATCAGCAGCTTTTAAATAATATTCAAGCGCTTTATCTAAATTGTTCATTTCCATATAGGCATCTCCAATTGATGAAGTTGCAATTGCTCCAATTAATTGATCGTCACCATTAAACCCTTTTAAATAAGTAATGGCTTCTTCATATTTTCCTTTTTTAAGATAAATGATACCTGCATAGTATTTTGCCAGCTTAGATGCTTTCGTAATGCTATAATTATCAATCACATCAAGAAAGCCAATATGTTCTCCATCACCGTTTAATGCTAAATCGAGAGAATCGAGTTCAAAATATTTTTCAGCATAAAACATTTCAGCATGTGCTTTGGTTTCTTGAGGTTTAATATAAAATTGTTTTACACCAAAATATCCTAATACCAATGCCATTATAGTTGCTAAAACAATAATGATAATTTTTTGATTTTTCTCAATAAATTGTTCAGTTCTGCCTAAAGCCTCTTCTACTGCTATGATTTTTCCTTCAGTTCTGTCTTGTTTTTTTGCCATATTATTTTAAATTTAGGGTGCAAAATTATAAAAAAAAATAGAATACCTAACAATATTTTTATTTAATACATTTTTAAGCTTAAAATAATTAAATAAAAAGTCTGAAATTAAGTAAAAAAACGAATAATCTTTTTGAAATCAGTTTTTTATTTAAAATACTTTTCTTAATTTTGCACTCCAATTTTTGAATTTCGTTTACATAGTATTAAAGTATTCATATTCTATAAATTGAGCACAATTAATTTATTTATTAACCAGGTAGTTTTTACTACCATAAAAAAAATGAGATGACAGACGAATTAAATGTCAACCCTGACGTTGAAAACAACGAAGAAGCCACCAATCAAGTTGAAGAACAAATTGAAGCACAAGCTGAAGTAAGTGAAGAACTTGCATCTGAAGTAAAAGAAGAAGCAATCGAAACTGCCGAAAATATTGCTGTAGCAGAAGCAGAATTAGAAGCAGCTGAAGAAGAAAAAACTGCTGTAGTCGCTGAAATTACTGAAGAGCCAATTTCTCAGCTTCCAACAAAACCCCGCTATGTTAAAGAAGTAATTTCTCTTGAAGATTTTGACTGGGATGCAATTGGGAAAAAAACGTTGAACTATACTTCTGACGAAAGAAAAAAATTAGAAGAAGTTTATGATAAAACATTTAGCCAGATAGTTGAACAAGAAGTGGTTGAAGGTATTGTTGTTGCAAAAAACAATCGTGAAGTTGTTGTAAATATCGGATTTAAATCTGATGGTGTTATCCCTGTTTCTGAAGTTAGATACAATGCTAATTTGAAAATAGGCGATACAATAGAAGTGTATGTTGAAAGTCAGGAAGATGCTAATGGTCAGTTAATTCTTTCACATAAAAAAGCAAGATTACTTAAATCATGGGATAGAGTCAATAAAGCATTTGAAACACAGGAAATCATTACTGGTTATGTTAAATGCAGAACCAAAGGTGGTTTAATTGTTGATGTATTCGGAATCGAAGCTTTCTTGCCAGGTTCTCAAATAGATGTGAAACCAATCAGAGATTATGATGTTTTCGTAGAAAAAAATATGGAGTTCAAGGTTGTGAAAATAAACCATGAATATAAAAACGTAGTTGTTTCTCACAAAGCCTTGATTGAAGACGAAATTGAACAACAGAAAGCTGAAATTATTGCTAAACTCGAAAAAGGACAAGTATTAGAAGGTACTGTTAAAAATATCACTTCTTATGGTGTATTTATCGATTTAGGCGGTGTTGATGGTTTGGTTCATATTACCGATTTATCATGGGGTAGAATTAATCATCCAGAAGAAATTGTTACATTAGACGAAAAAATCAATGTTGTTATTCTTGATTTTGACGAAAACAAAAAACGTATTGCTTTAGGTTTAAAACAATTAACTCCTCATCCATGGGATGCATTGGATGCAAATCTTGCAGTTGGTGATAAAATTAAAGGAAAAGTTGTTGTGATTGCCGATTACGGTGCATTCATGGAAATCGTTCCTGGTGTTGAAGGTTTAATACATGTTTCTGAAATGTCTTGGTCACAACATTTAAGAACCGCTCATGATTTCCTGAAAATTGGAAATGAAGTAGAAGCTGTTATTTTAACGTTGGATCGCGAAGAAAGAAAAATGTCTTTGGGTATCAAACAATTGATTCCAGATCCTTGGACCAATATTGCAGATAAATATCCTTTGAAATCTAAACATACTGCTATCGTACGCAATTTTACCAATTTTGGTATTTTTGTAGAATTGGAAGAAGGTGTTGATGGTTTAATTCACATTTCTGATCTTTCATGGTCTAAAAAAATCAAACATCCAGCAGAATTTACCAAAATTGGTGATTCAATTGAAGTAATTGTATTAGAAGTGGATAGCGAAAACAGACGTTTAAGCTTAGGACACAAACAATTGGAAGAAAATCCTTGGGAAATTTTCGAAACCGTATTTACTGTTGATTCAATCCACAAAGGTACCATTGTTAGTTCTTCTGATAAAGGTGCAATCATTGCTTTACCATATGGAGTTGAAGGTTTTGCTCCTTTACGTCATCTTGTAAAAGAAGACGGAAGTAATGCAAAAACTGATGAAACTATAGACTTTAAGGTTCTTGAATTTTCAAAAGACAGCAAGAAAATTATCGTTTCTCACTCTAAAATTAATCAGGATGCATCTAATGATGAAAAATCAAAAGCAGATTCTGAAAATAAACGTAAAGAAAGAGATCAGAAAAAAAGCGTTAAACAAAATAACGACAATATAGAAAGATCTACCTTGGGTGATATCGAAGCTTTATCAAACCTGAAATCTGAAATGCAAAAATCAGAAATGGAGAAATTAGATGCCATGACTAAAAGAGAGCAGGACAAAAAGGTTAAAAAGCCTAAAGAAGTAACTCCTGAAGTAGAAGTTAAATCTGAAACAGCAGCCTCAATTCAGGAAGAAATTGCTCCTGAACAAGATGCAGCTCCTGAAACAGAAACAACGATCTAATTCTTTTAATGCTTAATTGTATTAAAATCCCGGTTTTCCGGGATTTTTTTTTTATTTTTTTCTTTAAAAAACCGTAGGTTTGTAAATTAAATTCAAGCACATGAAAGCTTTTACTGTAACGATTCTTGGAAGTGGTTCTGCAACTCCAACAAAAACAAGGTATCCAAGTGCGCAGGTAGTTAATATACATGACAAACTGATACTCATCGACTGTGGTGAAGGTACTCAGATGCAAATGCGAAGGTTTCATATTAAGAAAAGTAGGATTCAACATATTTTTATAAGCCATTTGCATGGCGATCATTACCTGGGTTTAATGGGATTGTTGTTTACTTATCATTTACTTGGCAGAACAGAAGCAATGCATGTTTTTGCTCCGGAAGAATTGAAAACTGTTATTGATTTGCAGTTAAATGTATCAAATTCCATATTATTATATCCTTTGATTTTTCATGCAATTACTACTTCTTCAAAAGAATTGTTAATGGAAACAAATACTTTTAAAGTATTTTCTTTTCCTTTACAACATAGTGTGCCTTGCTGGGGTTTTGTTATTGAAGAAAAAGAATGTGGTTATAAAATTAATAAAGAATTTATTCAGCAACAAAATCCAAGTATTGAAGCTATTCGCAAAATTCAACAAGGCGGAGATTTCGTAAATTCAGAAGGTATTATGTTTACAAATCAGGAAATTACCATACCATCAGATTCATTGCGCAGCTATGCCTATTGCTCAGATACTTTGTACGATGAGCAGCTGATTTCATATATCGAAAATACTACGGTCTTGTATCATGAAGCTACTTTTACACATGATAAAGAAGCTATTGCACGTCAGAAATTTCATGCTACAGCTAAAGAAGCTGCGCTTATTGCAAAAAAAATAAATGCTAAAAAGCTGATAATAAGTCACTTTTCTGCAAGATATGACAACGAACAGCCCCTGTTATTGGAAGCTCAGGCTTTTTTTGAAAATACGATTGCAGCTGATGACGGTATGAAAATTGAAGTAAGTTATGACTTATAATTTTAAAAAAAAGCGGCAGTAATGATAATTTTCTGCCGCATTTTTGTCTTGTATAATAATTTAAATATCTATCTTAATTTTTTTTTATTTATTTACCAAACATATAACCAACAGAAATAGCAAATACGTTGTTTTTTAATATTTCGTTATTAGCAGTTGTTGGATTTAAATTGGCCAGTCCTAAGCCATATTGGAGTCTAAATTGAAAATTATGGAATTCAATTCCTGCTCCAAAATCTAAACCAAAATCTAATCCTTTTAAATCATCAGAACTATTGGATCCATATTTTAATCCTGATGTTCCATCAGGTTCTGTTAGTGAATGTTGAACACAATATGCTACAGCTTCAGCAAGTGATGTTCCTGCAGGTAATCCAGTAGCTTCATGTGAAATCTCTCTGTTTCCCCCAACTCCAAAACCAAAGTAAGGCCCTCCAAATATAAGCAATTTTATTGGCTTTAAGTCAACTTTATACACTGCATTTATTGGCAATTCTAAAAATAAAGGTGCGAAATTTTGACTTTCTGTAACTTTTGTGGTGTTATCATCATAAACAGTTCTGTCAAAGTTGGCTCCTTTCCAACTTAATAATAAGCCTGATTCTAGACTAAAATTCTTTGAGAAACTATAATCAATTATAGCTCCGACATGAAAAGATATTTTTGAACTTTCGTTTACACCTGTAAATCCACTTACTCTCATATTTGCAATATTAAGTCCTGTTTTTACACCAAATCTAAACTGCTGAGAATAAGATTGTCCTGAAATCATTAGCATATAGGTAAATGATATAAAGAATATTATTTTTTTCATTTTATTTAAAATTTTAAATATTAAACATTTGGTAAGTATTTTACTAAACTTTCAATTTTATTATTAAAATAAACTTCAAAATTTTGTTAAGGAGGCTTCTTTATTATCATAATTCTGTTTTTTATGCTCAAACCAAATTAAAATAATTAAGATACAAATATATATCAAAAAATAGCTAAATAGTATTTTTTTAAACATTTTTGATTATCCTTTTTTGTATCATATTTTAAGTTTTATGTTACTATTGGGTTGTTTCTCAATGAACAGTATTTTTAATGGAAATTCAATTTGTAAATTAAATCTTTCAACTGAAAGAAAGTTTATTTACTAATTCCAATCCACTATGACGTTCTATATTTAATCTTGAAACTTCTAAATTTTTAATGATTTCTGTCATTTATTAAAAAATAATTTTTAAGTTTGTAGCAGTATTAATTAAAATTTATGAGCTATGCATTTAATGTATGTAATTCTTTATGTTTTATTTGTTTTGGTAATTCTTATCAAAACCTATGGTATTATCCAGATAATTAAGGGTTTTATCAGTAAAAATGAAAAGCAATGGGTAAAAGGCTTCTATACTGTTGCCATTGCTTGTATTCTTTTGTTGACAACTTTGGCTTATGGCATACATGGCTGTCCAAAGTTTAATAAATGTAAAGGTGATGAATGTAAGATAAAAGGTGACAGTTGTATGACGAACTGTAAACCTATGCATCATTGCAAAATGTATTGCGTGGAAATTAATGATGAATGTTTTGGAAAAGGTAAACAGGATTCAACAGCATCATGCTGTGACAAGAAACATATGTGTAAAGAACACGGAAATAAGGAAGACAAAGATTAATTATTAAAACGAATGAAAAAAAAGCCGTCAGTTATACAATTGACGGCTTTTTGCTTTTTATTCGATTAAAATGTATATAAAACTGACTATTGATACAATGTGCTACTTCGTCAAGAAAATAACATCTGATAAATAAGCTGATAAATTTTATATTTGCAAAATAAATTACAAAATCGCAAAATCTAATGCAAACACTTAAAGGAAACAACATACAACTCAGGGCTATGGAACCCGAAGATATAGATATGCTATACGATTGGGAAAACGATACCAGTGTATGGCATATTTCAAATACAACGACTCCTTTCTCAAGATATGTCATTGAACAATATGTATTTAGTGTTCAGGATGTTTTTGTTAACAAGCAAATTCGTTTAATGATTACGGTCGATAATAAACCCATTGGCTGCATTGATATTTTTGATTTCGATCCCAATAACAGGAAAGCAGGCATTGGCATCTTAATTGCAAATGAAATGCGAAATAAAGGCTATGCGTCGGATGCATTGGAAACTCTTATTAAATACTGTTTCAATGCTTTGCAACTACATCAATTATATTGTAGTATACTTACCGATAATGAAAGCAGTTTGAAATTATTCAAAAAGCACGGATTTGCAATTTGTGGCAGCCGGAAAGATTGGGTAATGCTGAACAATGAATGGAAGGATGAGTACTTTTTGCAGTTAATTCTACAATAGACAAATTCTTTTAAACATAATTTTTTAACTTTGCAGTTCGAATTTACAAAGCATTATAATGAAGAAAGAGAAAAAATATATTTTAACTGGTATTACGATTGTATTTTTGATTGCTTGCGTATTAGGATTTGTTGTTTATCTAAGAATGTTTGCACCTAATGTGGCAAAAGAAAAAACCTATTTATTCATCCATTCTCACGACAATTTTAATGATGTTATACAAAGTTTACAGCAAGAAAATGCATTAAAAAATACATCTTCTTTTGAATGGCTTGCTCAAAAAAAAGACTATGATAAGAACATAAAAGCCGGGAAATATCTTTTAAAAGCAGGTATGAACAATAATCAGATCGTAAATATGCTTCGTTCGGGGCGACAAGAAGCAGTTAATCTGGTTTTTAACAATATCCGCACCAACGAACAATTGGCGGGAAAATTGGCCAAACAAATAGAAACGGATAGTGTAAGTTTAATTCTTGCATTCAATAATCCTGATTTTTTATCAAAATACAAAACATCAGTTGAGGAGCTCCGTTTGATGTTTATTCCAAATACGTATAAGATTTGGTGGAATACAACTGCAGCACAACTCATGGAACGCATGCAAAAAGAATATGAAAAATTCTGGAACGACGATCGCAATGCAAGTGCCTTTTCTGCTGGCTTGAGCCGGAAAGAAGTGGGTGTAATTGCATCTATAGTTGAAGAAGAAACCAATCAAAAAGCTGAAAAATCAACAGTAGCAAGTGTTTATGTAAACAGAATCAGAAAAGGAATGCTACTGCAAGCCGACCCGACCGTAAAATATGCTGTAGGTGATTTTACAATCAAACGTATTTTGAACAAACACTTAGTTGTGGATTCACCTTATAATACTTACAAATACGGAGGCATACCTCCTGGGCCTATTTGTATTCCTTCTATTTCTTCTATTGATGCAGTATTAGCTAATCAAAAGACCGATTATTTGTATTTTTGTGCAAAAGAAGATTTTTCGGGTTTTCATAATTTTGCAAAAAACATGGAAGAACATTTGGCTAATGCCCGTAAATACCAACACGCATTAAATCAACATAAAATATTTTAATTCATTTTGGGATATAAATATAATCCCATTTTCCAATAACCTATAATCTTTATAACAATGAAAATCTTAACATCATTCATCGTTTTTTTACTTTTAACTGCCAGCACTTTATTTGCATTAAAACCTGAAAAAGAATACAAAGTTTTACCCGATGAATTTGGACTTACTTATGAAAAATTGAGTATCCCTACCAAAGACAATATGGTTTTGGCCGCATGGTTTTATAAAGCCCCATCTGAATCTAAAAAAATTGTCATTATTAGTAACAATGGGGAAGGTAATATGTCAAAAATGATTGAAATGGCAAGCCAATTTTTAACCCTTGGTTACAATGTAATTACTTACGATTATCGTGGTTACGGCGAAAGCAGCGATTTTAAAATCAACAGTAATTTCTACATGTATGCTCAGTTCGAAAAAGATCTGAATGCAGTGATAGATTATACACGTAAATATTATTCGAAATTTCGTCAACTCGATTTATATGGCCAGGGTATGGGAGCCGGCTTATCTATTGCTGTTGGATGTAATCGTTCAGAGGTGAATAAAATAATTGCAGACTCTCCCTATAATACATTGGAAAGTGTTCAGAAAAGAATAAAAGAAGTTCACAATCTGGATGTTATAATACCTCTGGCTTTTGATAAATATCTTCTGGAGCCTGAATATGCTGTAGCTGAAAGAGGTAAAAATGTATCAGGCATATTAATTATATGGGGCGAAAAAGAGGAAGTATGCGCTCAAAAAGATGTGCGTGTTCTCCGCAAACTTGCAAAATGTCCAACAGATGATTATAAAGTGATAGGAGGGACAGCAGAAAATACTTTTTCAATCAATAAGGCAAAATACCTTGAAGCACTCAAGAATTTCACAAAATAAAAAAACGTTTATAAAAAATGTTTTAACCTAATTTGATTAAATACATTCAACTTTGCTATTTTACTAATTTACTAACTGAAATGAACGCATTTAAAGCTTATGATATAAGAGGAGTTTATAATACAGACTTCGATAAAAATGATGTATACCGCATTGGTTTTTTCCTACCCGATTTACTAAAAGCAAAAAAGGTTTTGGTGGGAAAAGATGTCAGAGAATCTTCTCCTGAGATTTTTGAATATTTATGCAAAGGCATTACCGATAGTGGTGCCGATGTATATACAATTGGCTTGTCAACAACACCCATGGTATATTGGGCTACTGCAAGGTATGATTTCGATGCATCGGTAATGATTACGGCATCCCATAATCCTAAGGAATACAATGGATTGAAAGTTTCTCGCAGCAATGCTTTACCAGTGGGCTTAGATTCTGGTTTGGGTGAGTTGAAAAAACGCATAGAAACTGATGAAATTAAAATTGCTGCTCAAAAAGGTAAAATTATCGAATTTAACGTAAAAGACGACTATGTTGATTTTCAGCGCCAATATATGAATGATTTCAGTAATCTGAAAATAGCCATGGATTGCTCTAATGGGATGGTAGCCCTGCTAATCAAAGATATTTTAGGAAATCAACCTATATACATTTTTGATGAACTTGATGGTAGTTTTCCCAATCATGAAGCCAATCCTTTGGAAGCCGAAAATATTGTAGATTTACAGAAATTAGTTGCTGAAAATAAAAGCGATATCGGTGTCATCTTCGATGGGGATGCTGATCGTGTGATGTTTGTGGATGAAAACAGTAAATTTATATCTCCTGACCTAATAATAGCACTTTTAGCTGAATATTTTCTTGTAGAAAAAGGCTTAAAAGGAAATGTTTTGCAGGATATTCGTACATCAAAAGCTGTGGGCGAAACCATCCGTAAATATGGCAGTGTAATGCATACATGGAAAGTTGGCCGGGCTTTTGCATCATTGAAACTTCGTGAAATCGACGGTATCTATGGTGGAGAGCTTGCCGGTCATTATTATTTTCGTGATTTTTATTATTCCGATTCAGGTATTATGGCCTGTCTAATTGTATTGGAAATCGTAAGTAAACTCAAAGAAAAAGGAATAAGACTCTCTCAAGCAATAGCCAATATTTCTAAATTTGCCAATTCCGGAGAAATTAATTTCAAAATAGAACAAAAACAAGAAGCAATGGATGCCATCCGTATGCATTTTTCAAACCAGGAAAGTCCGACTGCCTCTTTTGATTTTGATGGTTACAGACTGGAATTTAAAGATTGGTGGTTCAATGTTCGTCCTTCTAACACTGAACCCTATTTAAGGTTTCTGGCAGAAGCAACTGATGCTGAAATGCTTGAAAGTAAAATTGCTGAGGTCAGAGAAATTATTACTTCTTTTAAATAGTTGATATTTTTCTAATAATCTTTGGTCACTTTATGAATGTTTGAAATGTATAAGAATGTAAACCAAAAGAAAATGACCAATTTTTATTCTAAATTAAACCATTATCTTTTTTCCAAAATTGAAAGAAAAGTTTTTGACACAAAAATAACTGCCTTGATTTTTGTTTCCTTATTTTTGAATTCAATACATATCTTTGCTCAATCCTCTTCTGAAATAACAGATGTAATTCCTATAAATATAACACGTTTAAAAGCTGTAGTTATTTCTGAAAGTGTTCTGATTGCTGGTTCGATGACAGCTTTGTATACACTTTGGTACAAAAATTATCCTATGAATGGCTTCCATTTTGTGAATGATAACCGGGAATGGTTGCAAATGGACAAAATGGGTCATACCTTGACTTCTTATTATTTTGGGAAAATTGGATATTCAGCTTTAAAATGGTCGGGTGTAAAAGAAAGCAAGGCAATATGGTATGGAGGAGGAGTGGGGTCTGTATATTTACTCACTATTGAAATATTAGATGGATTTTCAAAAGAATGGGGTTTTTCGCCGGGTGATTTTGCCGCCAACACCTTGGGTTCTGCATTGTTCATCAGCCAGCAGTTGGCATGGCACGAACAACGAATTTTATTAAAGTATTCGGCTCATACAACCGATTTTGCTCAATATCGACCTGATTTGTTAGGAGAGAATCTTCCTCAACGTATTTTGAAAGATTACAATGGTTGTACTATCTGGCTTTCTGGTAATGTATATTCATTTTTGCCAAAGAGTTCTGTATTTCCCAAGTGGCTGAATATTGCTTTTGGATATGGTGCTGAAGGCATGACAGGTGGGTATGTAAATCCTGAAGTATATAACGCTAAAGTATTGCCTCGCTTTGATCGCTATCGCCAGTTTTATCTGTCTTTAGATATCGATCTTACTCATATTCCTACTAAATCAAAAACCTTAGCACTCATTTTCGATTTACTGGGATTTATTAAAATACCATTACCAACGTTGGAATATAATACCAAGGACGGATTTAAAGCACATCCATTGTATTTTTAAAAAGAAAAGCTGCCCTTAGAGCAGCTTTAAAAAAACTAAATTAATCCTTCTTTGTGTTTTTTACTGATTACTTTCAACATATCCTGCGTCATTGTGTCAAGATCATAAGCAGGTTTCCAACCCCATTCTTCTCTGGCACAACTGTCGTCGATAGAATTAGGCCATGAATCGGCAATTGCCTGGCGGAAGTCTGTTTTGTAAGTAATTTCGAATTCAGGCATGTATTTTTTGATGGATGCTGCCAATAATTTAGGTGTTACACTAAATGCAGCTACATTAAAGTCGGAGTGATTTTTTAATTTTGAAAAATCAGCTTGAAATAAATCAATAGTAGCTTTCAAACAATCAGGCATATACATCATTGGTAAATTGGTATCTTCGCTAAGGAAACATTCATATTTCCCTGATTTAACAGCTTCGTAATAAATGGCAACTGCATAATCTGTAGTGCCACCACCGGGTAATGTTTCGTTACTGATAATTCCAGGGTATCTTAAGCCTCTAATGTCCAAAGAATATTTGGCTACATAATAATCGGCAAGTAATTCCCCGGCAACCTTGGTTACTCCGTACATAGTGGTTGGTTTCAGTATGGTTTTTTGAGGTGTATTGTCTACAGGTGTAGTAGGCCCAAAAGCTGCAATTGAGCTTGGAATTAAGACCCTGCTTAATTTTTTTTCACGTGCAAGTTCCAATACATTTACTAAACCATTGATATTTACATCCCAGGCAAGCATAGGATTTTTTTCGCCTGTGGCTGATAAAATGGCTGCTAAATGTATAATAGCATCTATCTTATATTTATCAATTACAAAAGCGATTGCATCGCGATCCAAGACATTTAATTTCTCAAATGGACCACTCGCTTGAATTTTTTTACTTGCATTTTCACATTTGTCTGAAGCAATTACATTCTCTCCACCATAAATAGCACGAAGTGCAAGTACTAATTCGGAACCAATTTGACCAGATGAACCGGTAACTAATATTTTATTTATCATTATTTGATTGAATTTGTGTGTTTTGCAAGTTTTTTTTGAACTGTCAATATGTTTGTTTTTGTAATCACAAAGGTAAGAAAAATGTTGAAAATCAACAATAAAAATCAAAAATTATTCTTTAAAATCAATAAATGATATTTAAACTTTTTTTTGAAATGATGAACCCAACTAGCGATTTTTGCAAACTTGTTAAAAATTCACAAAAAATACAATCTTGCTTTCATTATTGCCCTTTTTAAAAATATTGGCATAAATATTGTTAATAAAAAATTGTTATTAAAATTGCTGTTTATATTTTATTTATTTATAATTTTGTAAACTAAATTTTAGTCTTTAATTCACTTCATTTAAAAACGTTAAAATTAAAAAAAAATGAAAAAAGTATTCTTTTCAATTATTATGTTAGCATTTGCATTTTCAACAATCAATGCTCAGGATGCAGCCGTACCTCAAAATCCAAATGGTCCGGATATTAAATTTGTAAATGCTGTTCACGATTATGGAACAATTATTCAAGGTGCTGATGGTAATTGCGAATTCAAATTCAAAAATACTGGTAAAGAACCTTTAATCCTTTCTAATGTTGTTTCATCATGTGGCTGTACAGTACCAAGTTGGAACAGAGAACCAATTATGCCCGGAAAAGAAGGTGTTATCAAAGTTAAGTATGATACAAATCGTATTGGTGTGATTAGTAAACAAATTACAGTTATGTCGAATGCAAAAACTGATAGAGTTGTTTTGCAAATTGCTGGTAAAATAGAACCTAAACCAACAGAACAAATGCCAGAAAAAACAGTAGCTCCTGGTACTACTCCTGTAACTCACTAAATCTTACCAAACTTATTATTATTCAAATCCCGTTGGAATACTCCAACGGGATTTTTAATTATTCAAATTTTAAATTTAACCAAAAATGCCAAAAATCTCATCCAAAGGTAAAAGTATGCCAGAATCACCTATCAGGAAATTAGTTCCTTTTTCTGATGTAGCAAAAAAGAAAGGGCGCAAGGTTTATCATTTAAATATTGGTCAACCCGATATAGAAACACCTGAAGCTGCTATGAATGTCTTAAAAAATACGAATATTAAAGTAGTTGAGTACAGTCATTCTGCCGGCATACTATCCTATCGCAAAAAATTGGTTGAGTATTATAAAAAATGCAATATCGATATCAACGAAAATGATATTATTGTAACCAATGGTGGTTCTGAAGGTATTATTTTTGCTTTTATGGTATGTATGGATCCTGGTGACGAAATCATTATTCCTGAACCATTTTATGCCAATTACAATGGGTTTGCAACCGAAGCAGGAGTTATTGTAAAACCAATCGTTTCAAATATTGACAATGGTTTTGCCTTGCCTCCTATGGAAGAATTTGAGAAATTAATTACTCCAAAAACCAAGGCCATCATGATTTGTAATCCAAATAATCCTACAGGTTATTTGTATTCGAAAGAAGAATTACAATCGTTAAAAGAAATTGTAAAAAAACACGATTTATACCTCCTGTCAGATGAAGTTTATCGTGAATTTTGCTACGATGGCAATGAACATTTTTCGGCTATGAACTTAGAAGGTATCGAAGAAAATGTTATTTTATTGGATTCAGTATCTAAACGTTACAGTGCATGTGGCGTTCGCATTGGCTGTTTTATTTCTAAAAACAAAGCTGTAATGGCTACAACAATGAAGTTTGCACAGGCACGCTTGAGTCCTCCTACTTTTGGACAGATATTATCAGAAGCAGCCTGTGATACACCACAATCCTATTTTGATAAAGTAATTAATGAATATGTTAACCGACGCAATGTGGTTGTTGAAGCTATCAATAAAATGGATGGATGCTTTTGTCCAAATCCTAAAGGTGCTTTTTATGCAGTTGCCCGTTTACCAATTGATAATGCTGATAAATTCTGCCAATGGTTATTGGAAGATTTCGAATATAATAATGAAACGGTTATGTTAGCACCTGCAACCGGTTTTTACTCAACCAAAGGAAAAGGAATGGATGAGGTAAGAATTAGTTATGTGCTTAAAGTGGAAGATTTAATTGCTTCTATGAAATGTTTGAAAGAAGCAATTAAAGTTTATCCCGGAAGAACAAATTAATTAAATACAAATATATATATTAAATATGGAAATTAAAAATACAAAAACATATGATTATCTGATCATCGGCGGAGGTATCATGGGATTGGCTATCGGGTTTGAACTTCGGAAGAAATACCCTGAAAAAACAATTGCCATTATTGAGAAAGAAGAAGATGTGGCAATGCATGCCAGTGGCAGGAACAGTGGTGTTTTGCATGCCGGTTTCTATTATACGTCCAGTTCTTTGAAAGCAAAATTTACAGTTGATGGTAACAAACTCATGAAAGAGTTTTGTTATAGCAATGGAATTTTTGTGAATGAATGCCATAAGGTAGTTGTTGCCAACGATGAAACTGAATTAGAAGCTTTATACGAATTAGAACGTAGAGGTATCAAAAACGGTGTAGATATCAAATTAATTGATGAAGAAGAGTTGTATAAAATCGAACCTAATTCAAAAACATTTAAAAAAGCATTGTATTCACCAACTACTGCCAGTGTTGATCCAATTGAAGTATGCCAAAAGCTGAAAGAAATTCTGATTCAACAAAAAGTGGATTTCTTTTTTAATACCAAATACATCAAAAAGAACAATGAATTTATCACTACCAATAATGAAAAGTTTAAAGTAGGTTTCTTGATTAATGCTGCCGGTCTTTATGCTGATGTAATTGCCCGTGATTATGGATACTCAAAAAATCGGATTATCATTCCTTTTAAAGGTATTTATCTGAAATATAGCGGAAAAGATATGTTTATCAATACCAATATTTATCCTGTACCCAATTTGTTAAATCCATTTTTGGGTGTTCATTATACAATTACTTCACACAATCATATCAAAATAGGTCCAACTTCCATTCCTGCATTCTGGAGAGAAAACTATGAAGGATTCAGTAATTTTAAACTGGGCGAATTTTTGCAGATTACCTATTACGAAGCCATCTTATTTATAACAAATGCATTTAATTTCAGAAAGTTAGCTATCAACGAAATTAAAAAATACAACAGCAAACATTTTGTTGGCCTGGCTAAAAGATTAACAAAAACCGTTAACGAAGAAAAATTCAACGAGTGGTTGCGCCCTGGAATTCGTGCTCAATTATTAAACAAAAAGACCCTTGAATTAGAAATGGATTTTGTGGTAGAAGGCGACAGTAAATCACTACATTTATTAAATGCTGTTTCACCTGCTTTTACCTGCAGTTTTTCGCTCGCCAGATTCCTGGTTAATGAAAAAATTAGTTGATAAAATCAATATAAATATAAATGAAATGAAGGCTGTTTTAAATGACAGCCTTTTTTTTTATTTTTATTTTGAATCGGGAAACATCGTTTTTAATGCTTTAGAACTTTCTTCCTCTGTAATTACATCAAAATCGGGTTGAATGGAAAATTGTACTTTGTAGAATCCTCCTTCATAAGGGATTATACCTTTTATGGAAGCATAATTTGAAAGAAAGTTTTTATTAATCAGAAGAAAATTATCTATACCTAATAAATCAATCGTTTCATTGAATTTTTGATTGGTTTTGAAAATTGCAGCATTGGTCTTTTTTATATAAGTTGTTCCTCCTGATGTATATACATAAGCAATGCTATCGAAGTTTATTTCTACTGTTTTTTTGTTTTCGTATACAACAAGTGATTTGTTGATAAGCTTATCACTTTTGTAGACATATCTTTTGTTGGGTAATCCTTCTTCGTTGTACCAAAACCAAAGACCTTCCCTTAAATTATTTATATATTTTCCCTGATTTCTTAATTTCCCTGTTGGGGTAAAAACCTGATAATTGCCTTCTAATTTATCGTTTTTAAACTGCGTCTTCAATGTTCCGCCCGAATAATTTTGCTCCCATGGACCTTCTCTTTTACCGTTTTTCCAATTTATTTTATCAGTTAAGCTGCCATCATCATAATAGGTTTTCCATTCACCATTTTTTAAATTGGAACGGTAAAACTCTTCCCTGATTACTACATCATATCCATTATAATACTTCCAGGTACTGTCTTTGTGCGTACTTATATAATAGCCTTCCGACATCAGTTTCCCGTTTGTGAAATAGGTTGTGGTAAACGAACGCAAGCCTTTTTCGAAAAATCTTGAAATTGCTTTTATTTTCCCGTCTTCATAATAATATTTAAATTCACCACTGGGATTATTGTTTACAAAACGTCCTTCGTATTTTAAAATGCCTTTTTCGTCTTTCTTTTTCCAATAACCTTGCTTTTTGCCGTAATTATCAGTTTTGTTCAGAGTATCTGTTTGTTGCTGAGCAAACAGTATGCAAGAAATACAAAAGCTTGAAAGAATCAGTAAAATAATTTTTTTTGACATAATGCTTTTTGTTAGTTATGTATTTAAAGTAATGGATTACTTACATTTTTAAAGGCGTTTCTATTTATAATGACCAAATGTTCAAAATATTGTATCATCTCAGATGCTATTTATTTGCTTAAATTGTTTGCAAAGTCAAACAATGAAGGTGATATGTAATCTATCTGTTTAGGAAATTGTATGGCTTTTGTGAAATTATTGGAAATATAAACAGTTTTCATGCCCAATCTTTTTCCAAAAATCATATCACTGATTGAATCGCCAATCATTACTGATTTTTTAAAATGAATTTCCTTCGCATCTTTTTTTGCTTTTAAGCCCATCCCAATATTGGGTTTGCGATATAAGCTCCCGCTTTCTTTTAAGTCAGCACAATAATAAACGTGATCTATTCTTCCTTTATTATCTTTAGTTTGCTGAATCATGAATTGATGTATGGAATGAAGTTCGCTCTCAGTCATCAATCCTTTTCCAATGCCTTGCTGGTTGGTTACAACTATAATTTTGCCAAAAATCTGATTAAAAATCTTCAATGCATCCAATACACCCGGAAGAAATTGAAAATCAGCTTGAGTTTTTACATAATCATCCACCCATCTGTGGTTTATAACCCCATCTCTGTCAAGAAATAAGCACCAACTTTTGTCAAATGTTTTGGGAAAAGTTTGCATCTATCTTGGAAAAAGTCCTGATTCAACCAATTCACAAATAATATGTCCTACCAAAATATGAGCTTCCTGTATTCTTGGTGTATCTGTTGATGGAATATTAATCAGGTATTTGGAAACATCTTTCATTTTACCTCCGCTTTCACCTGTAAAACCTACCGTTATCATACCCAGTTCATTGGCAACTTCAAATGCTTTAATAATATTTTGAGAATTACCGGAAGTTGAAATCCCAACCAATATATCAGCTTTTCTGCCTTTGGCCTTAACCAGACGGGCATAAATTTCGTTGTAGGAATAATCGTTGGCAACAGCAGTTAAGTAGGAAGTATTTACATGCAATGCTTCTGCATTTAAAGGTGGTCTGTCATAATAGAAACGACCTGAAAATTCAGCAGCCAGATGTTGAGCATCTGCAGCACTTCCACCGTTTCCGCAAAAAAGAACACATCCTTCGTTTTTAAAGGTAAGTATCATTTCATTTACAACCTGAAGGATTATTTTTAATAAGACTTCGTCCTTTAGTAATTTAGTTTTCAGTTCAATCGATTGTTGAATAGCTTCTTTTATTCGCATTTTAAAATGTATTAATATATTCTTTTTTCAATTAAATAAGTATTTCTAATTGCAGAGCTCCTTCCAATCATTTCAGCTAAAAAACCTGCCAGAAACAATTGAACACCAATAACCATTGAAGCAATCGCAATATAAAAATAAGGACTGTCGGTTATCAATGGAGCTTTTACATGATGATAAATTGCATATAGTTTTTCAATTCCAAGCCAGGCAGTGGCAAAGAACCCAATGATAAAAATCAAAGTGCCCATTAAGCCAAAAAAATGCATGGGACGTTTGCCAAATTTTGAAACAAAGGTTATGGATATTAAATCAAGATAACCCTTTATAAATCTATCTAATCCGAATTTTGTAACCCCATATTTACGGGCTTGATGAGAAACCACTTTTTCGCCAATTTTCGAAAAACCTGCCCATTTGGCTATTACAGGAATATAACGATGCATTTCACCATACACTTCTATGCATTTTACGACATCTAGTTTGTAAGCTTTTAACCCACAATTGAAATCGTGCAATTTAATACCCGACATTTTACGGGTTGTCCAATTGTAAAATTTAGTAGGAATGGTTTTCATAATGGGGTCAAAGCGCTTCTTTTTCCAACCGGATACGATGTCGAAGTTTTCTTCTTTTATCATACGGAATAGTTCGGGGATTTCTTCCGGACTATCTTGTAAATCAGCATCCATTGTAATTACCACATCTCCTTTGGCAGCTAAAAAACCTTCATTTAAGGCTGCAGATTTTCCGTAATTTCTTCTGAATTTTATACCTTTGATGGCTGTGTTTTGAGTAGAAAGCGTTTCAATTACCTGCCAGGAATGATCGTTACTCCCATCGTCAACCATGATGATTTCGTAAGAATACTTGTTTTCTGCCATCACTTTATCTATCCAGGCTGCCAATTCGCTCAACGACTCATCTTCGTTGAACAAAGGTACAATTATTGAAATATCCATTTGTTTGCTGCTTATTGTATTATTGGTTAATGCTTTTTTTTCAACGTTAATTTTTTTGTAGTTAATAGTTTACTGTTAAATGATCACTGTTAAAGTTCTTTTCTGTTTTAAGAGTATAAATATCAAAAAAGGTAAAATAAGACTTATCAGTATCAATTGAAAGAAAGCATAAAATCCTATAATAACTGGTGTTATTAGTTGAATCTGTCGCTTTAATTCATCTACAGATATATTTTTATTTATCTTTAACGCATTAATGCTTATAAAATTTTTGATAAATTCAATATCTAAATATTTTGTGTAAAAAATCATAAAGATTGCAAACCCAAAAGACGCTACGATTCCTGTTGAGACTCCTGAAACATAAGCTTCCTTAAACGAAATATTGCTGTTGCATATTTTTTTTCGATAAGTTTTTACACTGCCAAATACAACTAATGTAAATACTAAATAGTTCCATATGATTACAGGTGTATTTCCAGTCCCTGAAATATAGAAGAATAGCAATGTAAGCATCGACATGAATACAGCAGAAATGATGCCATATTGAAGTGATATAGCTATAAATTTTTGAGGAAAAGGCACTTTTTTTGAAGGCATTAGCAATTATCTTATAGCTTCTTGAGGCGTGGCATTATCATTTTTTTTGATAAATGCTGCTACAATGAACGATAATACTGCAGAAATTATCGGCATCATGTATAAATTAGAAATAAACTGTTTGAGCGGATTCATTCTTTCCTGAACTTTTAAAACCTGTTCTCTCAGTTTATCTTCTGGCATACCATATCCCTGCAACATTTCAGTAAATTTATCCATTTGTTTTGGCATGTATTCGGTGTCGAAGAAACCATAAAACAAATAATTAAAAATAGAAGATAACCACATAGCAGTTATTGCCATTGCTAATCCAGCAAAAAAGCATTGCCAATAATTAATCTCACCGCCTAATATTTTTCTTTTGTAATAATTCATCGATAAAACCATAAAAGTTATCATTATTCCGAAAGTAACTAAAAACATTATGATACTAAATACAACACTAAACATGTTTATATTCAGTACATAAATTATTATTGAAAAAAGAATCATTAAGCCTCCTGCAATTAAACCATTTTTTAAAGATTGGTTTAAAAATGCTGTTTTTGAATTTTCCATGATATTAATTTTTTTAAGTAAAACATAATGTATTTATTGCAAAAATAGCAAATTTTCTACAAGAAAGTTGAGAAACAGGAAAACTTTCAAAAACATTTTATTTTCTTTTAATTGATTTGAATACAGTTGACACAAATTAAACTGATAATCAAAGATTACTTGAAGAAGTATTTGTTTCTTTCTTAATTCGCAAATATTTAATAAAAAATTGAAAATAGAATTGGGTTATTAAGTTAATAAGTTATTAAGTCGCCTACTGCTACTAATATATTGTAAATGAAAGTTATGGCCTATTTATTTTATCTTGATAAGTCATAATCTGTTCAGTAAATATTGAATTAGTAAATTTTTAATAAAAATTGAAAATAGAATTGGATTATTAATCCATTAACCCAATTACCCAATAACCTAATAACCTAATAACCAAATAACCAATATCCAACCTACTTCTTTTGTCCTCTGGTTTTCGGTTTACCGTATTTAAGTTTCATTTTGTCTTTATGCCTTATTTTATTGTAAACCTTTTTGTTTTTTTCTAATTTCTCATGAAATGCAGGGCCAGAAGCTTCTACCTTAGGAGGTTTAACTAAAACGTTTTTCATTACGATTTTTGGCATTTCGTCTTCGGTAAGTTCATTTGAAATTATAAGATTTTCGGGCAAGGTTTCCATTGGAATTTTGCAATTCATTAAATCTTCAATCTGAGCTTGATTAGCAGCATCTTTTGCCAGTAAAAATGAGATAGCGATGCCTTTTTTATCAGCTCTTCCGGTTCTTCCAATGCGGTGCATGTAATCTTCGGCCACTTCAGGGGTGTCGAAATTAATAACGTGAGTGATTTCGGATATATCAAGCCCTCTGGCCATAATGTCAGTTGCAATAAGGACACGGTAAGCTCCTTCGTGAAACTGTCTGACAGCATTAAAACGATAGTTTTGGGCTTTATTAGAGTGAATTACACCCAATTGGCCAAGAAATTTTCCTTCCAATTGCTCAAATAAGTCGTCCGCCAATTTTTTAGTAGAAACAAATACCAGGACTTTGCTCATTTCAGGATCATTCGTCAGTAAAAGTTTTAAGAAATTTACCTTGGTATTAAAATTAGGAAGTGAATAACCAAGTTGTATGATTTGGTCTAAAGGCGTTCCAGTAGGTGCTGCTTCAATTTTTTGTGGATTGTTAAAAAAATCTTTGATTAATTTTTCAATATCCTCAAGCATAGTAGCTGAGAACATCAGGTTTTGGCGACGTGGGGGTAATAAATCTAAAATGCTTGTTAGCTGATGACGAAAACCAAGGGTAAGCATTTCATCAACTTCGTCAATAATAAGTCTTTTGACGCCTTTTAAACGTAAAACGCCTTTGTAAGCAAGATCTAACAATCTTCCCGGTGTAGCAACCAATACATCGCAACCGGCATAAACCCTATCAATCTGAGGATTGATATTTACACCTCCATAAACACCTTCCACTTTGATGTTCATATAAGTACATAATTTATTCACTTCTTTTACAACCTGAACGACCAGTTCGCGGGTTGGAACAATAATCAATATCTGAGGAGAACCATCTCCAGTGAATTTCCACAATCTAAGACAGGGTAGGAGGTAGGCAATAGTTTTACCGGTACCTGTCTGGGCAATCCCAACCACATCTCTGCCCGACATCATAACAGAAAATACCTTTTCCTGAATGCTTGTTGGTTGGGTATATCCCAAATCATTGAGGGCGTTTAACAATGGTTTGTTGAGGTTTAATTCACTAAAAGTCGTCATGCAGGATTTTTTTTTTGCAAAAGTAGTCATTATCAAGCTAAAATAATAATAAACAGCTATATTTAGTTTTGTAAAACTGATTAGTAGTTTATTAGAAAGGAAATCACAAAAGGAAAGTCTAATGGGAATACAGTATGCTAAGATTAATATTTATATATTGTATATCAGGAATATGTATTAGTAATCTGATTATATTGATGTTAAATCTCGACAATGTTATTTTTAATAGCAAATTTTATTAAATCTACGGTTGTTTTAAGCGCTAACTTATGCATAATATGGTTTTTATGTGACTCCACGGTTCTGATACTGATAAATAGTTTATCTGCAATTTCCTGATTGACCATTCCTTGTGCAAAAAGTCTTACTATTTCAATTTCACGGATACTTAATGCTTCTTTTTTCTCGCCATTTTCGACGGATTTTACTTTTTTGATATAGCTTTTTAGAATAATATTTGAAATGGATTCGCTAAAATATTCATCACCGTTATAAATGGTATTTACTGCTTCAAAAAGTTCTTTTCGGGTAGTATTTTTTGGCAAATATCCTTTGGCCCCGGCTTTAATGGCATTAAAAACAAAATCTTCGTTGGTGTACATCGATAGAATTAATATTTTGATTCCCAGATATTTTTTATCACCATTGATAATTTTGGTCAATTCAATTCCTGAGATATCAGGCATCGAAATATCAGTAACGATAATATCAGGTTGGGCTGATTTTAATTTTTCCAATAATTCGACCACATTGGATGCTTCGCCAATAACTTTTACATTATCAAGACTTTCGAGTAATACTTTGATGCCATCTCTTACAATCTGATGGTCATCAATCAACATTATTTTTATATCAGGCATGACAATAAGGGTTTATTTTGTTACAAATATAAGTAATTTGCAAACACCGTTATCAGCCGGCTTGTATTTTTTCTCACACTGAGTGTAGCGAAGCATCTCATTCCTTTTCTCTCCTTTTCTCCCTGCTTCCTCAGTCTCTTAGTCTCTTAATTCGTAATTGGGTTTAATTCCTAATAACTTAATAACCAATAACCAAGTTCCTAATTATTTTGATCACTTTTTACTGAAATACTTTTGAATTAATACAAATAATTTATCTTTAATGATCGGTTTCGAAATATAATCGTTGCATCCCGCTTCTATGGCTTTTTCTCTGTCTCCCTTTAAACTATAAGCTGTTTGAGCTATGATGATTACGTCATTATTAAATTTACGTATTTGTTTTGCAGCTTCCAATCCGTTCATTTGATGCATTTTAATATCCATCAACACTAAATCTAAATCAGGATTGTTTTTACAAGCCTCAACAGCTTCCATCCCATTTTTTGCATAGATCACTTCTTTGCTTATTTTTGTTATTAAAATTGCAATAATTGAAGTAGATATTTCATCATCTTCAACAATTAATATTTTTAATGGTGCAATTGGATTGTCTGATTCATTAACAATATTTACTGCTATTTTCTCTTTCTCAACAGTATTGTTGGGAATTGTGAAATAAAATACAGAACCTTTTCCTTCTTCGCTTTCTACCCATATTTTCCCTCCAAGCATTTCAACATAAGCTTTCGAAATGGATAAACCCAAACCAGTCCCTTCACGATTGATGTCATACGATGGACCGCCTTGCATAAACCTTTCGAAAATGATTTCCAGTTTATCAGCAGCAATGCCCTTACCTGTATCTTTTACAAAAAACTCAAGCTGCTTTTCTTTTTGCTTGTAACCGAATTCTATAGAACCTCCTCGCGTAAATTTAATAGCATTCTTAATAAGATTGATGAGAATGGCATCCACTTTTTCCTTGTCAGTTTCTATAATGCATGCTTTTGCCGACAATGTGTTTTTAAAAAATAATTTAGTATTATTTCTATCAGCCTCTGGCTTAAAAAATGTATAAATATATTCTATTACATTATTTACATTCATTTCTGATAACGAAATCTCTTTCATTCCAGCCTCTATTCTAGAAATATCAACAATATCATTGATAATAGTAAGCATACGCTTACCGCTTTTCTCAATGATATTAATATATTCTTGTTGTTTATCACCGGTCAAATCTGTTTCTTTTAATATTTCGGCAAAGCCTAGTATGCCATTCATGGGAGTGCGTATTTCGTGACTCATATTGGCAAGGAAGGCTGATTTCAGTCGGTCGCTTTCTTCGGCTTTTTCCTTGGCTGTCATCAGTTCTAATTCCATATTTTTACGATGAGTAATTACTTCAGTATAAATAATAAAACCACCGATAGATTTGTCTGCTTCGTACCAGGGTCTGCATTCCCAGCGTGTCCATTCTAATGTCCCGTCATCTCTAAGATATGAATCTTCTTCAGCGCTTGAAACTTCACCTGCTAAGGCTTTCTTATGAACGTCTCTCCATTTTTGAGGTATATCAGGAAGTACATCATAATGGTGCTTTCCAATTATGTTGTTTTCTTTTATTTTGTAATCCTTTAAATAGCTTTTACTTACAAAAAGGTATTTAAAGTTTTTATCATGAACAGCAATCGCACTGCGATTATGTTCGATGACATATTGCATTAAATTTTGTGTGATTTTCAGGGATTTGGCACTTTCTTCGGCTTTTTCTTTAGCATTGATTAATTCTTGTTCCGCCTGTTTCAGCTCGGTAAAATCATTCCCAAACGCCCAGAATTCATCACCTATTGTTTTACCTACCCAGACAATATTTTTCTCCGAACCATCCTTACAGCTGCATACGCACTCCAATGCCTCCACATCGCTGTTGTTATTTTTGGCCTGGTCTATGTTATAGGTCCACTGGTCAATGACCCACTGGCGATATTTTTCATCCGGAAAAGCTTTTATCCACCAATGCCCGACTGTTGGAACATCCTCTATCGAAAAACCGAATATTTTATAAAAAGTCTTGTTAACATACACTGCTTTTTGATCGCTTCCACTCGAAGCATAGATTGCCATTGGTGATAATTCGGCCACAGCCCTAAATTTTGCTTCACGCGTTTGAAGTTGCTCTTCAGCTTGTTTACGTTCAGTAATATCTCTAAAATTTAAAACTATTGACTCAACTACAGTATCGGCAAGCAAATTGCTAAAAATAGTTTCAACCCAAATCCAGTTACCATTTTTTTTTCTGTATCTATATTCTAATTTTGGAACATATGAAGTGTCAATAAATAGTTTATTCATTTCTGATAAAACCATTTCCAGATCGTCAGGATGGGTGTCTGTTGCAGGATTTCTTATAATCTCATCAGTATCATCATAGCCAAACATTCTTTTGGTAGATGGACTAATATATTTAAATTCTCCATTTCCGTTAAGTAATACAATACCATCAGTTGATTTTTCAATTAATGATTTAAAATGTAGTTCTGTTTTCCTTATTTTTTCTTCAGCTAGTTTACGTTCAGTTAAATCACGAATAATTAACTGCACTGCTTTTTTACCTTCCAGCTTTATTGGTAAAGCTTTTAATTCTACTTCAGCAGCACTGCCATCAAATTTAAGTAATCGCTCTTCTATAAATGGCAGAATTATATTTTCAGTTGCTACTTTTTTCATACGCTCAACTACCAACTCCTTTGAACTAGGATGTACAAACGAGATAATTGGTTTACCAACTATTACGTCATTTTCGTTCGCACCTAAAATCTCATAAGATTTTTTATTGGCAAATAATACAATACCTTGTTCATAAATAACAATTGCATCGGGTGAGTTTTCTACTAATTCTCTGTACTTTTCTTCGCTTTCTAATATTTTTTCTTCTGCATTTTTACGTTCTGTGATATCTTTTGCTATTACTTGTACTCCTTTTATATTTCCATTTATATCTTTTATTACAGTTTGATTTGAATAAAACCATTTTTTACCATTGAGAGTCTCTATACAATCTTCAAATTCTAATGTAGTATCAACTTTTATGGCTTCATTAAATCGACTTAAATATTCTGCACCCTTGATATCACCAAAACATTCTAAAAGCGACTTGCCAATATAATCATCAGGTTTACCACCTATATTATCCAACGCTTTTTGATTAAAATATTGTATGCTTCCATCCAAACTATATACTCCAACACCCAGGCCAGAGTTCTCTACCATTAGTCTGTATTTTTCTTCGCTTTCCTTTAGCTTTTCTTCTGCAAGTTTTCGTTCACTAATATCCTGAACAGCACCCCAGATGTCAGTAATTTTTCCATCAGCATCTTTATTTGCTTCTCCTCTTGCCCACATCCATCCATTACTTCCATCTTTTCTAAAGGTTTTTAATTCTATTTCGTACGCAACTCCAGTTTCTGTTAATTCTGCAATTGAACTTGACAATAGTTCCCAGCTTTCAGGAGTAAACAACTTTTGACTCTCATCAAGTAAAGGTGGTGGTAGGGCAGGGTCAAAACCATACATTTTATATAGTTCCTCAGTCCAACTAACCTTATTTGTTTTTAAATCTATATAAAAATTTCCAATATGCGTAAGTTGCTGAGCCTTTTTTAATTCGTTTTCGCTATGTACTAATTCACTTACTACTTGTTTACGTATCGAGATGTCAATAAAACTTATTACTATTTCTATGATTTCTCCTTTGTTATTCATCATTGGAAAACCATTCACACTTACCCAAACAATTTCGTTTTTGTTGGGCTGATGTATGCCTAATACCTTATTCTTTATTGATTTTTTACTGTTTTTTATTCTGTTAACTGGATATTCATCAAGTGGAAGTGCTTCATTGGCTTCATTAATAAATTTCCAGGCAGGATCAAAAGCTACCTTGCCTTTCATTTGATCATAGCTTAAACCCAATAATTCAGAGGCACGGTGATTATTCAAAACAATAGAAGTATCGGGAGCATGAACTACTATTCCCGCTTCTAAATTCTCAAACAAACTGCTATAGCGTTCTTCACTTTCTTTTATCATTTTTTGGACAATATATTTTTCGCTTACATCCGAAAAAACAAGAACAACACCTGTAATTGCACCATCCTTGTTTTTGATAGGTGCAGCACTGTCTGAAATCTGGTATTCGTTTCCATTTCTGGAAATCAATACAGTATGGTTAGCAAGCCCAACAATTTCACCTCTTTCCAACACTTTTTGAACAGGATCGGCAACTATTTGGCGGGTTTCGGCATTTATAATACTAAAAACTTCGCCTAAGGGCTTGCCTAATGCATCGGTCAGCTTCCACCCACATAACATTTCGGCAACCGGATTCATTTGGATAACCATGCCTTTTTCATCGGTAGATATTACACCGTCGCCGATGGATAAGAGGGTAGTAGTTATATTTTCTTCCTTTTCCTGTAGTAAGGAATTGGCTTTTTCTTTTTCAGCAATTTGAATACTGAGTTGCATATTACTATAGGCTTTTTCACAGAGCTCTTTGACAAAAACAAACAGTAAATTTGCAATTTTATGAAACTGCTCTGCCGTCATAACAGGTACTTCGTCTAAAGCTGCTTTAAAATCTGCTTTATCAGCGCCAATTTTATCGGCATATTGCATCATCTGCTCTTCGTCAACCAGTATGTTTCGCACTTGACCTATCAGCCAATTGGCAATATGTTTACCCCCAACTGTAATAGAAGCACCTGCATCCCACAATCCGCCACTAAGGCATGGCTGAACTATCGCACCTTCAGAGTTATGGCGTCCAATTAATGCATCAGAATGATAACAATTTGCGCATCCCTTTTCTGTTTTTCGGATAATGTTTTCACACAATCGGGTAAAATTGCTGGCTTGCGTAATTGGTTTTCCCTCTGTATCGGTAATTATTGATGCCACTCCATGTGCATCAGCAAATAAATCTTGCAAATGCTGTACATCTGCAAGATTAAAAATATCATTAAACGAAATTTCCTCAAACTCGCTATTGAGTTCTACTTTCGATTTGTCTTTATCATTCATAATAATATCCCTATTAAAACATTGAATGTTAATCACCTTGTCTTTTTAGCATTGGCTTTAAAATTTCCCAGCTTCTTTTCTGTGGACTATTCCATACACCCAGCAATTTTTTTAAAAATTGTTTATTATTTTTGTCTATTTTACATGGCTACTAACCCCAATTGTAGCATATTGCTGTATGTGGCTTGCATGAACAGAGCAGACAAAACTTATTGCTTAAATATTTCAAAAATACAACTTTAATTATAAATAGCAAGAAAAAGTTGTTACTAATGCTTCTGTTTACTAATATTGTGGATAATCACACAGAACATGAAATTATAAACAGTTTTTTTAACCATAGACGCCGAAATCATTGAGATACACAGAGAAAATTTGCTTTTTTCTCGGTGAACGCTGTGTCTGTGGTTTTATATTTTTTACATTATCTTAAAACAGAACCTTGCTAATTAAGCGATATCTTTATATTAATCATTGTTCCATTTGTAGAATTGGATTCTATTTCAAAGTCTCCATTTAATAAATGGACTCTTTCTCTCATATTGTAAATCCCATTGGTTTTGAGCAGTTGAAACTGTTCTTCAAAATCAAATCCTTTCCCATTGTCTGCAATTTTCAACTGAATCACATTATTTTCGAGATGGAGCGAAATAGTAACTTTAGTAGCTTCTGCATGTTTTACAATATTGTTCAAGGCTTCCTGAACAATACGAAACAGATAGGTTTTTATGAGCTTGTCGAGTTTGTCCGAATCGCATTCAAAAGTAAAAATAAAGATGATATGTGTTCGGTTTTCAATGTCGTCGCATAAATTACGGATGGCTTTTGCCAAACCAAATTCGTATAAAACGGCTGGCATTAAATCGTAAGAAATTCGCTTTACTTCATCAATCGTACTGTCGAACAAGGTTTTAATTCCATCAATGGTATATAATAATTTTGAACGATCGGTAAAAATCAAACTTTCCAGTTTAAGTTTAATAGCTATCAGCAATTGACCCAACCCATCATGCAATTCACGCGAAAGGCGTTGTCTTTCCATTTCCTGGCCGTCAATAACAGATTGTAAACGCAAAAATTTTTCTTTTTCTAATTCCTGACTCTGTTGTTCCAAATGATTCATCATTAGATTAAATGATTCAGTTAAAGCGCCAATTTCATCTTTTGAATAGATTTGTAACTGTTCATTAAATTCGCCTTTGCCAATTTTTATAGCTGCATTTTTTAAATTTTTAATGGGACGTGTAATCTTTTTAGAAATTAAAAAAGCAAAAATAAACAAAGTAATGCTTAATAAAAAACTGATTAATATGGTGTTGCGTCTTAATTTGTAAACAGGAATGAAAGCTTCTTTTAAATCAATTTCAGCAATGATGCACCAGTTTAAATTGGGTATATCTAATTTAGAATAGGCAGAAAGGGCTTCAATATTTCTGTAATCAGTAATAATTTCGGTGCCATTTTGTTTTTTTAATGCATTGTAAACAGATGCAGTTTTAACTTTCGTTTTAAGTAAAGCATTTTCCTGAAAACGAGATCCACTTCTCATTAAATAATCTTCGCCCACCAGATAAGATTCTCCTGTTTTACCTAACCCATTGTGTGGATTGTCTTCATACATTATCGCATTAATAGCTTCAAATGAAATTTCTAACGCAACAAAACCCATGATATATTGATTTTTATCCAAGATATGTGCGCCCAAATACATGCAAGGACGCAGCTTTTTGTGATTAAAAGTAAAATCCTGAATATAAATAGAATCTCTTTTATTTAAACTTGATTTCAAAGTTTCAAGTGGGAAATCATCAGCAGATTCAAATGATATTCTGTCATTCAGAGGAGCTTTGGTGTTGATACTGAGCAGAGAAGCTTTTTGGTCAAGAATCAAATAGTCATTGTAATATTTACTCAAATAGCGTTGATACGCTTTGTTGATGAAGGTTTCAGTATCTTTGGGATTCTCTTTGTCTGAAATTTTATGATTGTTCAAAAGCAATAACAATCGTTGTGCATCTTCAGAAGCAGCAATAAAACGAATATCGCGGATACGATCAGCAAAAAAAGATTCAATCTGGTTTTTCTTAGCGGTCTGAACGGAAGTAAGTTGTTCAAATGTTCGATCCATCAATGCATTGCGAGAAGTGTAAAACGAATAGGAAGCAATAATAATGATAATGCTTATTCCCAATAAAAGAAAATTGAGGATAATCTTTTCGGTTAAAGCTATTTTTCGCATGCTGGCATTGTTAATGAATTTCAAAAGTATAAAAATGAAATGAATAATGAGGACATTTTTTCATTATCTGTCAGATTCTCTGTTTGATTTTTTCAAAATTGATTAACATCCTTAAGCTGGTGTTCATTTTAATAAGACAGACGAACCTAATACAATTGTTTAGTTGAGAATGAAAGTTTCTTTTAGAAAGAAAACAATGTAAACCCATTCATTGATAAAATTGAAGGATTGAGTGATATTTTACTGCTATATATTGATTTCATTTTTTATAAAATTGAATCTGATATATTTTTGCTTTCTTATTAATATTTAAGACAAATATGAATAGTATTTTGAAAAAATCAAACGCAGTCAATGTTTTTGCGACCATTTGCATTGTAACAATGACAAATTTTATTGGATTTAGCCAAACCCATACGTATTCAATTGTCGGAACAGGCCAGACAATAGCTTACGACACAACTGTTGCAATAACAATGTCTTCTTCAGGGCAAGCATTCTATGGGCAGAATTCAAATCATCCCGGAAACTCACGATCTTATACCAACAATGGAAATGGCACAGTAACTGATAATATAACAGGGCTGATATGGCAGCAAACCGAGGACAAAAACGGTGATGGTAGTATTAATTTTTATGATAAACTGACCTATGCTGAGGCATTGTCTGGTGCTGCAACATGCAACACTGGCGGTTACACCGATTGGCGTTTACCTAGTATTAAAGAGCTCTATTCCCTTGCAATGTTTTTTGGCGCAGAACCAGGGCCTACCCAACCAATTCCTGTAAAATATATTGATACAACTTATTTCTCTGTCGGATGCGGCGACGTGAACTCACTTGCACACGGAAGCCTTGGAACTGAAAGGATAATAGATGGTCAAATTGTCACCTCTACTTTATATGTCAGCACAACATTTGGCGCACTGGAAACTGTGTTTGGATTCAATTTTATAGATGGACGAATTAAAGGATATCCAACTACTTATACTGTTTCGGAATGTGGTACAGCAAAGCATTACTATGTTTTATATGTTCGTGGAAATACAGCCTATGGCATAAATCAATTCGTTAACAACGGAAACGGAACTATTACCGATAATGTAACCGGACTGATGTGGATGCAAAACGATAACGGGACAGGGCTTTTATGGAAAGATGCATTAAGTTATGCTGAAAATCTCACATATGCTGGATATTCTGATTGGCGATTGCCCGATGTAAAAGAATTACAAAGTATAGTTGACTATAGCCGTTCTCCGGCAACAACAAGTTCTGCAGCAATAAACACTATGTTCAACTGCACTCAGATTACAAATGAAGGAGGTGTTGCAGATTACCCATGGTACTGGAGCAATACTACTTTTTCTTCGCAAACACAAACTAACGGAGCCAGTGCCGCTTATGTTTGCTTTGGCAGAGCTATGGGCTATTTCTCTGGCTTATGGTGGACTGATATACATGGTGCCGGATGTGAGCGAAGCGATCCAAAACCCAGTAGTTTTACAGGATATACACATAATGGAAATGGATATTACAATGCCAATGCTCCTCAGGGAGATGCGGTAAGGATCTATAATTATGCCCGTTTAGTTCGTAATGCTTTACCTGCAACGATTAACGAAAATAAAAGTCTTTTTATATTTGATGTTTATCCAAATCCTGTTTCAAACGAACTTACAATTGAAATGAAAGGAAATAGAGAAATGGCAAGCTTTGAGATTTTAAATTTTATTGGTCAGGTGGTGCACAAAGGCAGTTTGGTAGAAAAAACCGTTGTGCAAACAAATAGCTTTTCACCTGGAGTATATTTAATAAAACTTGAAAATGGAAAGACATATGAAATTAAGAAAATAGTTAAAAAATAAATCAAAATTTATAAAAAATGAAATCAAAAATAAATCAAAAAAATTTTCTTTCAGTTTTAATAGGTGTTTTAGTCCTTCTAAATATGAATTTAGCAGGGTGTAAGAAAGATGATAATTCAGCAACAACTTCAATTACTGGTGATTTAAAAACTGTTCCACGAGCAGCGGCTTATGCTGGCTGCTACCACGTTATCGGTACAAGTCAAACCGGTATTTGGGATAGCATCGGCAACAGTATCGCAGCTCCAACAACCAATTCCGCATTTTATGGACAAGATGCTCAGTTTACACATACAACTCCCGTTTACACCAAAAGCAGCGATGGACTTACAGTTAAGGATGAAGTTACAGGCTTAACCTGGCAAAAAACGTATGACATTGGCACTTATTATTGGGCTTCAACTCAAACCGTAGTTGACAATCTGAACAATCAAAAATATGGTGGCTACAACGACTGGCGCGTGCCAACCATCAAGGAGCTATACTCATTATGGAATGCAAGTATCGGATGGCCTTATATTGACACAAACTATTTTGACATTAAATATACAGATGAACAAGACCTTAGTCATGCAATATTCTGGAGTAGCGACAAATATACTGGAGTTCTGGGCAACATAAGCGGTGGACACGGCGAAGCAGCCGGTGATAAACTTGCTTTTGGTGTAAATTTTGGCACCGGACATATTAAAGCCTATAGTATCAGTTCTGGTCCAAAGCATCAGGTTCGTTGTGTACGTGGCAATCTTGCGTATGGTGTAAATTTGTTTCAAAATAATAATGACGGAACTATTTCTGATTTGGCTACCGGTTTAATGTGGCCACAAACCGACAACGGTTCTGGAATGGATTGGAAACACGCACTAGCTTATGCGCAAACACAAAATAACGCAACTTATCTGGGTCACAACGATTGGCGATTGCCCAATACAAAAGAACTTCAAAGTTTGGTAGATTACACTCGTTCTCCGAATGCAACAAACGCTGCCAACGTAGGACCGGCAATAAATGCATTATTCAATTGTACTGGTATTCTAAACGATGGTGGAAAGGCTGACTATCCTTATTATTGGACAAGTACATCTGCAATTCCGCAACCGAATGGAACTTACACTTTTGCATGGTATGTGGCTTTTGGACGGGCAGAAGATGGAAACGGCGAAGACCTTCACGGTGCCGGTGCAGTTCGTTTTGACGCTAAGGTATTAGGGAGCGGCGCAGGAGAAGAAAGGGTATTAAACTATGTGCGTCTTGTGAGAAATATTCAATAAGCATAAAATATAAATAAAAACAAGGAAGCGTTTTCAAAACCTGCCATCGTTTTACATTATTAAAAATTTTATACATGAAAAATTACTTTTTTATAATTTTGCTTTTACTAGCTCAATTAACTTTTGCTCAAAATAATAAGCAAAATATACGAGGTGTTGTAAGCGATAAATATTCTCAAATGACATTGCCCGGAGCAAGTATTCAGATTATAATTAATAATTTAAAAAAAGGATGTTCAAGCGATGTAAATGGCAAATATGTTCTTACAAATATTTCTCCTGACAGGTATGAAGTTAGTGTTTCATTTCTAGGTTATAAAGATGTAATTATTCCAAATGTTGTGGTAACATCAGGCAAAGAAACAATATTGGATATTGAAATGGAAGAGAATATTACTAACTTAGCTGAAGTTGTTGTTACAGCAAACAGTAAAGATAAAACGGTCAATAATTTAACTTCAATCAGCGCACGTACTTTTTCGATGGAAGAAGTTAACAGATATTCTGGTGGTCGTAGTGATGTTGCTCGATTGGTTTCTAATTATGCGGGCGTAAGTACTCCTGACGATTCTAGAAATGATATTGTTATCCGGGGAAACTCGCCGGTAGGTGTATTGTGGTGTTTGAATGGTATGAATGTTACAAATCCTAATCATTTTGCTACTTTAGGAACTACCGGTGGTGCAGTAAGTGCTATAAATACTAATTTATTGAAAAATTCTGATTTTTTAACTTCCGCTTTCCCTGCTGAATATGGGAATGCAATCGCTGGAGTTTTTGATTTGGGCTTTAGAAACGGGAATTCCACTAAAAGAGAAACTACACTGCAAATGGGTGTGATAACAGGTTTGGAAGCAACTACCGAAGGACCGATAAGTAAAACAAACGCTGCTTCCTATTTGGTGGGTTATCGCTATGCATTGGCTGGAATTGCGCAGGCTATGGGTGTTAATATTGGCACAACTGCTACACCTTCATATCAGGATTTGTCTTTCAATATCAACAGTGGAAAAAGCAAAATAGGTTCTTTTAATTTATTTGGTATCTTGGCTACTAGTAGTATAAATATTTCAAATGGAAATCCAGCATCGATGTATGGTGGTGGAGATGGGCACGACTTAAGTAGTAAAATAGGAATTATTGGTATTAAACATTTCCTACAGCTTAATGCGAAATCTTATTTTATTTCTAATGTAGGTTTTAACTATACAAAAACAGATCAGACTGATTATAGTTTTGATCGTTTTACAAACACTAACTTTACGAAAGAAGAAAGCAATGTTTCCAAAACAGCATATAATTTTTCAACAAGTTTTAATTCTAAAATTAATAAAAGATTATTTGTAAAAATAGGTATTCAGGATGAAATGATAGGTTTAAATTTATATTACAGAACAAAAGACAGAATTATATCAGCCTGGAAACAAATTTGGGATTATGATAACTATACTAACCTTGCTCAAGCTTATATTCACACAAAATATAGTATAAACGAAAACTTAACACTAAATGCTGGGGTGCATTCTCAAAACTTCTTCTTGAATAATTCAATTTCTGTTGAACCTCGTTTGGGTCTAAAATATGAAATTAATAACAAGAGTAGTTTGAGTTTCGGATATGGACTTCACTCGCAATTGCAGCCCATAAATGTATATTTCTTACAAACACAAAATAATGATGCTACTTATAATTATAATAATAAAAACTTAGATTTTACCAAAACACACCATTTTGTAGTAGGGTATGATCTGCAACCTTATTCCGATTGGCGTCTAAAAGCCGAGGTATATTATCAATCTCTCTTCAATGTTCCTGTTAATACCTTTTCCACTAGCTACTCTATGTTAAATACAGGTGCAGGTTTTAAAACTGATTTGCAAGATAGCCTCAAAAACACTGGAACTGGAACCAACTATGGTGTTGAATTAACAATAGAAAAGTTTTTTAGCAAAGGATATTATGTTCTAATTACCTCTTCTATCTATAGTTCAAAATATACAGCAAGCGATGGTATTGAAAGAAATACAGCATTTAATGGAAGATATGTTTATAATATATTGGGTGGAAAAGAATGGAAAATTGGAAGCGATAAAAGAAATAAAATATGTATCGATCTAAAACTAACCAATGCAGGTGGAAGGGCATACACACCAATAGATTTAAGCACATCGCAGGTAACAGGACACAATGTATTATCATCCAATGCTTATTCTGATTTTTATACCGATTATTTCAGAATGGATTTTAAAGTTGGGTTCACTTTTAATAGTCTTGCAAAGAAGATATCTCATTCGATTTCATTAGATTTGCAAAATGTAACGAATAATGAAAACGTTTTTTCGCAGGAGTACGACGATAGAAGCAGGTCAATAAAAACTACCTATCAACTTGGCTTCTTTCCGAATATTATTTACAAATTACAATTTTAAAGTAATTTAATACATTTGTAGAATGAACTCACTCAAATTAAACGCCAGGAAAATTGAATTTTTATTATATTTACTGATTTGGGTATTGGTTTTTTCAGTGCCTTATTTCAGCGAACGAGGTTCAGATCATATTAACTGGAATGACATGTTGATAAACTGGATGCATGTGTTTGGATATTTCGTTATTTTTCTGGTCAATGTCTATATTCTGGCACCCCGCTTACTTTTAAAAAAAAAATACCTGTATTACTTTCTTTCAATATCTGCTTTAATTCTATTAGTATTAGCTATTAATGTTTTCCTTCCTCCAGGCTTCTCATCCCGGACTGCTTCCGAAATAAATGCCTCAAATGGCTTATTGCCACTTGGGCTGAAAGCCCCAATGCATAAACCGCCTCTAATGGCTTTTGCAGATAATTTAATTATTTGTATCTTAATTGTAGGTGCAGGAACAACAATTAAACTGATGTCGAAATGGTTAAGTGAAGAGGAACTGAGAAAAGATGCAGAGAAAGAACAACTCAAAACCAACCTGGCTTTACTAAGACATCAGGTAAGTCCTCACTTTTTCATGAATACGCTGAATAATATTCATACCCTCATTGAAATGGATGCGGTAAAAGCCCAGGATGCTATAGAACGCCTTTCAACATTGATGCGTTATTTACTCTACGATTCGGCTCAAAACACCATTGAACTGAAAAAAGAAATTGAATTTATACGAAGCTTTATTTCGTTGATGCAACTCAGACATTCTGATGAAGTTGAAGTTAAATTGATGATTCCAGTTCAAATACCTGATATAAAAATACCACCAATGTTGTTTATTTCGTTGCTCGAAAATGCTTTTAAACATGGCGTGAGTTATCCATTGAAATCTTATATTTATTTTGAAATACAAATCCATGAAAATACGCTGAATTGTAATATTAAAAACAGTAAACACAAAACCGTTACAAATCCTTATGACGAATATGTGGGTCTTGGACTTGAAAATATTAAAAAAAGCCTGAGTTTATTATACGAAAATAATTACAAGCTAGATATAATTGACAAAGAAAATGAGTTTGAAGTTAATTTAATAATTCCGGTATGAAAATAAGATGTATAGCCATTGATGATGAACCTTTGGCAGTAAAAAAGATAGCTGGATATTTTCAAAAAGTCCCATTTCTGGAATTAGTGGCTGAATGCAGAAGTGCTTCTGAAGCAATGAGCATTCTTGACAGCAACGATGATATACAACTATTGTTCATTGACATTAATATGCCTGAAATCAGTGGAATGGACTTTGTGAAATCGTTGACAAACAAACCTTTTATTGTATTCACAACAGCCTATAGTGAATTCGCTCTAGAGGGCTTTCAGGTAGATGCCACAGATTATTTATTAAAACCAATTACCTTCAGCAATTTCCTAAAAGCGGCGAACAAGGTGAAAAATCTTATTGAATTAACTGTAAGTAATCAGAAGGAAAATGTCAAGACAACTGCTAATCATCTGTTTGTAAAATCTGAATACAAGCTTATCCGTATCGAACTTGATGATATAAAATTTATTGAAAGCCAGCATGAGTATATTAAAATACATCTGATTAATACCAGCCCTGTAATGACACAGTTGAGTTTGAAAAGTATAGAAGAACAACTCCCATCCGAACGCTTTATGAAGATTCACAGATCCTATATTGTTAATCTTGCTAAAATTTCATTGATAGAGCGTAACCGAATTGTTTTTGACAATAAAGTATATATTCCTATAAGCGATCAATATAAAGAAAAATTTCAGAAGTATATTGACGGAAATTTTGTTTAATACATTTTTAAAGCATTCTCTTAGCAGTCATATACAATGTCAATTCACACAACAAGCCGACACCTAAACTCCAAATTAGCCAACAATTCTATCGATTGAATTATAATGTGTTGCAGTTATTAATGTTTACTAACTAAAGTATTAAACTTTATATAAATAACTAAAGTAAAAATGCCAACAGCGTTAAAATATAACACTATTGGCATTTCAAAAAATACATTGGTTTTTGTATTTGATTGTGCAGAAGACTTTAAAAAAGTATTAAGCAGAATATGTGTAATTATTATATAACACCTTCATCGTAAGCCTTTTCACCATGTAATGAATGGTCAAGTCCTAGCGCTTCCTGAGATTCTGATACCCGAACAGGCGTTATGAAATTTATTAAAACAAGCATAATATAAGTAAATACAAAACCATAAATAGAAGCAGCAACTACAGCTACTACTTCTTTCCCAAAGAAAATTGCATTGCCAAACCATAAACCATCTGCTCCGGCAGCATTAACAGCTTTCGATGCAAAAATACCCAGCATGATGGTTCCAAAAAAACCACCTACTCCATGAACGCCCCATACATCCAACGCATCGTCCCATTTCATTTTGTTTTTTAATTGTACGGCCAAATAACATACCAAACCTGCCGCTGTTCCTATAATTGGTGAAGCCCAAATAGGGACAAACCCTGCACAGGGAGTTATGGTTGCTAATCCTGCAATTCCACCTGTTAGTAAACCTAAGAGTTTTGGTTTCTTTTCCCTGCTCCATTCAATTGCTAGCCACGACATGGTCGCAAAGGAAGCTGCAATATCTGTATTTAAAAATGCCAATGAAGTAACTTTGTCGACACATACTTCAGAACCAGCATTGAAACCATACCATCCAAACCAAAGCAGACCGCTGCCTATGGCAACCAATGGAATACTGTTGGGTGTTGAGTTTTTATCAACACGTGCACCAACATAAAAAACTGAAGCCAATGCAGCAAACCCCGCTGTAGCATGAACAACAATGCCTCCTGCAAAGTCTAACACACCCCATTGAGCTAACAAACCACCGCCCCATATCATGTGCACAAAAGGATAATATACAAAAATTTGCCATACCGTTAAAAAAATCATGTACGATTTGAATGTAACCCTATTGGCAAAAGCTCCCGTAATTAATGCCGGTGTGATAATGGCAAACATCATCTGGTAAGCAATAAATACAAATTCAGGTATTTTCCCATTGCTGTACAAACTGTCCATCCCAACACCCATTAAAAAAGCTTTGTTTAAATTACCCAGAATTCCACCTTCTCCACCGCTAAAGCAAAGTGAATATCCGAAAATTACCCATAAAACAGTAGTCCATCCTAATGATACAAAGCTTTGTATCATGATTCCTAAAATATTTCTTTTTGTAGCCAAGCCTCCATAAAAAAAAGCCAAGCCCGGTGTCATAAGCATAACCAGGGATGTTGCCAGCAACATAAACCCTGTTGATCCTGTGTCTAACATAATTGTTTAGATTTAATTGATTATTAATGAAAATTATAATGTGATTCCGAATACGAAAAATGCCGTTGAAGCCTGAGGATTGAAAATCAAAGATGTTTTTATTGGAATTTCAAAACTTTCAGTGATTTTTATTTTTCTGCTTCCACTGATACCCAAATTGATAATTCCGAATTTTTTTCCATATGCACCAGCTGTTGGAGTGATACCCAATACAAAATCAATGTTATTTTGCTGAACAGCAAAAGAATAACCAGCTTCTATATATGATGAGTAATAGGTTTTTTCTGAAATGTCTTTTTGAACATCATAGCCCCATCTTTTATCGTTGCCATAAAAATACACGCCTCCCATCAGCCAAAGTGGGAATTTTTCACCACCTTTATATGAAACTGCTGCTTCAAAACAATGTGCGGTTTTCTTGTCAGTATAGGCAAAATACCTGGTGTCAGGAGATGTTGGCAAACCATTTAGAGTAGGAACATAATAATCAGTAAAACTTAGACCGAAGTTTTTATAAGTATATTTGGCATACAAATCTATTTCGGTATAATTACTGTTAGTTGCTGCTGAACCCCAACATCCTATTTCAATATTTTTAACTGATAGCGATAGGCTTGGCTGAATAGCAGGAGAATTGCCATAATCACTTCCTCTCCAGATATACCGACTTACAATATCCGTACTGATGTTTAGCTTAATTTTTGTTTTGGTAGTATCTGTATTGTTCTGAGATTTTAAGTTACTACACAAAAGGAATGCAACTAAAAGGATGAAATTGAATTTTGTAATTTTAATGCTCATAATTTTTTAATTTATTGAGCACAAATGTAAAACCATCCTCATTGACTGACAATAGAAGAATATTTGAATTAATAATAAGAGAATTATGGACAGACTAAGAGATTTTCTTAGAAATTGTCTGAATTTTTAATTACAAAAAGATTTAAATATAAATTAATAGCTTTTGGGAGTAGAAGGATAGACTCCAAATTATTTACAGGCTTGATTTTTCTTACCTACCGGCAGGCAGGTGTAACTTTTTGATCAAGCAAAAAGTTAAATTTCAATTAATTATCACTTATGCTGAAAGAAGTTTATTTTGATTTTTAAACATGTTTTAACAAGTATTTAAGCCCTGTAAATTTCATATAAATAAATTTAGACAGTTTCTAAGATGAGTAAAAATAAATGATTTTTTAAGCCTAGATGCAACTTAAGGAAATCAGAGGGTAATTCCAAAAACAAAGAAGGCATTAGACGTCAAAGGATTGAAAATAATTGAAGCTTTAATCGGCAATTCAAAATTCTCTGAAATTTTTATTTTGCGATTTCCAGCTATGCCCACATTAACAACTCCGAATTTATTTCCGTACGCTCCCGCCGAAGGTGTAATGCCTATAAAAACATCAACAGTGTTTTCTTGAAAGCTAAATGTATATGCAGCTTCTGCATATGTTGAAAAATATGTTTTCTCTGTGCTGTCTTTTAGTATATTATAACCCCACCTTTTATCATTTCCATAAAAGTAAACACCACACAGCAAGCTAAGAGGGAATTTTTCATCTCCCTTAAAAGCTAATGATGCTTCAATAGTATGAGAAGTGGTTTTGTCGTTGAAATTAAAAAACCTATTATCAGTGCGGTTAGTTCCTCCATTGATAGTTGGAACGAAGTAATCGGTAATGATAAATGCTATTTTATTAATTGTATATTTAGCATATAAATCTATTTCGGTATAATTACTGTTAGTTGCTGTAGAACCCCAACAACCAACTTCAAACTTATGTGTAGTCAATGAAAAACTTGGTTGTATAGCGGGAGAATTGCCATAATCTATTCCTCTCCAAATAAACCGGCTGACAATATCAGAACCGATGGTAAATTTCAGATTTGTTTTATTGCTGTCGTTTTCATTAATGCTTTGCGATTTCAAAGGATTGAAAATCGATAACATGGATAAAAAAACTAAACTTGGTGTAAGTAAATATATTTTCATAAACTGAGTTGTTTATTTTAAAATTGAAAGAATTACAACTGCCTGGCAAAATATTTAATTGAATAAAAAAAAATTAAACTTCTTTTACAATACAAATCTAAATATTGATGCCTATACCTCAATTATCTTGTTTTTTACAGCATATAATACCATTTCAGCAGTGTTTTTTAATTTAAGTTTTTGCATAATATTGTTTTTATGGCTATCCACAGTTTTGATGCTTATAAAAAGTTTATCTGCAATTTCTTTATTACTTAGCCCCACAACTGCAAGTTTCAGTATTTCTATTTCTCTTATTGTCAATGTTTTGTTATCAATAAGACTTTGCTCCGCTTTAAATTTCTTTACATAGCTTTTCAGGAAATTATCCGAAATTAGCTTGCTGTATGATTCACCACCTGCATATACAATTTGTATTGCATCCAATAGTTCTTCCTTCGTGGTTTCTTTGGAAAGATAGCCTTTTGCTCCAGCTTTAATAGCATTCATTACAAATTCTTCATTGGTATGCATCGATAATATTATAATTTTAATGTCAGGATACAAAGCAGTAATCTGCTTGGAGACATCAATACCCGAAAGCCCTTTCATACTTATATCCATCATAATCAAATCAGGTTTGAGTTTGCCGAGCAAATTTAATGCCTCATTGCCTCCTGATGCTTCTCCAATAATATCAATAAATTCTATTTCCGATAAAAGCGATTTTATTCCATCTAAAAATAATCGATGATCGTCAACCAAAATTAACTTTATTTTATTCATATTTGCTTGATTAAAGGTATTTTAATAGCTATTTGGGTTCCGTTTTTTATAGTTGAATAAAATTCACATTCACCTTTCAGTAGTTTAACCCTTTCTTTTATATTCATAATACCATTGCTTTTAACGCCAATCGTATCTATGTTAAACCCTTTTCCATTATCAGCAATGTTTATATTGACGGTATCATCAGCAAAAATTATTTTAAAACTTACCTGAGAAGCAGCTGAATGTTTACTGATATTGTTGACAGCTTCCTGCGAAATACGATACAAATATATTTGCAACCTTGCATCCAATGTGTCAGGAATTCCCTCACAGATAAACTCAATGGGTATAGCTGTATTGATTGCAGTATTTTTGCACAAAGTTTTTAAACCCTGTTCCAAACCAAATGCTTCCAATACAGGTGGCATTAAGTCGTTAGAGATACTTTTAATTTCGTTGATTGTATTCCTCAATAATTCCTGAGTTTCGGTAATAAGTTGCTGGCTCTTTTCGAAATTTGAATTTTTAGCATGTTCCAGCTTTATTTTTACAGCTAATAATGATTGGCCCAAACTATCGTGCATATCTCTCGACAATCTTTGTCTTTCCATCTCCTGTCCATCTATCAATGAGCTGACTCTTTTGGTTTTTTCTTCGTCAAGTTCCTGCCTCTGTTTTTTGAGTTGGGATGACATGTCGTTAAACGCATTTGTAAGTAATCCAATTTCATCCAAAGAATTTATAGCTAGGATAATATCATAATTGCCACTGCCAATTTGTTCACTTGCTTTTTGTAATTTTTTAATAGGGAGTGTAATTCTTTTGGAAATGAGATAGGCGAAAATAAATACGATACCGGCAATAATTATGCTAATGAGTAATATACTGTTTCTAATCGAATAAACAGGAATCATAGCTTCCTGCTCATTAATTTCAGCTAAAATAACCCAATTAAGCCCTTCGATATTTACCTTACTGTATGAACTTAAACAGGAAATGTTTCTGTAGTCCTTTACTATTCTGCATTCTGTATTACCTTTAAACGCATTTTTTACCGACTCAGAATTAACTTTGATATTAAAAACCGCATTCTCCTTAAATCTTGAATTGCTCCGCATCAGGGAATCATTTCCTACCAGATAGGTTTCTCCAGATTTACCCAAACCGTTATTTTCAGAATATCCAAACATTATTTTATTGATGGCTGTAATAGGAACCTCTAATATAATATAGCCCTGAATATTGTTTACTTCATTTATAATAGGAGTTCCAATATATATTAGTAAGTTCGACTTACTCAAATCCTTAATAACAGTTTTCTTCGACTGTTCAATATCTTTACAGAAGTTTTTAAGATTTTGATCGGGGTGAATATTGAAATCAGAAAAATTGCATAATTCAGATTGTGGTGAGTTTATAGTAAATATATAATCCTTATTGTTAACGATGTATAATTTTTGATAATAGCCATAAGAACTAATGAATTTACTTAAATTGGATTTGTGTTGAAGCTTTTTTATTTTATCAGAAGAAAACATTTCATTATTTAAAATCCCAATAATATTGCTACATTCTTCTGATTTTGAAATAATGCTGATATCTCGGTCGCGATCTATAAAAAACTGTTCAATCCTGTTTTTTTTCTCTGATCGAAGCGAAATCAACTGGTCAAATGTACGGTTAAGTAAGGCTTTTTTAGCAAAATAATAAGTATAAGAGCCGATAATAATGATAACTACAATACCTAAAGAAACAAAATAGAATATCAATTTTTCGGTAATGGAAATACGCTTCATGAAACTAGGATTGATCTATTGCATTTGTAAATGAATCTACCGATTAAATATTCTAAAAATAATAGTTTGATGTTTCAAAAAAAACAGTACTTTTGCATCGGGTAAGTCTTATACGACCAGCTCCTACTGAACTCCCCCAGGATCGGAAGATAGCAAGGGTAGGTGGTTGAGCGGTGCGATATAAGGGGCTTACCCATTTTTTGTTTCTTATAGTCAACTGCGACTATCCTTTCATCTTGTATTTCTCAATCAAATCACAATCGCATTCATCAAAACTTTTATTGTATTGCAGCATGGCTTGTTGACTCATTCCCATACTTGAAAAACCACCATCGTGAAACAGGTTTTGCATGGTAACTTTTTTTGTTAAATCAGAAAACAAGGTAATACAATAATCGGCACATTCGTCAGCGGTACCGTTGCCTAAAGGAGACATCCGATCGGTAAAATCCATTAAACCATCAATTCCTTTTACTCCGCTACCGGCAGTTGTAAGGGTAGGGGATTGTGAAATAGTATTCACCCTTACCTTTTTTTCGCGACCATAAATGTATCCAAAACTTCTAGCAATAGATTCCAGTGCAGCTTTGGCGTCAGCCATGTCATTGTATTCAAATAGCGTACGTTGAGCAGCAATGTAAGATAAAGCCACTACTGAGCCCCATTCGTTAATGGCATCCATTTTTTTTGCAACCTGTAATACTTTATGGAAAGACATTGCCGAAATATCCATTGTCTTGTGATAATATTCATAATCCAAATCATCGTAAGGATGCTTTTTGCGAACATTCGGCGACATACCTATTGAATGTAGTACAAAATCAACTTTACCACCCAGGGTTTCCATGGCTTGTTTAAATAAATTTTCAATGTCAGCTACACTGGTAGCATCAGCAGGAATTACAACCGTATTGCATTTGATTGCCAATTCATCAACTTCGCCTAATCGGATGGAAACAGGTGTATTGGTTAATACAAATTGAGCTCCTTCATCATAAGCACGTTCGGCTACTTTCCACGCGATGGATCTGTTGTTTAACGCTCCGAAAATGATTCCCTTTTTCCCTTTTAGTAAATTATACATAATGTAATTTTAATTTTAATTGATGTAATTGATAAAAGTACTTGTAGTGACTTCAGTACTTTGAAATTTTTATCGCATTAATTCTTTTGCATTTTCAAGGGCCGAAACGGTAACCTTTTCGTTGCTCAGCATTTTTGCAATTTCTTCGACTTTTTCGTTAGTGTTTAATTGCTTTATTAGCGATCGTGTAATTTTTTCGTCCGACTGTTTTGAAACAAAATAATGAATATCTGCTTTGGCTGCAATTTGTGGCAAATGTGTAATAGCTATCAATTGCATGTCATTTGACATCTTTTTCATGATAAGTCCCACTTTTCCAGCAATATCACCCGATACTCCATTGTCAATTTCATCAAAAATAACAGTCGGAAGTAAATTTTGTTTTGATATAATTGATTTTATTGCCAACATGAGGCGGGATAATTCACCTCCGGATATCACTTTTGATAATTCTCTTAATTCTCCACCTTTATTGGCATTGAACAAAAATACGATATTGTTGCTTCCAGAATTAGTAAAATCTTCTGTTTCGCTTAAATTTATTTTTAAATTAGCTGTTGCCATACCTAGATTTGAAAGTGTTTCTTTTACAGCAACTTCAATTAAAGGAGTGGCGGCTTCTCTTTTTAAGGATAAATCGCCGGATAGTTTTTTTAGTTTGTTAAATTCAAGGCTTAAGTTTTTCTCGAGTAAGTTGATTTTGTCTTCAAAAGAAGCAATTTCGAATAGTTCGTTGGATATCTTTTGGTAAATTTCTAAAAGTTCGGCTACCGAAGCTACATTGTGTTTCTTTTCCAGTCGGAAAATTAAATCCAGCCTTTGTGTCAGTTGTTCAATCAGTTTCGTATCAAAAAGCACTTTTTCTTCAAGAGATGCAGCTTCGTTGGATATATCTTTTAGTTCAATGATACAACTCTGTAATCGTTCAGTGATTTCTTTGATTTGAGGATGATAAATTGCTAATTTTGACAAATGGACAGCCAATTCGTTCAGTTGAGCTTCTACATTAAGTTCAGATTGAGAAAGTGTGTCAATGGTTTTGTAAAGTCCTGTTTTGATTTCTTCTGCATTGTTCTGCATTTCAAGTTCTGAGATGATTTCTTCCTGTTCGTTTGCTTTCAGGTTTGCATTTTCAAGCTCATCAAACAAAAATTGCAGATAATCGCGATGGGTATTGGCTTCTTTTTCTTTTGATTTTATGTCTTCCAGCTCGTTATTCAACTTTTGATAAAGCTTGAATTCGAGCGAGTATTGTTTGATTAATTCCTGGTTCCCGGCAACATTATCAACCACTGCCATTTGAAAATCGGAATTGTTTAATGTAAGTGTATTGTGCTGGGAATGAATGTCAACTAAGCGTTCACCCAATTCTTTGAGTTGGTTAAGATTAACGGGTGTGTCGTTGATAAATGCTCTTGATTTACCATTGGGGGCTATTTCTCTGCGAAGTAAACAGGGGTTTTCTATATCCAATTCGTTACTGACAAAAAAATCATTTAAGTCCAGCTTATCGACATTAAAACTTCCTTCTACAACGCATTTTGAGGATTTATCGAGCAAAACACCAATATCTGTACGTTGCCCTAATATAAGTGACAAAGCTCCGATGATGATAGATTTCCCGGCACCGGTTTCACCTGTAATTACTGAAAAACCTGAAGAAAAGTCAATTTCTAATTTATCTATTAAAGCGTAATTTTCAATATATAAGTGTGAAAGCATGTAGAAAACTAAAAAGGTTCATATGCTACAAAGATAAATAAAAGAAGGTAGATGTGTGAAAAATATTTTTATGAATAAAAATTAATGCAGTTTATTGTAAATGCAGTAGAAACAAACTTCGACTTTAATTTTTATTTAGAATACCCTGGTATTTGCTCGCATTGGCAGGGTCAATTTCTATCAGATTATTAATAATTTTTGCCTTGTCTTGTGGAGAAGCTTTGGAAAAAATGTTTACAATTTCGTCGGATTTAGCATCCATAAATAATTGTATGCTAAATAGTCCCGGTTTTTCACGGTAAGCTTTTCTGAGTAATTCAATACTTTCGGCAATGGCGGTTCTACCTGTTTCGATATTGTCATACATAGCATCCAAACCCAGACGGTGATATTTGTAGTTTGCCTGACGGACTGAGCTATATGCGCTGTTCATTAGATTTTCAACCAACCAAAATCGGTTTTTTTGACTTTCAAATGATTTCCAGCCTTTTTCGGGTGTATTTTGTGCAAGGTTTACAATATTTTGTGCTTTTTCAAAATAGGGAGAGCCACCATTGGGTGAAAATGAATCAAAATCCATACCCAGATATACATAACAGTAATAGGCAATTACAGAAGTAAGGTTAGATGTAAATGTATTGTCTACATAATCAATAGTTTGAAATTCAACATATTTAAATTGAAAATCTTTATCAATATAATTTAATAAAACGGAATTGTAAGATGTACGATAAACAGGTCGTCGTAATTGCAGATTGATAGTTCCTTTAAACTCATCCTGACTAATTCTTTCGTTTACTGTAATAATGATACTGCATTCAATCTTTTCTTCCTGTTTATAAGAATAATTGGTCCATGATCTTGTATTGACAAACTCATAAAGAGCAGTTCTTAAGTTATCATATACACTTCTGTCGGTTCCTTGCACCTGAGGTGCCGATACCTGTATGTTGCAAATAAATTCCTGAGCAAAACTTAAACTAGGTAAAATGGCAAAGAGTATATAAATTATTGTTTTTTTCATTTTTTTTATAATTGAATTTGAAGCACATAGCTTATAATGTCCTTTGCAATTTCTTTTTTTGATTTTAGATCAGAATGTTTAGCATTTCCACTTTTATCAAAAATAGTAACTTTGTTAGTTTCGCATCCAAAACCTGCACCTTTATCATTTAAAGAATTTAAAACGATGAAATCAAGGTTTTTATTATTCAATTTCAGGAGGGCATGCTCGTTTTCTTTTTCTGTTTCAAGGGCAAAGCCAACTAAGATTTGATTTTTTGTTTTTAGTTGACCTAATGCTGCAATAATATCAATGGTTGGGATGAGTTTTATTTGTGGAATTTCTTTTGTTTTTTTTATTTTGTTTTCGGAAGGTAACGCAATTGTAAAATCAGCCACAGCAGCTGCCATCACAGTATAATCAGATTCTGGAAAAAAGGAAATGCATTTTTCGAGCATTTCACTGGCCGAAACAACGTTGAACCGATGAATCAAAGGATGATTTATTTCTAAATGAACAGGACCAGTAACCAAAGTTACGTTTGCCCCCAAATTGGCAAAAACTTCGGCCAAGGCAAAGCCCATTTTGCCGGATGAATGATTTCCTATATATCTCACAGGGTCAATTGCTTCATAGGTAGGACCTGCTGTAATTAAAACCTTTTTCCCTTTTAAAATGGACGTTTTATCAAAATAAGTATCGATAAAAGTAAAAATTTTTTCAGGTTCTTCCATTCTGCCCTTGCCTTCGTAACCACATGCAAGTTCACCTTCAGGAGCTTCAATAAAATGAATTCCTTTAGAAACAAGGTAGGAGCTGTTTTTTTGAACTGAAAAATGTTCATACATTTTACAATTCATAGCAGGTGCAATAAAAACATCTTTATTGAAAGCTAAAAAGGATGTAGATAATGCGTCATCAGCAATACCGTTGGCATATTTACCGATAATGTTGGCAGTGGCAGGAGCAATTACCATAAAATCAGCCCAATCGGTCAATGCAATATGTTCGGTCGAGTAATCGTTGTTTTCAGCAAACATATCCTCATAAACTTTATTTTTTGATAAAGTTTCGAGCGTGATTTTGGTGACAAATTGAAGAGCATTCCTGCTTACAACCACCTTTACTTCAGCACCGGCTTTTACAAACATACGAATCAGATAAACAGCTTTATAAGCTGCTATTCCTCCGCTGATTCCAAGTAGTATTTTTTTGCCGTTCAACATTTACGCTGTTTTTAGTAATAAAAAAAAGGTATAAATATCCCTTAACAAGTTCATTTATACCTTTGTCCGTTTGGTGATCAATTAAAATTGATTACCGGAAGCTTCTTTAACCGGGTTTCTATAATAGATTTTGTCGTTTAAGAACTCATGGATGGATAGCAAAGTAGATTTGGGTAAATGTTCGTAATATTTTGCCACTTCAATTTGTTCTCTGTTTTCGAATATTTCTTCCAGATTATCATTAGGCGTTGCAAATTCCTGAAGTTTGCTGTGTAGCTCTTCTTTTATTTCAGTTGAAATTTGGTTAGCTCGTTTGGATAAGATTGATAAATTTTCGTACACATTATTTGTGTTTTTATAAAAATCAGTAGTGTTGCGTGTTACTGCGGTCGTTTCCGTTTTTATTTTTTTAAAATCCATTTTTATTGTATGATTTATTTGTTTTCGTAAATTGAAATAGCATTATTGTTCAATACCAAGGCTTCATTTTTAAATTTTGATTCAGGATACAAACTTACCAATGCGTTGTAAGCATCTAAAACAGTTTTAAATCTTTCTTGTTTTTTGGTTTCAATACTATTTTTAGCATAGTAATAATTTGACTTTAAAATATAAAACATAATCTCTTCGCGGTAAGATGTTTCAGGAAAGTCTTTTAATATATTTGAAAAAGCAATTTGAGCTGCATTGTAAGATTCTGTTTTATAATATAATTTTGCAATTTCAAAAGCTTTCTCTATAAGTTTCATTCGTAATCCGTCAATTAATTTATTGGCTTCGGCTACCCTTTCGCTTTTTGGGTAAAAATTTATAAATAATTGTAATTCTTTTAGTGCTTCATGCGTACTCGTTTGATCCAATGAATAGGTAGGGGAATCCAAGTACTTGCAGTAAGCACTCATATATAAACATTCTTCAGAATATTTACTGTTAGGGAAAATCTTTACGAAATTTTTAAAATGATAACTTGCAACAATATAATCACCTTGACCATAATAACAATAGGCATAATAATAATGAATTTTTTCAGCCTGTTCTTTACCTCTGTAAATAGCAATTACATTGTCAAACATTTGTAAAGCACGATAGTAATCATGTTTTTCATAATATTTAATACCCATTTCCAGCTTTTTGGCATGATCTGAACTTTTAAGCAAATGCTGATATTTGCTGCAGGAAGTAAATTGAAAGAGGGCAACTATAAATAGTAAGTATATCAGTTTCTTAATCATTTTGCAAAATTAATTTTTTTTACTGATATATGAAACGATTTTTGTAAAGATTTATTATATAATGTTAAAAAGGAAAATGGAATTGGGTTATTAATTTAATAAGTTATTGGGTTATTAAGTCACCAACTGCTACTAATGTATTGTGAATGATTAATATGTATTGTTTTCTTCACCAAAATATGAATTGTATGATCAAGAAACAATGTATTCAAGATTTTTCATTTAAAGTGAAATTTCAATTTGGTTGTTGCTTATTGAGTTATTAGGTTATTAAGTAGCCATCTGATACTAATGTATTGTAAATAATTAATATATATTATTTTCTTTACCAAAACATGTTTTGTTTGCTCTGGAAATAATGTATTCGCGAATTTTTTATTTTAAAAGAGAAATGACATTTTTGTTATTAAGTCAAGAAATTATTGGGTTATTAAGTCGCCAACTGCTACTAAAATATTGTAAAAGTTTAATATATATTATTATCTTTACCTAAATATGTTTTGTTAGTTCAAGAAAAAATGTACAATAATAGTTCCAATATCCCAATAACCAATAACCAATAACTAAGTCAGCCAGTTCTTCATCATCATCAGTCCCCCTTCTGTGATATAGGATTCAGGATGAAATTGAAGTCCATGAATATCGAATTGTTTGTGCCTGATTGCCATAATTTTATCTTGATTATCTATGGCAGTAATTGCTAATTCATCAGGAAAGTTTTCACGACTCACTATCCAGGAATGGTAACGACCGCTTATAAAACGATTCGGCATATTTGAAAATATTTCATCATTTTCATTGCCGATCAAAATGGTTTCGGAAGCAGTTCCATGCATAACAACTGGCATTTGCTCTAATTTAGCACCGAAACATTCTGCTATTGCCTGATGACCCAGACAAATGCCCAACATTTTTTTTGAAAAAGCATAGTGTTTGATTAAGTCGCACATGATGCCTGCTTCAGATGGAATACCAGGACCTGGCGAGAATAGAAAGGAATCAAATTCTCCGGCTTCTTTAAGTGTGATTTTGTCGTTTTTTTTAATAACATAATCACTCATACCGGATTTTTCAATCAGTTGTACTAAGTTGTAAGTAAATGAGTCGTAATTATCTACGATTAATAGTCTATTTCTCATTCTTTAAAATTTCCCAAAAATATTTTTTATAATGAAATGCAATTTTATCAGGCTACTAATGGCAAACCTACAATTTTTTTAGCGATATTCTTTAAAAAAATCAAAAAAAATATGTAGGTTTGCTAATTATTAATTCGGGCATGGGGCAACAAAAATTAAAAGTATTGTTTATTTCATCATGGTTTCCTAACAAAGTGAATCCGACTTTGGGCAATTTTGTTGAAAAGCATGCAGAAGCTGTTTCGCTTTATGCTGATGTAAATGTTCTATATGTTTGTTTCGACGCTTTGCTTGCTTCTAAACAATCCTATGTTTTTGAAAAACATCATAATCTGAATGTTCATATCATTTATCTGAGAAAATTTAAGATCAATCTTCCTTTAATAGCTAGTTTTGTTAAACTTTGTACTATTATTAAAGCCTATCATTTTGGATTCAATCAAATTTACAAGAATGATAAGCCTGATATTGTTCATGCTAACATATTGATACCGATTGGAATCATTGCATATTATTTAAAACTTATATACAAAATTCCTTATATTATTACTGAACACTGGACAGGATATTTGCCTCAGGATGCTAATAAGCCAACTTGGACGCTGTTTTTTTACAGATATTTTGCTAAAAAAGCTGGAGCATTAACACCAGTTACACGCAGCCTTGCAAAGGCAATGCAGGATTTTAATATTACAGGAGATTATAAAGTAATACCGAATGTAGTTGAAACCAATTTATTTAAAAAAAAAGAACTGACATCAGATACAATAAAACATATAATACATATTTCGTCATTGGATGATGAGCAAAAAAACTTTAGTGGAATACTGCTAGCCATTCAGAAAATTGCAAAACAAAGGAGTGATTTTATACTTGAAATAATCAGCGATGGTGATTTTCAGCAATATCAGTCCAAAATTGAAAGATTGGGGATTGCTGATAAAATAATTTATCATGGTAAAAAGAATACTGCCGAAGTGGCTGCGATACTCGCTCAATGTGATTTTTTGTTGCTTTTTAGCAATTACGAAAATTTGCCCTGTGTAATTGCAGAAGCAATGTCTTGTGGATTAGCTGTTTTGACAACCGATGTTGGTGGTATTGCAGAACATATTAACGAAAACAATGGTATTTTAATTGAAGCAAAAAATTCTGTAATGCTCATTTCTGCAATCTTGCTTATGCTCTCTAATTGCAGGAATTACGATGCAACAAAAATTAGAGCGTATGCCGAAAATCATTTTAGCTATAATGTAATCGGAAAAGAATATATAAACGTTTATCAATCGGTTTTGAACAAAAAAAACAATTACGGTGATAGGTAAAATTTTCAATACTTTTTCAATAAAATTTGTTTCTGCAATTTGTAATTTGCTGATTGCCATAATTGTTTCCAGATTTCTGGGTGCATCTGGCAAAGGTGAACAAACGATTGTACTCACAACCATTTCATTTATCCTTATTTTTGTAAACATTGCGGGTGGTGCTACCCTGGTTTATTTGACTCCTCGTTTTAAAATAAGCTTTTTAATCAGCCTTTCCTATATTTGGAGTATATTTACAGGCTTCGTTTTTTATTGTATTCTTTATTTCTCAAATATTGTTGATAAAGAATTTGTTATTCATATCTGTTTGCTCTCGCTCATCAACTCTTTTGCAGCCATCAACTCAAATATATTATTGGGTAAAGAAAAAGTTAATGCTTCCAACTGGATAAATTTTGTACAACCTGTTTTTACGTTGGCAGCTTTGATGCTTTTTTTTGTGTTCCTTAAAACAACAGATCTGAAGTCATATCTGTATGCTTTGTATATTGCTTATTCTCTTAGTTTTTTCTTAAGTATCTTGTTTCTAAAAAAGGATACAATTGATTCATCAAAGCCATTTGTAAATTGGAAAGCTACACTTTTTGAAATGTTTAGGTTGGGTTTTTTTAATCAGATTTCTCATATTACTTCAATGCTCAATGCCCGTTTGAGTTATTATCTGCTTGAGAAATACAAGGGTGTTGAGCAAGTGGGGATTTATTCCAACGGGGTTTCGTTAACCGAAGCAGTATGGATGATTAGCGGAAGTATGGCCATGGTTCAGTATGCCCGAATTTCGAATTCCAGTGATTACAAATCTTCTCAAAAGCTAACCGTAGATTTAACCAAAATAAGTTTGTTGATAAGCTTTGCAATCATCTTTTTAATGATATTACTTCCATCCGGATTTTATAGTTATATTTTTGGTAAGGAATTTGTGAACATCAACCGTATCATGTTGTGCTTGGCTCCAGGAGTGATTGTGTATAGCTTTTCTCTTCTGATAGGGCATTATTTTTCAGGAACCGGAAAAATATACATTAATACAATTGCATCAACATTCGGATTGATCGTTACTTTGTTATTGAGTTTCTGGGCGATTCCTCAATGGGGATTTTACGGAGCAGCTATTGTAACTAGCATCTCTTATATTATTACTTCATTTGTTGTTGTTTTTTATTTCAGGAAATATAGTGGATTTGGAATAAAAGAGCTAATGCCTCAATGGAAGGATGTAAAATTGTATAATGAACGTTTAAAACAATTGATCGTTCAAAAAAAGACAGCATTATGAATAAAGTTATTAAAGCGCTAAAAGCAATCGGGTTGATACTTAAAAAACCTTATTTGCTAAACCATATCATTGAAGATGAAAGTGTTTTTCAGCAATATGTTGAAAAAAAATATAATTTACTCAAGGGATTGCCATTTATTGGTATTACTGATTTATTTCCTGATTTTAGCGAAACAGTAAAACCTTATGCCTATCTGGATGGAGCTACTTTGCCTATTGATATAGCCTTGTTAAAAGCATTGGCGCGCAATTACCAGGTGAGAGATTATTTCGAAATCGGAACATGGAGAGGGGAGAGTGTTGCCAATGTTGCCAGCATAGTTCCCAATTGTGTAAGTTTAAACCTGCCCGATATCGAAATCCTCGAAATGGGCATGAGCGAAGATTACGTTAAGATGCACCGTGTTTTTTCGTCAGACCTCCAGAATGTTAAACATTTGGAAGGTAATTCCCTAAATTATGATTTTGCAGCTTATTTAAAACAATTCGATCTGGTATTTGTAGATGGTGACCATCATTACGAAAGTATTGTAAAAGATACAAAAACTGCATTTCAATTATTAAAAGACGAAAATAAAATCATCGTTTGGCACGATTATGCTCAAGAGCCAGAAACCGTGAGATGGAGTGTAATGGCAGGGATTTTGGATGGGTGTCCTCCCGGAAAACGAAAGAATATTTATCATATTTCCAATACCTTGTGTGCAGTTTATCTCAATGAACAAATTAAATCCGACTGGCTGAAAATAAATGCATTGCCAACGCATTGTTTTGAAATCGGGATTAAAGCTGTTGAGAAAACTTAATATCTGACTAATTTCCCAGTATAAATGTGTTGGTCTGTTTTCAATTGATAAAAATACAATCCTGGTTTTAATAAAGTTGCATCCAGATCAATTTGTTGTATTCCTTTATTTTGTATACTTGCCGGAATAGTTGTTTCTAATTGTCCTGTAACACTGTAAACTTTTATTTCAACTTTTGTATTCTCAGCTAAAAAATAGGAAATTTTAGTATTATTTGTAAATGGGTTGGGAAATACTGAAATATTTAATAAAGGGTTCTTCAAATTCATCACACTTAAACTATTTACATGTAATATGTTTGAAGTGTCAGATTTGCAACCGCTTATATTTGATGTGACGATACAATAATACGCTCCGTTCTGAGAAATGGCTAAATGCTGGGAAGTTGCGCCTGAAATTAAACCAAACCCTATCAAATACCATTGGTTTCCATTAGTCACATCAGAAAATAAAGTATCTCCGTTTTGATAAATAACAGCTGCTGTTGGTGCAGGAATCATCGTAATTGCTAAAGACGATAGAGCTCCTGTTCCACAGCCGTTTTTGCCATATACTGTTAAATTTCCCGAAATATTAGTAGGAAAATCAATCAAGACATTATTGTTTAAATTAGTGGACACAATTGTATTGTTATAACTCCATATATATTGAAATGCATGGCTAATAGGCGGTATAGTATAGCCGACATTTTGCAATCCCTCACATACAGTTGTTGGTCCAGTAATCGTTCCTGCATTATCCGGCACTATAAAACTTGCAACTACAGAAATCGTATCATTCGCATAACAGCTTATGTTTTGATAATTTTTGGAAACGAGAACAAAATAGCTATGAATAATTGTATCAGCATTAATAGTGATAGCGGGAGTTGTAGCAGCTGTATTCCAAATAAACTGACAATTGGAATTTGTTGTATTTAAAGCATTCAATTCAATGATTCCAAATCCACAAAGAGAGGTGTCATTTCCTAAGTTAACAGTTGGAGATTCCATAACATGAAGCGTTGATTGAAAACTTTCAGAACATCCGTAATTGTCTGTAATGATTAAAGAATAAGGGAACATCCCTGCTGTAGATGTTGAAATTATTGCAATAGTATCATTTACAGACGTTAAGTTAAGGCCTGCTAGTTGCATATTGTTGATGCCTAAAGGATATGCTGGCGGTGAATTGACTAAATTTGAATTAAAATGCAGATCCCAATGAAAAAGATATCCGTTATCAGTTGCAAAATCGTCAGTAATTTCCATAGTCCAGATGCCATTTAAAGGACAGCCAATTAAGCTGCTGAATGGATTCTGAGGTTTGATATAGTTGGTGTGATTAAATTGATTGGTAGAATCTATTATTCTTGAATTGTCAATCCATATGGTTCCTGGCCCACCACTACTCGAACCTAACTGGTCTATAGTCATATTATTGGTTGGGTATATTTCAGACCAGCAATAATTCCAACCTATACCGGCGGGATTGTTGGCAGTAAGACACCCATTGTCAAATGCACTGTGATTATTTCCTCCAAAAGGTATGCCTAAGTAATTTGAACCTGAATGTGTATTGGGATCTAAAATTACATTTTGTCCGTTTGGACAAATGATTTTAAAACCCAAATCCCCTACAAAAGAATGTTCCATATTTATACATATAGCTTCAATATCATTTGCACTTGTTATTACAGCTGTAGTAGGGTTGTTGTTAATCACAATCGATGTCTGCATTATTCCAGGAGGGCATATCGGTCCATCAGGAATAAAAGTTAAAATATCATTATTATAAATTGTTTGGGGAATATAGGCTGGTAAGATTGTAAAACTTGAGTTGGGTAGATATCCCGCAGTTAACAATTGAGCACTGCCGCTACAAATATCACTGAGCGGATGTATAACAACATTTGGGATTGCAGAAACTCTGACTACAACTGAATCTTTAGTTTTGCATCCTATTGTATCAGTAAAATTAATAAAAACCATTTTGCCTCCATTTGAATTGTAAGAATGTTGAATAGTTTGACCTTGTTTAATTATATTATAATCGACCTTCCATTCAAAAATTGAACCTGCAATACTTTGATGATAATTCAGGTTGTTTTGGGGAAATGTTACATTACAGGAAAACGTAGCAGTATCATCTTTGCATAACTTAATAAATCCATTGGAAGGATGTGGAATGGTGAGTAAAGTATCTATATTTATACTTACAGCCTGGCATATATTAGCACATGTGATGCTTGCATTCCAGCCTGTTGCTGTATTTGAGCCATCGGTTTTTAGTCTGAAAGTAAGATGTCCGCTTGCATTTGCCAGAGAGGCATGTATAATAGAATTTAAGACTACCGGATGATTGTTATTGTAAGCTCCAATCAAAGGTGCCGTAATTGAAGAACCATCGTATATGTAAAAAGTATCTGATGGATGTATGTCAAATTGATAAAATGTAATTGCAGTTCGACTAAATTGATTTGCATCGGGCTTAAAAGACATCCATAAGTCTTCATTATCCGAATAATTGCCCACATAACTTTCCTTAAAAGTAGCATTACAAGTAATGGCTGTTTGGTTGTAGTTGTAAGAAAGAGTATAATATTGAGCATTGCTTATTACAGAACTTAAACATAATAAGCTAAATAGTATAATATTTTTCATCAGTTTAAATAATTATAGAATTAATTAAATTATTTGTACAGAAATCTCACACAAAGATAAACTAAATATTTTATGAATGTTAATAATATATGCGAATCAAGGATTGAATTGCGGCTTATTAAAACTAAAAAATTACGAGAATTATACTCAACTAAAAGATTTAAAACAATTTCAATTTTTAAAATTGTTTAGCTAATTTCATGGAAATCAATGAATGTATTTTTTCTCTGTAGGAGAACAATGTCAATAGAAAATAATTCAAGAACATGAATTATTTCCCGGAGGGATTATACCTTGGATTTTTATCTATAATTTTTAATGTCCTACGGACAAAAGATAATTTTAAACCTTTTTTCTATAGATATAAATGCCCTAACGGGCAAAAAAGGTATAAAAATGATTCAAACCTTGATTCGCATAATTTAAAAATGCTCATTATTGTTGACTTTGTATTCATCTTTTAAACCGGAAAAGAGGAAAGGTGCAAGTTTTGTAATAGGTTGCAGCAAGACTGATTCCTTTCTGTTTTTCTCCGAAA